>NZ_JAAKUJ010000019.1:0-66439 GCF_049175075.1 Aeromonas sp. 600774
GAAAATCAAAAATTGTTTTTGATGCTCGATGCTGTGAGTGCCCACACAGATTGCTTGATTCAAATTGTTAAAGAGCGTGACACTTGTCGCGTTGAGGAGGCGCATATTACGCTTCTCGCTTCGAAAGTCAAGCGATTGTTTTCGCTTTTCTTTCGGCGCCCACTTCGCTAGGAAGCTGGCTCATCAGTTCGGCGTGTTCCGCCGTGCTGGTAGGGGCGCATTATAGGGAGCCGCGCCGGGATGACAAGAGGGAAAATGCAAAAAATGGCACTTTTTACAGTTTTCCGGTTCAACCGTTGCTTTATTAAACAAAAGCCCCGCGTCGGCGGGGCTGTTTCGGGCAAAAAGCCCTGAATTCACATCACACTGCTACCTTTTTGACCAGAATTCGCGTGCAAAGCTGCGCACCTTTTCCCAATCGGTAAACTCAATGTCCTTGCTGGTGTCGGTACTGCCACCGGTAATCTTCATGATCAGCTGGATGATGCGAGTCTGCCACCAGTTGTAGCGGGAGTACTGCAACGCTCCAGCAAACACACCCAGAGTTTTCGGCTTCCAGGGCGAGAGGCGCAGGAACTTCTTCATATAGGCATTGGTTTGCGGCGTCTGCTTCTCTGGCTTGCGGGCCGTCAGGTTGACACAGAAGAAGGCCGCATTGGCCACCTCCAGCTGCTCCTGATGGGCATGAATAAAGCTGAACAGGCTGGGATGGAAGTTGCCATAACGAATGGAGGCGCCGATCAAGACCTTGGCATACTTGCTGAGGTTGCACATCGGCAAGGTGTGCAGGTCGTGCATCACCACTTCGCATCCCGGCATCTGCTCCAGCATGACATCGACTATTTTGCGGGTTTGGCCATCCCGAGAGGAATAAAGCACCAGAATCTTGTCCATAACTACCTCAACTACGCCAGAATGCAGGAGTAAACAGTACCAGAAGCGTGAAGATTTCCAATCGGCCAAACAGCATGGCCAACACCAGAATCCACTTTGCCGGTGCGCTGGTACCGGAGAAATTGGCAGCCACATCTCCCAGTCCAGGCCCAACGTTGGTCAAAGTTGCCGCCACTGCCGAGAAGGCGGTTACCTCATTCATACCCGTCGCGATCAACGCCAGCATAAAGAGCACAAAGAGGATGATGTAGGTTGCGAAGAATCCCCAGACCGCTTCAACCACCCGTTCCGGCACCGCCTTGCGTCCCAGCTTCAGGGTGTAGACGGCCCTTGGATGTACCAACCGTTTCAGTTCCCGCATCCCCTGCATAAAGAGAATCATGAAGCGCATCACCTTGATACCACCGCCGGTACTGCCGGCACAGCAGCCGATAAAGGAGGAGAACATCAGCATGATGGGCAGGAAAGAGGGCCAGTCTGCATAGCTGGCGGTGCTATAACCAGTTGTCGTACCCAGCGAAACTGACTGGAACAGAGCGTGATTGAGGGTCTCTTGCCAGTGTTCGTAATGATTGTGTTGCAGTAATACTGCAGCACAGAACAGAAATAGGAACAACTGAATGCCGAGAAACACCTTCACCTCAGGATCTCTCAGATAACTGAACAACCGTACCGGCCTGTGGGCGAAGACCATGAAGTGAAGGCCGAAGTTGATACTGCCGATCAACAGGAACAACACGGTAATCAGGTTGATAACCGGGCTGTTGAAGAAACCTATGCTGGCATCGTGGGTAGAAAAACCACCGATGGAGAGGGTGGAAAAGGAGTGGCAGATGGCATCGAACAAGGTCATGCCCGCCATCCAGTAAGCCAGGGTGCAGAGCGAGGTCAGCAACAGATAGATGAACCAGAGTGCCTTGGCGGTTTCGGCGATGCGCGGCGTCACCTTGGTATCCTTGACAGGCCCGGGGATCTCGGCGCGATAGAGCTGCATCCCCCCGATCCCAAGCAACGGTAATACGGCTACCGCCAGCACGATGATCCCCATCCCTCCCAGCCACTGCAACAACTGGCGGTAGAACAGGAATGCCTTGGGCAGATCATCCAACCCGGTCAACACCGTAGCCCCCGTGGTGGTCAGACCGGAAAACGACTCGAAGAAGGCTTCCGAAACTGACATGCCAGGTACATCGCTGATGATGAAAGGAACCGCACCGACACTGCCCAGCACCACCCAGAACAACACCACAATGAGGAAACCCTCTTTCGATCTGAGCTCCTTCTTGTGATAGCGGTTGGGAAACCAGAGCACCACGCCGAGTAGCAAGGCGATCAGAAAAGAGCTGACGAACTCGGCACCACCACCATCCCGATAGCCAAAAGCCACCAACGCAGGCAACAGCATGGTCGAGCTGAACAGCGCAACCAGCAAGCCAACAATGCGAATAATGCTCAGGATGTGCATTACAGCTCCCTTTCCCCAAGTAAAGAGCGATGGATTCTAGCCATCTAAGGGACGGAGGGATACCCGCCCATGAGTACGATCGGTCAATTCGCGGTCAACCCTCTCCCATACTTCAGACTCCCACGCCACCTGCAGGGTGACCTGCTGGCCGTAATCGGCTGCCAGCAGCTCGCCGTTGTGACTGCTTATCAGTGACTCGACCACGCCCATGTCGCCATAGTCGCAATGAATGGAGGAAGGAGTACGCGGCACCTTGAGCAGGGTTGGCAGCTGCTTGAGAGCTGCCCCCACGCCGCCCCCATAAGCTTTGACCAGTCCACCCGTGCCAAGCTGGATGCCGCCGTAGTAACGCACCACCACGGCGCAGATTTCACCGAGCCCCGAGCCCATCAACTGGGCCAGGATCGGCTTGCCCGCCGTACCGGACGGTTCGCCATCATCGCTGAAGCCATAGACCTGGCTATCTTGCGGTGCGCCCGCTACAAAAGCCCAGCAGTGGTGGCGAGCGGTCGGATGTTGGCGCTTGATCTCGTTGACCCACCCCTTGGCCACCTCGACGGTCGGGGTGTGGGCGATCAGGGTAATGAAGCGGCTCTTCTTTATCTCTTCGGTCAGTTCCAGCGAGGCAGCCGGAATGGAGTAAGCAGCCGCCATCAGAGCCCTGCTTGTCTCGTCATGTTCTCCACCCCGTTGGCGTGCAGCACCACGTTATCTTCGATGCGGATGCCGCCAAACGGCCGCAGTGCCTCGACCTTGTTCCAGTTGACCCGTTTGCCCTGTTCGCCCTGACGCAGCGGCTCCAACAGGCTGTCGATGAAGTAGAGTCCCGGCTCGATGGTGAACACCTGATCCACCTCCATCACCCGGGTGCAGCGCAGATAGGGGAACAGCTCGGGCGCCGCCAGATGGGTGCCGCGCTCATCCTGCATGAAACCACCCGCATCGTGTACCTGCAGACCGAGGAAGTGGCCGAGGCCGTGAGGGAAGAAGACGTTGGTCACCCCGGTGTTGATCATCTCGTCAACCGACATGTCCACCAGCTCGGTCGCTTGCAGCAGGCGCGCCAGCTTGTGGTGCATCTGCAGATGCAGCTCGCTGTAGCGGCGACCCGGTTTGATCTCCTTGATGATCTCCTGCTGCTGCTCGTCGAGGGCTGCAATCAGATCGGCAAACTCGCCTCGCCGCCACGCCCAGGTACGGGTGATATCGGAGGCATAACCGTGGAAATCGACGCCGGCATCGATCAGGAAGGAGTGGCGCTCCGCATCCGGCACCCGCACGGCAGACAAATGAGTGTAGTGAAGGATGGCCGCATTGCGGTTGATGGCGACGATATTGCCGTAGGGCGCCTCATTGGCTCCCTGCCCGACCGCTTTCATGTAGGCCAGATTGATCTCGAACTCGCTCGCCCCCGCCATAAAGGAGTCCTTGGCGGCGATATGGCCGCGTACCCCGATCCGGTTCGCCTCACGCAGGCACTCCAGCTCGTAGGGGGTCTTGTAGGCGCGGTGATAGTGCAGGTAATTGAGCACCGCCTCGGGATTGGGCTGGGTCAGACCAAGCAGTTCGGCTACTTCCAGATGGCCCCCCAGATAGGCCCACTCCTGTTTGTTGGCTGGCAGGTGATCAGCCACCTGTTCCGGCCGGGTCAGGAAACGGATATCGAAGAACTCGACCCAGAAGGCATTGGGCAGATCCGCCACCTTGTGCCAAAAATCCACCGGGCGGTAGAACAGCAATACCGGTTTGTTCACCCCGTCCACCAGCAGCCAGCAATGGGGATTGTCCAGTACCGGCAACCAGGCCTTGAAGTGCGGGTTTACCTTGAACGGGTAATCCTGATCATCGAGGAAGATACGGTGAGTCTGGCCGGAGTGGATGGCCAGTCCGCTGAGCCCCTGTTGTTGCAGAATGTCGCGGCTGCGCTGCTGCAAGGTATCGAGGTGCTGGGCAAAAAGTTGGCTGTAGCTGCTCATGGCGTCCTGCTCCGAGGTGAATGTAATTGCAGCATAACATCAAGAGCTTGGCGGCTCGACCCGTCAAGCTGCCGCTTCGTGAGGTAACGCATACGTTACAAACGTGTTTGTTATCAACAGAAAACCAATCATTAACAAATCAAAAACAATTCAATACACTGCCGGTAGATACATGAAGTCAGGGATTACTCATGGACAACCTCTGCCTGTGGCAACCAGATCCGCTCGGGATGCAGCAATCCAACCTCTACCGTTTTATGGCGGAGGTGAACCGTTTCCACGGCTTGCAGTTGCAGAATTACCCGCAGCTTTACCAATGGTCGGTGGAGAAGACTACCCGTTTCTGGCCACTGGTATGGCAGCACTGTGGCGTCAAGGGCGAGCTCGGCAACATAGTGGCGGAGAACCGTCAGGATATGCAGCGCACTCGCTGGTTCCCCGATAGCTGCCTCAACTTCGCCGAAAACCTGCTGCGCCGTCAAGACGAGAGCCCGGCCATCATATCCCGCATCGAAGGGGGTCCAAGCCGTACTCTGAGCTGGGGTGAACTGAGTGATCAGGTTGCCCGGCTGGCTCAGTGGCTGCGCAATCAGGGGATTGGTCGTGGCGATGTGGTCGCCGCCTACCTGCCCAATATTCCGGAAACCGTGGTTGCCATGCTGGCAACCACCAGCATTGGGGCGATCTGGACCTCCACCAGCCCCGACTTCGGTGAAGCCAGCGTGGTGGAGCGCTTCGGCCAGACCCGACCACGAGTGCTGTTTGCGGTGGATGGCTATCGCTACAACGGCAAAGCTATCGACATTCAACAGAAGGTCGCCAGCGTGGTGAGCCAGATCGGCAGCATAGAGCAAACGGTGATGATCCCCCTGCTCGGCAACCCGCTGCAGCTTGGCCACGACTGGCAGCAACTGCTGGCGAGCCAGCCGGACGCCAGCCTCCAGTTCGAGCCGATGGCTTTCAATGACGCGCTCTACATCCTCTACTCTTCCGGCACCACCGGCAAACCCAAGTGCATCGTGCACGGGATTGGCGGCACCCTGCTGCAACACCTGAAAGAGCACCAGCTGCACTGCGACATCAAACCGGGGGAGCGGATCTTCTACTTCACCACCTGCGGCTGGATGATGTGGAACTGGCTGGTGAGCGCCCTCGCCTCCGGCGCCACCCTGGTGCTCTATGACGGCTCGCCATTTTACCCGGATGGCAACGTGCTGTGGGATCTGGCCCGCGACGAGCAGGTCAGCTTGTTCGGTACCTCGGCCAAATATCTTGATGCGCTGCACAAGCAGGGTTATGCCCCCATCAAGAGCCACGACTTGCCGTACTTGCGGCTGATCTGCAGCACCGGCTCTGTGCTGTCGCCGGAGGGATTCGACTACGTCTATCAGCAGATAAAGCAGAATGTGCAGCTCAGCTCCATCTCAGGCGGCACCGATATCTGCTCCTGCTTCGTCATCGGCAACCCGCTCAGCCCTGTCTATCGCGGCGAGAGTCAGGGGCGCGGCCTCGGTCTCGCGGTGCAGGTATTCAACGAAGCGGGCCAGCCGGTGCAGGGGGAGAAGGGCGAACTGGTCTGTACCAAGCCGTTCCCGGCCCAGCCCATTTACTTCTGGGGTGACGAAAATGGCGACAAGTACCACGCCGCCTACTTCGAACGGTTCGACAACATCTGGTGCCACGGCGACTGGATTGAGCTAACCCCGACCGGTGGCATTCTGTTCTACGGCCGCTCCGACGCCACCCTCAACCCGGGCGGCGTGCGTATCGGCACCAGCGAGATCTACCGCTATGTCGAGCAGTTGGAGGAAGTAGAAGAGAGCATAGTCATCGGCCAGCAGTGGCAGCAGGACGAGCGGGTGGTGCTGTTCGTCAAGCTCAAGGCTGGCTGCAAGCTGGATGAGCCGCTGCGCGAGCGGATCCGCCAGCAAATAAAGCAACATTGCACCGCCCGCCACGTGCCCGCCCGCATCCTGCAGGTGGATGCCATCCCCCGCACCAAGTCCGGCAAGATCGTCGAACTGGCGGTGCGTGAAGTGGTACACAACCGGCCGGTTAACAACACCCATGCCCTCGCCGATCCCGAGGTGCTGAACCAGTATCGCAACCGGCCGGAACTGGCCAGTTGATAACAAACTCACATCTATCCGGGGCGCCGCAAGGCGCCTCTCTTTTGCTCATTTTGTGATGAGGAGCTTTTACTCGATAACTGTTAAACAAATGTTTTAAATAGGTGTTGAAAATGTCTCCTTTTGGATCAATAGTGAGCCTCGCCCCCTGCTGGGGATAAAGGAGCACCACTCCCCACTGAGTGGGAACAAGGAGACACTCTCATGATCTACCAAGGCGAAACCCTGTCGGTCAGCTACCTCGAAAACGGCATCGCCGAGCTGAGGTTTGATGCCCCGGGTTCAGTCAACAAGCTGGATCGCGCTACCCTGCTCTCCCTGAGCGAAGCGATCGCCGCATTACAACAAGAACGTGAACTAAAAGGTCTGATCCTCACCTCCGGCAAAGACGCCTTTATCGTCGGTGCCGACATTACCGAATTCCTGGAACTGTTCGATCTGCCGCAAGAAGATCTGCTCGGCTGGCTGAAAAAGGCCAACGACATCTTCAATGCCATCGAAGATCTGCCGGTGCCTACCCTCTCCGCCATCAAGGGTCACGCTCTGGGCGGCGGCTGCGAGACCATTCTCTCCACCGACTTCCGTCTGGCCGACACCACCGCCAAAATCGGCCTGCCCGAGACCAAACTCGGCATCATGCCGGGCTTTGGCGGCACAGTCCGTCTGCCGCGAGTGATCGGCGCCGACAACGCGCTCGAGTGGATCACCACCGGTAAGGATTACCGTGCCGATGACGCCCTCAAGGTGGGCGCTATCGACGCCGTAGTCGCCCCTGACGCGCTGCAGAGCGCTGCGCTGCAGATGATCCAGGACGCCATTGCGGGCAAGCTGGACTGGCAGAGCCGTCGCGCCGCCAAAAAAGCGCCGCTGCGCCTCTCCAAACTGGAAGCCATGATGAGCTTCACCACCGCCGCCGGCATGGTTGCCGCCGTGGCGGGCAAACACTATCCGGCACCGATGACGGCGGTGAAAACCGTCGAGGCCGCCGCAGGTATGAGCCGTGACGAAGCGCTGGTCGTTGAGGCACAGGGCTTTATCAAGCTGGCCAAGACCGATGTAGCCAAGGCGCTGGTCGGCATCTTCCTGAACGATCAACACATCAAGGCGCTGGCCAAGAAGGCGGCCAAGCAGGCTGCTAAGGCCACTGGCCACGCCGCCGTACTGGGTGCCGGCATCATGGGTGGCGGCATCGCCTACCAGTCTGCCAGCAAGGGCATTCCGGCGGTGATGAAGGATATCAACGAGAAGGCGCTGGCACTTGGCATGAATGAGGCCACCAAGCTGCTCAATGGCCAGCTCGAGAAGGGCCGCATCGACGGCATCAAGATGGGCCAGGTGCTCTCCGCCATTACCCCGACCCTCAGCTATGACAACGTCAAAGGCGTGGACGTCGTAGTCGAAGCCGTGGTCGAGAATCCCAAGGTGAAAGCCGCCGTACTGGGCGAAGTGGAAGGGATCATTGGCGAAGACGCCGTGCTCGCCAGCAACACCTCCACCATCCCCATCTCCCTGCTGGCCAAGAGCCTGAAGCGCCCCGAGAACTTCTGCGGCATGCACTTCTTCAACCCGGTGCACCGCATGCCGCTGGTGGAGATCATCCGCGGCGAACAAACCTCGGACGACACCATCAACCGCGTGGTGGCCTACGCCGCCGCCATGGGCAAGTCCCCTGTGGTGGTCAACGACTGCCCGGGCTTCTTCGTCAACCGCGTGCTGTTCCCCTACTTCTTCGGCTTCAACAAGCTGGTCGCCGATGGCGCCGACTTCGCCGCCGTCGACAAGGTGATGGAGAAGGAGTTCGGCTGGCCCATGGGCCCCGCCTACCTGCTGGACGTAGTCGGCATCGACACCGGCCACCATGCCGGTGATGTGATGGCGCAAGGCTTCCCGGCGCGCATGAGCAAGGAAGGCCGCACCGCCATCGACGTAATGTACGAGGCGAGCCGCTTCGGTCAGAAGAACGGCAAGGGCTTCTACGCCTACGAGGCTGACAAGAAGGGCAAACCGAAGAAGGTGGCCGATGTCGCCAGCTACGAGCTGCTGGCCCCGATTGCCAAGCCGAAACAGGATTTCGACAAGGACGCCATCATCGCCCGCATGATGATCCCGATGATCAACGAGGTGGTGCTCTGTCTGGAAGAGGGCATAGTCGCCACCCCAGCCGAAGCCGACATCGCGCTGGTCTACGGTCTGGGCTTCCCTCCCTTCCGCGGCGGCGTGTTCCGCTATCTGGACACTATCGGTCTGGATCGCTATGTGGCCATGGCCGACCAGTATGCCGACCTTGGCCCGCTCTATCGCGTCAGCGACAAGCTGCGTGAGATGGCCGCCCAGGGCAAAACCTTCTACTGATTGCGGAAAGGAGATCCATTCATGAAAGACGTAGTCATTGTCGACTGTATCCGGACCCCGATGGGCCGGTCCAAGGGCGGCGCCTTCCGCAACGTACGTGCAGAAGACTTGTCCGCGCACCTGATGAAATCCATCCTGCTGCGCAACCCCAACCTCGACCCGAACGAGATCGAGGACATCTACTGGGGCTGCGTGCAGCAGACCCTGGAGCAGGGCTTCAACATCGCCCGCAACGCCGCTCTGCTGGCCGGCATCCCGAAACAGGTGGGGGCGGTCACCGTCAACCGCCTGTGCGGATCCTCCATGCAGGCGCTGCACGATGCCTCCCGCGCCATCCAGGTGGGTGACGGCGACATCTTCATCATCGGCGGCGTCGAGCACATGGGCCACGTGCCCATGAGCCACGGGGTGGACTTCCACCCCGGCATGGCCAAATCGGTGGCGAAAGCCTCCGGCATGATGGGGCTGACCGCCGAGATGCTCGGCAAGCTGCACGGCATCAGCCGTCAACAGCAGGACGAGTTTGCCGCCCGCTCCCACCGCCGCGCTCACGCCGCCACCGTGGAAGGCCGTTTCGCCAAGGAGATCGTCGGGCTGGAAGGCCATGACGCCAGCGGCGCCCGCTTCTTCTACGACTATGACGAGGTGATTCGCCCCGAGACCACGGTCGACACCCTGAGCCAGCTGCGCCCGGTGTTCGACCCGGTCAACGGCACCGTCACCGCCGGCACCTCCTCGGCCCTGTCCGATGGCGCCGCCGCCATGCTGGTGATGAGTGCGGACCGCGCCAAGGCGCTCGGCCTCACCCCGCGCGCCAAGGTACGTGCCATGGCCATCGCCGGCTGTGACGCCGCCATCATGGGTTACGGCCCGGTGCCAGCCACCCAGAAGGCGCTCAAACGTGCCGGTCTGACCGTCGGTGATATCGACCTGTTCGAACTGAACGAGGCGTTTGCCGCCCAGTCCCTGCCCTGCGTGAAGGATTTGGGTCTGCAGGATCTGGTGGACGAGAAGGTAAACCTCAACGGCGGCGCCATTGCCCTGGGTCACCCGCTCGGCTGCTCCGGTGCCCGCATCTCCACCACCCTCATCAATCTGATGGAGGAGAAGGATGCCACCCTGGGGGTTGCCACCATGTGTATCGGTCTGGGTCAGGGTATCGCCACCGTGTTTGAACGGGTGTGATAACCAACCGGATCGACGGGATGCACTACTGAGAGTTGTCCCTTTTCGGGGCCAGTCTGACTGGCCCCTTTTCAAGTCTGTGACGAGCGCCACACGGGGTGCTCGTCAGTGGTCAGAAGCTGTCTGTTGGCCGTCCCGTTTGGGTCGGCCTTTTTTCGTTTTAATCTTATCAATAGGCTGTTATTGCCTTAAACCTCACATTAGATAGGGGGCTTGCTTGCTTTTTACTCCCCCGACAGGTTCAATCTGCACAAAAAAATGGGTGGATGCACATACATATGTCAATGAGCAAACAACTGCTGATCGTCGATGACGACCAAGAGATCCGCGAGCTGCTCAATGAGTACCTGACCCGGGCGGGCTTTCAGGTATTGACGGCGGCGGAGGGCAACGAGATGCGTCAGCAACTCGCCCAGCACAGCCCGGACCTGATTATTCTGGACATCATGATGCCCGGCGAGGACGGTTTTACCCTCTGCCAGCAGATCCGTCGTGACTCCCAGGTGCCCATCATCATGCTGACCGCCGCCTCCGACGAAGCGGATCGGGTGATCGGTCTGGAACTGGGTGCTGACGACTATATCGCCAAGCCGTTCAGCCCCCGTGAACTGCAGGCCCGCATCAAGGCACTGCTACGCCGCGCCGAATTCCGCCAGCCGGAAAAAGAGAAAGAGCCAAGCCGCCGCCTGCGTTTTGCCGAGTGGACCCTCGACACCCTGAGCCACCAGCTGACCCATGACGATGGCAGCCTGCTGGATCTCTCCGGCAGCGATGCCATGCTGCTCGGCATGTTCCTGCAACAGCCCGGCGTGGTGCTGGATCGCGACACCATCTCGGATGCCACCCGCGGTCGCGAAAGTCTGCCGATGGAGCGCGGTATCGACGTGCAGATCAGCCGTCTGCGCCAGAAGCTGGGCGACAACGGCAAGAGCCCGCGCATCATCAAGACCATTCGCGGCAGTGGCTACATGCTGATTGCCGAGGTGCACGAGCTGCCATGAGCAACAAGTGGTCCTGGGGGGCGCTGGTACCCCGCTCCCTGTTGTCACGGATGATCCTGCTGCTGTTGCTGGCCATCCTGCTCTCCCAGACCATTCTGACCGGCATCTGGATGCAGCAGATCCAGAAGCGGGAACTGGAGGGGATGCTCAGCACCACCCGCAACCTCGCCATGTCTGCCGCTTCCACCGTCAACTTCTTCAAATCCCTGCCGCTGCAGTATCGCCATATCGCGCTGGACCAGCTGCGCAACATGGGGGGCAGCCGCTTCTTCGTCTCGCTCAACGAGGAAGAGATCCACATCAACGCCATCCCCGACAGCGAACGCAAGACGCAGGTGCTGGAGGAGGTGCAGGGAGTGCTGACCCGCAAGCTCTCCGATGCCATGGCGATCAAGGTGGACTTCTCCCGGCCCGACGACCTCCACGTCTTCAACAATGACACCTTGCTGGCGGATCTCCCCTCCTCCTGGGCCCGCTACACCCTGTCGCTGGAGCCGCTCAATCCACCGGTACTGGTGACCCAGATCGAGATTGAAAAGGGGGAGTGGCTCTATCTGGCGGCCCTGCTGCCCGCTCCCTACATGACGCTGGATGACACCGTCATGCCAAGCAACCAGGTGCGTTTCATCGCCCTGATGACGGTGTTCCTCTGCTTCTTCACCTTTATGCTGGTGCGCTGGCAGACCCGCCCGCTGCGCCGTCTCGCCAAGGCGGCGGTCAATCTGGGCAAGGATATCGACCAGCCTTCACTCAAGGAGGAAGGAGCATCGGAAATCGTGGCGGCGACCCGCGCCTTCAACATCATGCAGCACCGCATCCGCCGTTATATCGATGATAGAGAGCGGCTGTTCAGCTCGATTTCCCACGACCTCAAGACCCCCATCACCCGACTGCGACTTCGGGTCGAACTGCTCGACGACGAGGTGCAAATCGCCAAGTTCAACAAGGATCTCGACGAGCTGGAGCTGATGGTGAAGGGGGCGCTGCAGACGGTCAAAGAGACCGACATTCACGAGAATATCGAGGAGATCGACATCAATGCCCTGCTTGAGCAGATGGCGGAGTCGATGAACCTGCACGACGAGCGGCTGACCATCGAAGGCCACTGCAAGTGGCCCTACCGCGGCAAGCTGCTGGCGCTCAAACGCTGCATCGGCAATCTGGTGGACAACGGCATCAAGTACGGCCAGCGCGTGCGCATCATCATCATGGATGACGAGGAGATGCTGATCCTCTTCATCATGGATGAGGGCCCCGGCCTGCCGGACGATCAGTTCGAGCGCATTTTCGAGCCCTATTACCGGCTCAGTACCGATCAGGCCGGCACCGGCCTCGGCCTTGGCATCGCCCGCAACATTGCCCACGCCCACGGCGGCGATCTGGTGCTGGAAAACCGTCCGCAAGGTGGCCTGCAGGCCACGCTCTCCCTACCAAGGCAGTAACCTTATGAAGTGGTTGTCTTTTTCTGTCATCGCCCTGCTCTCTGCTCCCGTTGCCGCCTCCCAGGTGGAGGTACTGCACTGGTGGACATCCGGCGGCGAAGCGAAAGCGGTCGAAGTGCTCAAATCCGAGTGGACCAAACAGGGCAACCAGTGGAACGACTTCGCGGTACAGGGCGGTGGCGGCAAGAGTGCCATGACGGTATTGAAGAGCCGGGCGCTGGCGGCAAACCCGCCCGAAGCGGCCCACCTCAAGGGTTACGAGCTCAAGGAGTGGGCCGGGCTCGGCTTCCTGCGCGATCTCAGCCCGATGGCCGAACACCTCGGCTGGTACAGTCAGATGCCGCCCATGGTGCGTGCCACCCTCAGCCAGAATGGCGCCCTGATGGCGGTGCCCACCGGCATCCACCGGGTCAACTGGCTGTGGCTCAACCGCAAGGTGTTCGAGCGCAACAAGCTGACTCCGCCCACCAGCTGGGCCCAGTTTGTCACCGTCGCCGACCAGCTTAAAAAACGGGGCATCACCCCGCTCGCCATCGGCAACGAACCCTGGCAGCTGGCGGTGTTGTTTGAAACAGTGGCGCTCGGTGAGGGAGGAAAAGAATTCTATCGCAAGGCATTCCTCGAGCAGGATAGCGCCACCCTGACCGGCCCCGACATGGTGCGGGTGCTGACCCGCTTCCAGCAGCTGCGCGCCTATGTGCCGCAAAAATACGCCGGTCTGAAGTGGCATCAGGCCACCAACCTGCTGGAGAGCGGTGGCGCCGCCATGCAGGTGATGGGCGATTGGGTGAAGGGTGAACTGAGCGCCGGCAACTACCGGCCGGGTGAGGATATCGCCTGCCTGCCGAGCCCGGGCAGCTCCGGACTGTTCAGCTACAACCTCGACTCCATCGCCATGTTCAAACAGCGGGATCCGGCCCAGCTGCAGGCGCAGGGGGATCTGGCCCAGCTGCTGATGACGCCGCAATTCCAGGAAGAGTTCAATCGGGTGAAGGGGTCGATCCCGGCGCTGACCAACCCCGACATGAGCAAGTTCGACCGCTGCGCCGTCCGTTCCTATCAGGATTTCCTGCTGGCGGAAAAGCAGGACAACCTGCTGCCCAGCATGGCGGAAGGGATGGCAACGCCGACCAATATGCGGCAGGCGATCCTCGATGTGCTGAGCAACTTCTTCAACGACCCCAAGGCCAACCCGGAGCAGACGGCGCTGCATCTGGAGCGGGCCATGCGCTCGACCCGCTGATCCGGGTACATTGCCAAACGGCAGAAATGACAAAGGCGGAATTGCTCCGCCTTTGTTGTTGAATCGTCATCCGATTCAGGATTGATCGTTCTCGTCCTCATCCTCGTCATAGTAATCGCTGAGCTCGATCCAGAGCCCCAACCCGACCATCACCATGGAGCCGAACCAGGTACCGGTATTCCCGATCGGGCTGCCCATCACTATCATGGCGAAGGACAAGAACCCCATGCCTGCATAGGCTTGTAATCTGCCGTAGGAGACCTGCATATTCACCTCCTTGTTGAATATGGTTCAATTTTTATATTACTCGTCCGGCGCAAGCTGGATAGGGTCGAATAACATTTCGGTTACATATGCTGGTTGATGGGGCGTTTGTTTGATTATTTTTTAGCCCTGAGTATCATTGGCAGCCGAATAGGTTGAAGGTTGATAATAGATGAGTGATTTATTCTGCGATGCGACCCACGAGTTGGACGCAATCGGGCTTCGTTGCCCGGAACCCGTTATGATGGTTCGCAAGAAAGTGCGGCTGATGGCGGATGGCGAGACCCTGCTGGTCAGCGCCGACGATCCTTCAACCACCCGCGACATCCCCAGTTTCTGCCGCTTTATGGATCACACCCTGGTCGCCAGCGAGACAGAGCAGGCCCCCTACCGCTATCTGATCCGCAAGGGTCACTAAGCCCCCGTACCGGAGCACTCCATGACAACCATTACCCGAATCGGCACCACCCAGCGTTGGTCAGACGTCGTCATCCACAATGGCACCCTCTACGTGGTGGAAGTGCCCGTCAGCGAAGAGGCCGACATCCACCAGCAGACCCGCGAAGTGCTGGCGAGCCTGCAACGCCTGCTGGAAGCCAACGGCTCCGGCGTAGACAAAATTCTGATGGCCAATATCTATCTCAAAGACATTGGTGACATCGCTGCCTTCAACGAGCAGTGGGATGCCTGGATCCCGGCTGGCACCGCACCCGTGCGCGCCTGCGTACAAGCCCGCCTCGCCCACGAAGGCTACAAGGTGGAAGTGCAGCTGACAGCGGCGGTCTAAGAGGCGCTTATCCCCCTCATCCCCGCCCCTTCTCCCACGAGGTGAGAAGGGAGCAAACAACAAGGCGCCATTGCTCGCAACTGCGCCAATAGAAAGGCCCCGCCATCACTGGCGGGGCCTTTTCGTTACCGAAACCTGAGCGACTTAGGCGGTCGGGGTCAGGGTAATGGTCACGCGGCGGTTCTGGGCTTTGCCAGCGGCGGTGCTGTTGGTAGCAACCGGCTGATCCGGGCCCACGCCAGTGGTGGAGATGCGGCTTCCTGCTACGCCCTGACCAATCAGCTGGGCGGCAACGGCATCGGCACGATCGCGGGAAAGCTTCATGTTCAGGTCGCGGGAACCGGTACTGTCGGTGTGACCGACCACGTTCAGGCGGGTCTTGTCGAACTCGGCAACGACCATGGCCACGCCGGAGAGGGTGTTGGCTCCGGCCGCTTTCAGCTGGGAGCTGGAGCTGTCGAAGGTCACGTTGTTCGGCATGTTGAGGATCAGCTCATTGCCATTACGGGTCACGCTGACGCCGGTGCCCTGCAGCTTCTCGCGCAGCTTGGCTTCCTGCACGTCCATGTAATAGCCGATACCGCCACCCAGCGCCGCGCCAGCAGCAACGCCGGTCAGGATGCCCTTCTTGCGGTCACCCTTGCTGGAAGAGAGCGCACCTACGGCCGCACCGGCAGCGGCGCCAGCCAGCGCGCCCCAGGCACCTTTGGAGGTCTGAGATTCACCTGTGTAGGGGTTGGTGGTACAGCCGCTCAGGGCAACGGTCAGTGCCAGAGCAGGCACCAGGATCTTGGCTCGCATGAAAAAACCTCTGTGAAAACAATCCGGCACCATGCCGGGGGCCGGATTGTAACGCGCTGGCACGCCATTGTCTGACGCAAGCCTGAATCGACGGCGAGAGTGATGTTTTTTTGGCCAATCGGCGGGCCGTCAGCGCGGTAACTGACACTCGGCGTGGCAAGGACAGCTGACCAGATGATCGTTCACCATCCCCACCGCCTGCATAAAGGCGTAACAGATGGTGCTGCCGACGAAGTTGAAGCCAAGCTTCTTGAGCGCTTTCGACATGGCATCCGACTCCGGCGAGGTCGCCGGAATATCGCCGTTGCCCTGCCGCTGGTTGACGATGGGGGCACCGCCAACAAAGCCCCACAGGTAGTCGGCGAAGTCGATCCCCTGCCCCTGCAACGCCAGATAAGCGCGGGCATTTCTGATGATCGACTGCACCTTGAGCCGGTTGCGAATGATGCCGGTGTCCTGCATCAGCCGCTCTACATCCTGCTCGTCGAACCGGGCAATCTGCACCGGATCAAAGTCGGCATAGGCGCGGTAGTAGCTCTCGGTGCGCTTGAGGATGGTGATCCACGACAGTCCCGCCTGCTGGCCGTCGAGGCAAAGCTTGGCAAACAGCTCACGCGAGTCATAGACCGGCCTGCCCCACTGTTTGTCATGGTATTCAATGTATTCCGGGTCTTTGGTCACCCAGGCGCAACGCAGTTCCATTTCCTCTCCCTCGTCATTTCAGCGGTTTGCCCGACCCTGCCCACTCTGCAGGCGGCACTGCTCACATCATATACCGGACATCCCGCCCGACCAGCCAGAGCGCAGCACCATCCCGCGAATCCGCTGCAATTTCGCCTATTATCCGACCATGCCAGACGGTATACTCCCTCGGTTCACATTCAGCAAATCTTGCTCTGATTTTCACTTCGCGCGAAAAAAATTATGCAAAAATTCGATGTCAAAACCTTTCAGGGCCTGATCCTGCAGCTGCAGGACTATTGGTCCCGCCAGGGCTGTACCATCATTCAGCCGCTGGATATGGAAGTGGGTGCCGGTACTTCCCACCCCATGACCTGTCTGCGTGCCCTGGGCCCGGAGCCCATCGCCTGCGCTTACGTGCAACCGTCCCGCCGTCCGACCGACGGCCGCTACGGTGAAAACCCGAACCGCCTGCAGCACTACTACCAGTTCCAGGTGATCATCAAGCCTTCCCCCGACAACATTCAGGAACTCTATCTGGGCTCCCTGAAAGAGCTGGGCATGGATCCTGAAATCCATGACATCCGCTTCGTGGAAGACAACTGGGAAAACCCGACTCTGGGTGCCTGGGGTCTGGGTTGGGAAGTGTGGCTGAACGGCATGGAAGTGACCCAGTTCACCTACTTCCAGCAGGTCGGCGGCCTCGAGTGCAAGCCGGTCACCGGCGAGATCACCTACGGTCTCGAGCGTCTGGCCATGTACATTCAGGGCGTAGACAGCGTCTACGATCTGGTCTGGTCTGACGGCCCGCTGGGCAAGACCACCTACGGCGACGTGTTCCACCAGAACGAAGTGGAGCAATCCACCTACAACTTCGAACACGCCGATGTGGAGTTCCTGTTCCACTGCTTCGAGCAGTACGAGAAGGAAGCCCAGAATCTGCTGGCACTGGAAAAACCGCTGCCGCTGCCTGCCTACGAGCGCATCCTCAAAGCCGCTCACTCCTTCAACCTGCTGGATGCCCGCAAGGCCATCTCGGTCACCGAGCGTCAGCGCTACATCCTGCGCATTCGCACCCTGACCAAGGCCGTGGCAGAGGCATACTACGCCTCCCGCGAAGCGCTGGGCTTCCCGATGTGTCAGCGCAGTGAGAACAAGCAAGGTTAAGGAACGGACATGGCACAACATACATTTCTGGTAGAGATCGGTACTGCTGAGCTGCCGCCCAAAGCCCTGCGCTCCCTGGCCGAAGCCTTTGCCGACAACTTCAAAGCCGAACTGACCAAGGCCGATCTGGCCTTCGGCGACGTCGAGTGGTTTGCCTCACCGCGCCGTCTGGCGCTGAAGGTAAGCGAGCTGGCTGGCGAACAGCCGAGCAAGAGCGTCGAGAAGCGCGGCCCGGCCGTGGCGCAGGCGTTCGATGCCGAAGGCAAGCCAACCAAGGCTGCCGAAGGCTGGGCCCGTGGCAACGGCATCACCGTTGAGCAGGCCGAGCGTCTGGTCACCGACAAGGGCGAGTGGCTGGTTCACACCGCCAAGGTTGAAGGCCGTCCGGCCGTCGATCTGCTGGGTGAGCTTGTTAGCCAAGCGCTGGCCAAGCTGCCCATCCCGAAAATGATGCGCTGGGGCGACAAGACCATCCAGTTCGTGCGTCCGGTCTTCACCGTGACCCTGCTGCTGGATGGCGAGCTGGTTCCTGCTCACATTCTGGGTATCGACTCTGCCCGCACCATCCGCGGTCACCGCTTTATGGGCGAGAGCGAGTTCACCATCAACAACGCCAGCCAGTACCCGCAGATCCTGCAGGAGCGCGGCATGGTGATTGCCGACTTTATGGCGCGCAAGGCCAAGATCAAGGCTGACGTCGAAGCGGCTGCCGCCGCCTTCGGTGGCGTGGCCGATCTGGACGACGACCTGCTGGAAGAAGTGACCGCACTGGTCGAGTGGCCTGTGGTGCTGACCGCCAACTTCGAAGAGAAGTTCCTGGCCGTTCCGGCTGAAGCGCTGGTGCACACCATGAAGGGTGACCAGAAGTACTTCCCGGTCTACGACAAGAATGGCAAGCTGCTGCCGAAGTTCATCTTCGTCACCAACATCGAGTCCAAAGACCCGAGCCAGATCATCAGCGGCAACGAGAAGGTGGTTCGCCCCCGTCTCTCTGACGCCGAGTTCTTCTTCAAGACTGACCTCAAGCAGACCCTGGCCTCCCGCCTGCCGCGCCTTGAAACCGTGCTGTTCCAACAACAGCTGGGCACCGTCAAGGCCAAGGTCGAGCGCATCGAGACCGTCGCTGGCTTTATCGCCGAACGTATTGGCGCCGACGTGGCTCAGGCCAAGCGTGCCGGTCTGCTCTCCAAGTGTGACCTGATGACCAACATGGTCGGCGAGTTCACCGACACCCAGGGTGTCATGGGGATGCACTACGCCCGTCACGATGGCGAAGACGAAGCGGTGGCCGTGGCCCTCAACGAGCAGTACATGCCGCGCTTTGCCGGTGATGCCCTGCCGTCCGGTCTGGTTGCCTGCGCCGTTGCGCTGGCCGACAAGTTCGACACCCTGGCCGGTATCTTCGGCATCGGCATGCTGCCGAAGGGTGACAAAGACCCGTTCGCCCTGCGTCGCGCCGCCATCGGTGCCCTGCGTATCATGACCGAGAAGCAGCTGGATCTGGATCTGGTTGAACTGGTTGAAGAAGCGGTACGCGTCTACGGCGACAAGCTGACCAACAAAACCGTCGTCACCGACGTGGTCGACTTTATGCTGGGCCGCTTCCGCGCCGCCTATCAGGACGAAGGCATCGGTGCCGACGTGGTGCTGGCCGTACTGGCACGCCGCCCGACCCGTCCGCTCGACTTCGATCGTCGCGTCAAGGCCGTCAGCCACTTCCGCACGCTGGATGCCGCACTGGCACTGGCTGCCGCCAACAAGCGCGTGAGCAACATTCTGGCCAAGGTCGAAGGCGAGTTGCCGACTGCCGTCAAACCGGAACTGCTGGTCGATGCCGCCGAGAAGGCGCTGGCCACCCAGGTTGCCGAACTGCAAGCCGAACTGGCCCCGCTGTTCGCTGCCGGTGACTATCAGGCAGCCCTCACCCGTCTGGCCGCCCTGCGCGAGCCGGTCGACACCTTCTTCAACGAAGTGATGGTGATGGCCGACGACGAAGCCCTCAAGGCCAACCGTCTGGCACTGCTGAACAACCTGCGTAACCTGTTCCTGCAAGTCGCGGATATCTCCCTGCTGCAGTGATGTTGGTTGGGTTGAGTGATATTAAAAACGGCGCCGTAAAGGCGCCGTTTTTATATAAACTAATTCTCTTCAACAAGGAGTTAACATGAGTAAACTGGACTTATGGGAGCAGCCTATAAAATCTACTGGTGAAAATGGAATTTTCAAAAAACAGGATTGGATAAAAGAAGCAGATGGGAAAATAATTAGTGCCAAGCTTCTACGGAATTGCGCCAAAAACGCACAACTTAAATTCGAAAATCTCACAAGAGATAGTAATGGCAACATCATTAGAGCCAGCTCACAAGAGACTTTTGAACTTCTTGATGAAAAAGCTGCGGCTAATAAGGCAAGTTTTTTATTACTTGGTTATGCAATTGAACTTCTGCTGAAGTCTAGTATTGTATCTTTGCTTATTTCAGCACCCAAAAAAATCCTTGATAAGAAGATGAAAAGTTATAGTCATGGGTTAATCAACATTACCAATGACTTAAGGCTAAGCTTATCTAGAGATGAGCGATCGCTTTTAGTAGAGTTAGAAAAATTCATTGTTGAAGAAGCGAGGTATCCACTAAAGTCTTATTCGCCAGCTGAATATTGCGAAGACCTAAATAAAGTCAATCAGCGTTTCTCTGATCATAGTAAGTTTAATCTTGGGGTAGAACTATTTACTCGACTCAGAGCAGTCATGATGGATATAGATGGAACTCCGGGCGACCCCAAATTTTACAACCATATGGGAATGGAAGATAATGGATTTATTATTTTCCGAGCAGGAGGTTCATTACCAGCTGTAATTATAATAAAATTTTGTGATTCACAAATAAGAAATGGTTTGAATAATTTAAACCATGTAAGACGTCTTCTACTGAAAAAGAACGAACACGACATGACCATATATTCACGTTTAATGGAAAAAAACATGGATGAATGCAATTTTCTTTGTCGTAGATGAAAAAAAGGGCTTAAAAAAAGTTGAATATGACTACGCTGGGACACCCACCTAGCGGGTAGGTTCGATTAGCCGTCAGGCGTAATCGGACGTTCGCGTAAATGGATTATCCCGCCATCACGGCCAGTAGAATTTCCCCCTCCAGCTGGCCGATCCTGCTTCACGACAACAACCGTAATCAAAACCTCTCGATCGTCCGATTACGCTGCGCTAATCGAACCTACAGCGGGGTAATGAGCTGTTATCATTTGAGACAGTGCCCAGTGCCGCCACGGCCAATCAGAGGAACGTCATGAACATACCAACCGCCCCCGCCCCGTCAATCTGCCAGCAGTGTCAGGAGCAGGTGGATCTCGACTTCGATTTCACCATGGCCTTCCAGCCCATCGTCGATTGCAGCCAGCGCACCATATTCGGCTATGAGGCGCTGGTGCGGGGGATCAACAACGAACCCGCGCAGAGCGTGATTGCCCGGGTCAACGACGACAACCGCTACCGCTTCGATCAGCTGTGCCGCATCAAGGCCATCGCGCTGGCCGCCCGCCTCGATATGCGGGGCATGCTGAGCATCAACTTTCTGCCCAACGCGGTCTACCGCCCGGAGCGCTGCATCCGCACCACCCTGCAGGCGGCCCGCGAGCATCTCTTTCCCATCGAGCAGATCATGTTCGAGCTGACCGAGGTGGAGCAGGTGCAGGATAGCCAGCATCTCCGCAGTATCGTCGATCACTATCAGGCCCTCGGCTTCAAGACGGCAATCGATGACTTTGGCGCCGGTTACTCGGGCCTCAACCTGCTGGCCGATTTTCATCCCAACATCGTCAAACTCGATATGCACCTGCTGCGCGGCATCGACCATGACCCGACCCGACAAGCCATAGTGCGCCACTGTCTGGCACTGTTTGCGGAGCTGAAGATCACCCCGCTGGCGGAGGGGATCGAGACCCGCGAAGAGATGGCCTGCCTGCGGGAGATGGGCGTCAGCCTGATGCAGGGCTATCTGTTTGCCCGCCCCGGCTTTGAAACCCTGCCCGAGGTGGATTTCGCCAACTGGTAAGCCATATCGGCCTTGCCCCCTCAACCCACCCCCGCCTGAATAAGAAAACGGACACCCGAGGGTGTCCGTGTGCGTACCCTGTGATCTTGCACCATGGTCACACTGTCACCTTCCCCAGTTAATGGGTCAGCTGTGGCAACAGTTGCAACAGGTGAGCCCGTATCGCCAGCGGCGTCTGGCTGGCCCAGATATCCAACAGGCCATGCGTAAGCAACGGCAGCACCAGCAGCAACAAGCAGAGCAGCCCCAGCAAACGGCTCGGTGCGAGCCGGAGCACCTTGCTGCCAAGGTGCAGGGCCTCGACCCGCTTGGGGCAGGCTGCCACGCAGCTCAGGCAGCCGGTGCACTCCAGGCTGCGAACTGCGATAAGCTGGTGCACCGCAATGCGCGATGGACAGGCCCGGCTGCACTTGTCGCAGTCATGACCCTGGCTTCGCAGGCAGCGGGCCGGGTCACGGCGAATGCGCAGCGGCGTCAGTAGCCCCAGTAGGGCGAGCCAGGCGCCATAAGGGCAGAGGTAGCGGCAGAATCCCTGACGAAAGGTCGCGGTAAGCAGCAACACCCAGCCGAGGCACAGACCCGAGATCAGGGTCATGTTGAAGAAGAAGGCTCCCATCTTCATATCCGCCGCCTGATGGTAGGGGCTGGTGAAGTAGCCGGGCAGAGCAGCAGCCGGCACCGCCAGCAGGATGATGAAGAGCAGAAAGCCGAGCACCAGAAATTTCTGGGTGCGCAGGGCAAGATCCAGCCAGCGCGGCGGGCTCCACTCCCCCGGCAGCAACCGGTGGCGCAGGCCATGTAGCCATTCCCCCACCAGCCCGAGCGGACAGAACCAGGCACAGAACGCCCGCCCCAGCAGCAGGGCCGACAGGGAGAGCACCAGTACGGTGACGGTGGCCGCCGGATGGTGGGGATCCACCAGCCCCTGCGCGAACCAGGCCCGCAGCCCGAGGCCACCGGCGATGGGCAGGAAGGCATCCACCACGTCCGGGCGCACCAGCCAGGGGCTCATCCCCTGTCCCAACTGCCAGATATGCAGGCTGTATTGCACTGTGACCAGCCCCCAGCAGAGCAGCAGCAGATGGCGAGTGCGCGCCCGCAGCCACTGGCTGTCGAGCGCTTCCAGGGCGGGCAGCGGCCGCCTCTGATGCCGGAGGGCAAGCACGGCGGTGACCGTCCCCAGTGCGAGCCAGAGCAGACTGTCCGCCACCAGCAACCAGACCAGCCCCAGCAGGCCGAGCGCAAGACGCCCCGGCCAGCCGGTGCGCACCTGCCACGCCAACCGCACCAGATAAACCATACCGGCCACCATGGTTATCGCTTCAATCACGCTCATGCATCCCCCACTACCTACATCCGGATCCGGCAGCAAGGATAACTAACATTTGAGTTGATTATTTTGATCTGCATGGGCCGAGGGAGGAGTTATGGCCAATGCCTCCCTCGCAGGCTCTCCCCTCTTCAACGACACGCCGCCTCACCAGCCAGGAACTAGCCGCGGGCACGGTGGAGGTGGTAGTCAACGTGATAGTCGTTGGCATTACGGAACATGATGGAGTAGTTGAGGAACTCTCCGCTCTCGCTGTATGAGAGTGAGGTGAGCCGCAGGATAGGGGCTCCCTGCTCGATATGGAGCTGCTCGGCAGTAACCCGATCCGCCAGCACGGCACTGAAGCACTCATAGTTGCCCGCAATCGCGATGCCGCACTCCCGTTCGATGTAGTCGAATTTGGACCCTTCCAGATGGGCTACCGACAGATTGCGAAACAGTCTGACCGGCATATAGCTCTCTTCCAGCAGCAGTGCCCGACCATCCACCGAGCGGATCCGGCTTGAGTAATAGACGGGTTCATTCACCTTAACCCTCAGCTGACTGGCGATGGCCGGTGGCGCGGGCATGGTACGAAACTCCAGTACCTGGCTGGTCAATGTGCGCCCCTGCTCGCGCATCAGTTCGGTAAACCCGCTCAGACCTTTGGTCTCATGCTGGACATCCTTTTTTGTCACATAGGTGCCGCTGCCGTGGCGCCGCTCGACCAATCCCCACTCGATCAACATATCTACCGCTCTGCGAATGGTCATGCGGGAGACGCCATACTGTTCTGCCAGCGCTTTTTCGCCCGGCAACACATCTCCCACCCGGCACTCGGCACCGTTTACCCTGATCCTGAGTCGGTCAGCCACCGATTTATAGATCACTGCTAGACATCTCCTGTGGTCACAACGCCAACCATCTTATTCTTAAGTAAGTGGATAAATTGCATAAAAACAATAACTTAAATTTAAACTAAAGCTGCAAGAACATCACAAAACCAAGAGGTACAACAATATCGCAAAAGTTAGACATCTTTGTCTAAATAACTGCATGCGTCAGATCACATTATTTCAAGATATTTCATGAGGTCTCTTTTTATCGTTGCTAATTTGCATCTGGCAACACCGGCAAGGATTCGATTAGCTATTTCAACCAAGGGACAATATATGCTCAGTCAAATTCAACGTTTTGGCGGAGCAATGTTCACTCCTGTACTGCTTTTTCCTTTTGCAGGTATGGTAGTAGGCATTGCAATTATGCTGAAAAACCCGATGTTTGTCGGTGAATCACTGGCAAACCCACAAGGATTATTCTTCCAGATCATCCATATTATTGAAGAAGGTGGCTGGACAGTATTCAGGAATATGCCGCTTATATTTGCGATTGGCCTGCCAATCGGTCTGGCAAATAAGGCACAAGCCAGAGCCTGTCTGGCTGTATTGGTCAGTTTCATGACCTGGAACTATTTTATCAACGCCATGGGCATGACCTGGGGCAGTTATTTCGGGGTCGACTTCAGTCAGGATGTAGGGGGTGAAAGTGGCCTCGCCATGGTAGCGGGGATCAAGACCCTGGATACCAGCATCATAGGGGCCATCGTCATCTCCGGCATCGTGACGGCACTGCACAACCGCCTGTTTGATCGCCAACTGCCGGTCTTTCTCGGCATATTTCAGGGCAGCTCCTTTGTCACCATTGTCGCCTTCTTCGTGATGATCCCCTGTGCCTGGCTGACCCTGCTTGGCTGGCCAAAAGTACAGATGGGCATCGCCTCCCTGCAGAATTTCATGCTGATCTCGGGTCCGGTCGGGGTGTGGGTATACACCTTCCTCGAGCGGATTTTGATCCCGACCGGCCTGCATCACTTTATCTACGGCCCCTTCATCTTCGGCCCAGCGGCAGTAGAGGGGGGCATTCAACTCTACTGGGCGCAGCACATGCTGGAGTTCAGCCAGAGCACTCGCCCGCTGATTGAACAGTTCCCTCAGGGTGGCTTTGCCCTGCATGGCAACTCGAAGATTTTCGGTGCCATGGGGATTGCCCTGGCCATCTATGCCACGGCAGCCAAAGAGAACAAGGCCAAGGTTGCAGGCCTGCTGATCCCGGCCACCCTGACCGCCATTCTGGTCGGCATCACCGAGCCGCTGGAGTTCACCTTCCTCTTCATCTCGCCGCTGCTGTTTGCCATCCACGCCCTGCTGGCAGCCACCATGTCGACTGTGATGTACCTGTTTGGAGTGGTCGGCAACATGGGTGGAGGTCTGCTCGACCAGTTCCTGCCGCAGAACTGGATACCCATGTTCCACAACCATGCGGGAATGATGTTCACCCAGATCGCTATAGGGTTGGTCTTTACCGGCATCTGGTTCCTGATATTCCGCGCGCTGATTATCAGGCTCAATCTTAAAACACCGGGCCGGGAAGACAGTGAAATAAAGCTTTATTCAAAATCAGATTATCAGGCAGCCAAAAACCAGCGTGGCAGTGATAGTGCAACACAAATTATCGAAGCGCTTGGTGGAGTCAAAAATATACGCAGTCTGAATAATTGTGCCACGCGCTTAAGAATATCGCTGGTTAACAGCAAGCTAGCCGCTGCAGATGAGGCGTTTATTAAATTAGGGGCCCATGGTGTCGTCCGCCATGGCGATAGTATCCAGGTAATTATCGGTCTGCATGTACCTCAGGTACGTGAAAATATGGAATCGATTATGAACAACAGTCATCAACAATCGTCTTTAGTAATGGAGTCATGATCATGAAAAAATTCTCTGTAGTCATTGCCGGTGGTGGCAGCACTTTTACTCCTGGTATCGTTCTGATGTTGCTGGAAAATCAACATCGCTTCCCGCTCAAGGAGATCAAATTCTACGACAACGATGGTGCCCGTCAGGAGATCATCGCCGAAGCCTGCAAAATCTTGCTGAAAGAGAAGGCTCCCGAGATCGCCTTCAGCTATGGCACCGACCCCAAAGCAGCGTTTAGCGATGTTGATTTCGTCATGGCCCATATCCGGGTTGGCAAATATCCGATGCGCGAGCTGGACGAGAAGATCCCGCTGCGTCATGGCGTGGTCGGTCAGGAGACCTGCGGCCCGGGCGGTATCGCCTATGGCATGCGCTCCATCGGCGGGGTGCTGGAGCTGGTCGACTATATGGAGCAGTACTCACCCAATGCCTGGATGCTCAACTACTCCAACCCGGCCGCCATTGTGGCCGAAGCGACCCGTCGCCTGCGTCCCAACGCCAAAATCCTCAACATCTGCGACATGCCGATCGGGATCGAGGGGCGCATGGCCCAGATTGCCGGTCTCAAATCCCGCAAAGAGATGCGGGTACGCTACTACGGCCTCAACCACTTTGGCTGGTGGACCCGCATCGAAGATCTGGAAGGCAACGACCTGATGCCGAAGATCAAGGAGCACGTCGCCCGCCACGGCTATGTGCCCAATAGCGCCAGCCATGCCGAAGCAAGCTGGAACGATACCTTCGCCAAGGCAAAGGATGTGTGGGCGCTCGACCCGGATACCCTGCCCAACACCTATCTGAAGTACTACCTCTACCCGGACTATGTGGTGGCCCACTCCAACCCGGAACACACCCGCGCCAACGAGGTGATGGAGCACCGCGAGAAGCAGGTCTTCACCGCCTGTAACGACATCGTCAAGGCAGGCAATTCAGCAGCGGGCGAGCTGGAGATCGATGAACACGCCTCCTATATCGTTGACTTGGCAACCGCCATTGCCTTCAACACCCAGGAGCGGATGCTGCTGATCGTTCCCAATCGCGGCGCCATCCCCAACTTTGACCCGGAAGCCATGGTCGAGATCCCCTGCCTGGTCGGCAGCAGCGGGCCAGAGCCGTTGCTGGTGGGCAGCATTCCGCTGTTCCAGCAGGGTATGATGGGCCAGCAGGTCGCGGTCGAGAAACTGGTGGTCGAAGCCTGGGTCGAGCACTCTTACCAGAAACTGTGGCAAGCCATCACCCTCTCCAAGACAGTACCCAGTGCATCGGTGGCCAAGTCCATTCTCGATGACTTGATAGAGGCCAACAAAGCCTACTGGCCGGAACTGAAATAAACCGCCCATAAACAAAAACCCCCTCGTGACAGAGGGGGTTTTTCGTGTTGGCAACGGGTGTGGATTAACGCAGCGGTTTGACCGAGCGACGGACAATCAGCTCGGGCTGTACCGTCATCGATTCCACTTCCAGCTCCTTGTTGCGGATCCGGCTGACCAGATGCTTCACCGCCAGCTGGCCCAGTTCGGCCTTCGGGTGACGGATGGTGGTCAGCGGCGGGCTGGAGAAGCGCGCCATCTCCACATCGTCGTAGCCGATGATGGAGATATCGTCCGGCACCTTGACTCCCGCTTCCCAGGCAGCGCAAATCGCGCCGATCGCCATGGGATCGTCGAAGGCAAAGACCGCGGTCGGACGAGGCTGCAGGGCCAGGATGCGCTGCATGGCATCGAAGCCGCTCTGGCTCTCGTAGTCCCCTTCAAAGACCTGTTCATCTTTAAGGGTCAGACCGTGCTCGCCCAGCGCATCACGCACCCCGTCCAGTCGCTGCTGGGTGGTCGGCTTGGAGAGCTGGCCAGTGATGCAGACGATGTCACGGTGCCCCAGCTCCAGCAGATGGCGTACGGCCATGCGGGCGCCGATGCGGGCGTTGTCGTTGATGACGTTGGCGAAATCGCACTCCGTGCCCCAATCCAGTACCACCTGCGGCACGTTCTTGTGGATGCGCAGCATGTCGCGCAACGGGGTGTCGATATCGGTCCCCAATACCAGCAGACCATCCACCCGTTTTTCCATCAGCATTCTCAGGTAATGCTGTTGGCGAGGCGGCTGGTTTTCGGTGTTGCAGAGGATCAGGCTGTAGCCCTGTTCGAAGCAGTACGCTTCAACCCCTTGCACCACTTCCGCGAAGAAGGGGTTTACGCTGGTGGTGACCAGCATGCCAATGGTCTTGGTCGAATTTATCTTAAGACTGCGCGCTACCGAGTTGGGCGCGTAGTTGAGTTCTGCCACCGCCTCAATCACTTTCTGGGTCGCGTCTTCGCTGACCCGCCGAGTGTGGTTGAGCACATGTGAGACGGTGGAGATGGATACGCCTGCGCGCGAGGCGACATCCTTGATAGTGGCCATCTCTGTCTCCTGACTGTCAAAGGCGGAACATTAGCAGATTTCCCGAATAAAGGCTTGGTTTTAACGGGCTCTGCCACGGAATTGTCAATGCCGGCTAATTTAGGCGCTCATTTCTGTTTGCGCAAACGATTAATGGTCAAAATGGGAGCACCATCAGAGTAAAATATCACCAGACTAATCCTCTGTGCTTCATCATAATCACCTCTGGTTACCAAGATGTTAAGGCGAAGAATCGATACTAAATTCCAATTAAACACAAATGACAGGTCATTTATTTCAAAATAAGCCCACCCCACCCCCTCTGGTTAGTATCTTTAACAGCTTGTTATTGCCCCGTGAGGAATGATAGAACCATACCTATAGCCGGATGCACGGGATGTCGATCCGGAATGGCACTCGTAAATGAAACAATCCACTGATTAAGGGACGAATCAATGCATAAGTTGAGCAAAATTACAGTAAGCGCAGCGGTTTCTTTGGCTCTGTTTGGATCGATCTCCATCGCACACGCGGCAGACACCATCAAGATAGGTATCGCAGGCCCGCTCACCGGCCCGGTTGCCCAGTACGGGGACATGCAGTTCACCGGCGGCAAGATGGCGGTCGAGCAGATCAACAAGGCTGGCGGCATCAATGGCAAGCAGATCGAAGCCGTCATCTATGACGACGCCTGTGATCCCAAGCAGGCGGTAGCCATCGCCAACAAGGTGGTAAATGATGGCGTCAAGTTCGTGGTCGGTCACCTCTGCTCCGACAACACCCTGCCCGCCTCCGACATCTATGAAGACGAGGGGATCCTGATGGTCACCCCCGCCTCCACCAACCCCAAGATCACCGAGCGCGGTTACCAGCTGACCCTGCGCACCATCGGCCTGGATAGCGATCAGGGCCCGACTGCCGCCAAGTACATCATCGAGCAGGTCAAACCCCAGCGCGTGGCCGTTATCCACGACAAGAAGCAGTACGGTGAAGGTATCGCCTCCAGCGTCAAAGCCGCACTCGACAAGGCTGGCGTGAAGGTGGTGGCCTATGAAGGGATCACCGCCGGTGACAAGGACTTCTCCGCCCTGATCGCCAAGCTGCAGAAAGAGAACGTCGATTTCGTCTACTACGGCGGCTATCACCCTGAGCTGGGCCTGATCCTGCGTCAGGCTGGCGAGAAGGGGCTGAAAGCCAAGTTCATGGGCCCGGAAGGGGTGGGTAACAAGGATATCTCCGCCATCGGCGGCCCGGCTTCCGAAGGCCTGCTGGTGACCCTGCCGAACAAATACGATCTGGTGCCTGCCAACGCCCCGCTGGTCGCTGCGTTCAAGGCCAAGGGTCAGGACTCCTCCGGCCCGTTCGTCTGGACCACCTATGCCGCGGTGCAGAGCCTGGCTGCCGGTATCGCCAAGGCGGGTGAAGATGACCCGGCCGCTGTTGCCGCCGCCATCAAGGCCGCACCGATCGATACCGTGATGGGCCCCCTGACCTGGGCACCTAACGGTGACCTGAAAGGCTTCGAATTCGGTGTGTTCCAGTGGCACGCTGACGGTACTTCCAGCCAAGTCAAATAATCTGCCGATCGGGGGTGAGTACGCTCACCCCCTCCTCTCTTTGCGGGCAAGTACAGGGAACGCAGTATGTCCGAACACCTCCTTTATCTCGTTCAGCAACTGCTGAACGGATTAACCATAGGCAGCACCTATGCGTTGATCGCCATTGGCTACACCATGGTCTATGGCATCATAGGCATGATCAACTTCGCCCACGGCGAGGTTTACATGATCGGCTCCTATGTCGCTTTTATGGTGATGGCGGGGCTCATGATGATGGGCATCGACAGCACCTTTCTACTGCTGGGGGGCGCCTTCCTGGTCAGTATCATCATCACCGGCACCTATGGCTGGAGCATCGAGCGGGTCGCCTACCGGCCACTGCGCGGTGGCAACCGGCTGATCCCCCTCATCTCCGCCATCGGCATGTCGATCTTCCTTCAGAACATGATGCGCATGGCTCAGGGCTCACGGGATATCGCCATGCCCAGCCTGATCTCAGGTGGCTGGACCCTGGGGGGTGAGGATGGTTTTCAGGCCAGCCTCTCCTATATGCAGCTGATTATCTTCGTAGTGACTTTCATCACCATGCTGGCGCTGACCCAGTTCATCGGCCGCTCCCGCATGGGCCGCGCCTGCCGCGCCTGTTCGGAAGATATCAAGATGGCCAATCTGCTGGGCATCGACACCCACGTGGTCATCTCCATCACCTTCGTGCTGGGGGCTGCACTGGCCGCCGTGGCCGGGGTGCTGCTCGGCATGTATTACGGCGTCATCAACCCCTACCTCGGCTTTATGGCCGGTCTGAAGGCCTTCACTGCCGCAGTATTGGGCGGTATCGGCAGCATTCCGGGCGCCGTACTGGGCGGCCTGCTGCTGGGGGTGGTTGAAGCGCTCACCGCCGGTTATCTCAGCACCGAGTACAAAGATGTGATGGCGTTTGCCCTGCTCATCTTTGTGCTGCTCTTTATGCCTACTGGCATCCTGGGTCGTCCGGAAGTGGAGAAAGTGTGATGAAACATCAATTGATCCACGCCTGTATCGCCAGCCTGGTGCTGCTGGTGCTCTCTTTCTGGCTGCTCGGCTTCAAGCTGGAGACCGATGGCTCCAGCCTGCAGGTAGTGAGCCGCCTCGATGTGTCGCTGGCCTGGCTACTGGGGGGCGCCACCATTGTTTTCTGGTTCCAGATGCTGCGCGGCCAGATTGCCAAGCTGTTTCAGGCCTCCATCAGCGGCTTCTCGGTCGGCTTCACCAAGCTGGTGCTGCCGAGCCCGGAAGAGGCGCCCAAGCTCTATAACCTCACCGCCGTGCTGGTGCTGCTGTTTGCGGTGAGCTGGCCCTTTATGGCTTCTCGCGGCGCCATCGATCTCGCCACCCTCACCCTGATTTACATCATGCTGGGGCTGGGGCTGAACGTGGTGGTCGGCCTCGCCGGTCTGCTCGATCTCGGCTATGTCGGCTTCTACGCGGTCGGTGCCTACAGCTATGCCCTGCTCAACACCTACTTCGGACTGAGCTTCTGGGAGTGCCTGCCCATCGCCGGGCTGATGGCCGCTACCTTCGGCTTCCTGCTCGGTTTCCCGGTGCTGCGGCTGCGGGGGGACTATCTGGCCATCGTCACCCTGGGTTTTGGCGAGATCATCCGCATCCTGCTCAACAACATGACCACCCTGACCGGCGGCCCGAACGGGATCTCCGGCATTCCCAAACCGACCCTGGGGGGGCTGGAGTTCAACCGCACCGTCAAGGATGGGGGCTTTGATACCTTCCACAACTTCTTCGGCATTACCTACAACGCCAACCACAAGGTGATCTTCCTCTACCTGATGGCGCTGGTGCTGGTGGTGGTGACCCTGTTCGTCATCAACCGCCTGCTGCGCATGCCCCTTGGCCGCGCCTGGGAAGCGCTGCGGGAAGACGAGATCGCCTGCAAATCGCTGGGGCTCAACCCCACCATCATCAAGCTGACCGCCTTCACCATAGGCGCCACCTTCGCGGGCTTTGCCGGCAGCTTCTTTGCCTCGCGGCAGGGCTTTATCAGCCCGGAATCCTTCGTCTTTATCGAGTCGGCCATAGTGCTGGCGATTGTAGTGCTGGGCGGCATGGGCTCGCAGATCGGGGTGGTGCTGGCCGCCATCGTGATGACGGTGCTGCCGGAGCTGGCCCGCGAATTCAACGAGTACCGCATGCTGATGTTCGGCCTCTTGATGGTGTTCATGATGATCTGGCGGCCACAGGGATTGCTGCCGATGACCCGTCCGCATCTGGAGTTGAAGAAATGAGCACTCATCAGAAGTTATTGGAAGTCTCTGATCTGTCGATGCGCTTTGGCGGCCTGCTGGCCGTCAACGGGGTCAAGCTGGATATCGACAAGGGCGAGGTGATCTCCATCATCGGCCCCAACGGTGCGGGCAAGACCACCATCTTCAACTGCCTGACCGGCTTCTACTGCCCGAGCGGCGGCATCATCCGTTACAAGGGTGAGGAGATCCAGGGGCTGCCCGGCCACCTCATCGCCCGCAAGGGGATTGTGCGTACCTTCCAGCACGTGCGGCTGTTCAAGGAGATGACAGCGGTGGAGAACCTGCTGGTTGCCCAGCACCAGCACCTCAACACCAGCTTTATCGCCGGTCTGTTCAAGACCCCAGCCTTCCGCCGGGCGGAGCAGGAGGGGCTGGAGCGGGCCGCCTTCTGGCTGGATAAAGTGGGCCTCAAGGATCTTGCCAACCGCGCCGCCGGCAACCTGGCCTACGGTCAGCAGCGCCGCCTCGAGATCGCCCGCTGCATGGCGACTCGTCCCGAGCTGCTGATGCTGGACGAACCGGCCGCCGGTCTCAACCCGAAGGAGACCGACGAGTTGGACGAGCTCATCATGAGCCTGCGGGACGAATTCGAGGTCTCGGTGCTGCTGATCGAACACGATATGAAGCTGGTGATGGGTATCTCCAACCGCATCTTCGTGGTCAGTCAGGGCACCCCGCTGGCCCACGGCAAGCCGGATGAGATCCGCAACAACCCGGCAGTGATCAAGGCCTATCTGGGCGAGTCGTAAGGACAAAAAGATGTTAGAACTTCGCAACGTATCGACCCACTACGGCAAAATTCAGGCGCTGCACGATATCAGCGTCGAGGTGAAAGAGGGTGAAATCGTCACCCTGATCGGCGCCAACGGCGCGGGCAAGACCACCCTGCTGATGACCCTCTGCGGTGAACCCAAGCCCAGCAGCGGCTCCATCTGGTTTGAGGGGGAACAGATCAGCTCCCTCACCACCGCCCGCATTATGCGCAAGGATATCGCCGTGGTGCCGGAGGGGCGCCGCATCTTCGCCCGCCTGACGGTGGAGGAGAACCTGCTGATGGGCGCCTTCTTCGTCGACAAGGCCGAGCAGCATGGCCTGCTGGATCAGGTGTTCACCCTGTTCCCGCGCCTGCACGAACGCTTGCAACAACGGGCGGGCACCATGTCCGGCGGCGAGCAGCAGATGCTGGCCATCGGCCGTGCCCTGATGAGCAAACCACGCCTGCTGCTGCTGGATGAACCCTCGCTGGGGCTGGCCCCCATCGTCATCCAGCAGATCTTCGACACCATTGAGCAGTTGCGCCAGAAGGGGATGACCATCTTTCTGGTGGAGCAGAACGCCAACCAGGCGCTCAAGCTGGCCGACCGCGGTTATGTGCTGGAGAACGGCCACGTGGTGCTGCAAGACACGGGCGCCGCCCTGCTGGCCAACCCGGCCGTGCGGCAGGCCTATCTGGGCGGTTAACCCACTGAGCCGCATGCCATATCAACAAGGGAGCCGCTGGCTCCCTTATCTTTTGTGGGGTTAGTTTGCGCCCAAGCTTGCGGTACACTGGCCCGTAATCAACCTATTCGCAGGACATCCCGATGGACCAGTTTGCCCATATCAATGCCCATGATGCCCACCAGAAACTGAGCGCGGGTGAAGCCCGTCTGGTGGATATTCGCGACCCGCAATCCTTTGAAGCGGCCCACGCGGTCGGCGCCTTCCACCTCACCAACGGCACCCTGGTGCGCTTTATGAACGAAGTGGATTTCGATACCCCGGTCATCGTGATGTGCTATCACGGCAACAGCAGTCAAGGGGCCGCCCAATACCTGCTGCAACAGGGTTATGACGAGGTCTACAGTCTGGATGGCGGTTTCGAGGCGTGGCGCCGGGAGTTTCCCATCGAGGCTAGCGAGGCATGATCCAGCTGCTGGTGCTCGACAACGCCCGCATGGCGCAGGCGCTGGTGGACTATCTGGCGACCCTGGGCATCTCCTGCGAGCTGACCCAGTCCGAGCTGGGGGTCACCATCTGGTTGGCGGACGAGCAGCGCCTTGCTCAGGCCCAGCTGGAGGTGAAGCGCTTTCTGGCCGAGCCGGCCCACCCGCGCTACATGGAGGCCTCCTGGCAATCCGGCCGCGCCGATGCCCGCATCGACTACAGCAAGGGGATGACGGATCCCATCACCGACTTCCTCCATCAGGCAGGGCCGCTGACGCTGGTGGTGATCATCGCCTGTCTCGCCATCTACGGGATCGAGGCCATCGGCCTGCCCATCTACGATGAACTGGCATTCCACCCGACGCTGGCCCAGTTCACCGACTGGCAGGCGTGGCGCTATTTCACCCCCGCTCTGATCCACTTCTCGGTGCTCCATCTGGTGTTCAACTTGCTCTGGTGGTGGTATCTGGGGGGCCAGATCGAGCAGCGCCTCGGCAGCGGCAAGCTGCTGATCCTGCTGCTGGTGGGCGCTGCCCTGCCCAATATCGCCGAGTTCTTTGCCAGCGGCCCGCTGTTTGGCGGCCTCTCCGGCGTGGTCTATGCCCTGCTCGGCTACTGCTGGCTGCGCAGCAAGCTGCAACCGGCCTGCGGCCTCACACTGCCACCGGCGCTGATGGGCTTTATGCTGTTCTGGATGGTGCTCGGCTTCTTCGACATGCTCGGCACCAGCACCGCCAACATCGCCCACCTGACCGGTCTGCTGGTCGGCCTGCTGCAAGGCTGGCTGGATCGCAACCACCAGCCGACCTGATTTTTCAGCAGTTGCAGAAACGAGAACGCCGCCCCGAAGGGCGGCGTTTTTTTACGCGATAGGCAGTTACTGCTTGATCAGGGTGTCATCGGTTACCTTGACCGCCGCACCGCCACTCATAAAGAAGCTGGCAAACTGGGTCTGGATCTCTGAAGTGACCGCACCAACCTGATCGAAGTTCGCATCAGGGGCCAGCAGCGAGCTATGGCCCCCTTTCAGGAAGCGCGCAGCATGATGGACGGGGCCAAGGTAACTATCGGTCAACGGTTTTAATCCCATCACCCGGAACAGCGGCTCGGTACCACCCAGCGGCGCAGAGGCAATGCTGTTGGGGATCACCTGATCCGGCAAGCTGAGCGCACCATCACCAACAATTTCGGTGGCGAATAGCGGGAAGCTCTTGGCGACGCCACTGCCCAGATTGATCGGGTCGGCAGAGTCCAGCACTGACTGGGCGGCAAAGGTATAGCTCTGCAAGGTGCTCGCAGCCCCCGCCTGAGTAGCCGCATCCAGACTGGGCAGGAACTCGTTCACGAAACAGGTCGGCACCGCCGTCTGGCAACCGGGAGCATAAGCCTCAAACCCGGCCTTCAACTCGGGACTGCCCGAGGTAAGCACGCTCATCTTGATGGTCGGCCCGAAGCTCGGCGAGTTGAGCAGCAACGGGGCGATGCCGCCACCCGGCATCGACAGACCACCGGTTGAAAACTCGAACATGCTATCAGCGGCGTTACCCATTTTCTGGTTGGCCACCGCCAGCAGATTGGCCCCGGTAATGGCGCCGAGCGAGTGCCCAAGGAAGTGAACTTTCAGACCGGCACCGCCCAACTGACCGCCCAGCCCCTTGGCATTAGCCAGACCGACAGCCAGGCGCAGACCCAGCAGATCGGCCACGCTCTGCTTCAGGTTATCCCGCGCCACCGTCAGATAACCCAGATTCAGGTAGGGAGTCGGATTCTCGGAGGTGGTGACAGTATCCATGCTGCCGCTCAGGGCATAGCCACGCTCGCCGTGCAGCGGGTGATCGATCACCACGACAGCAACCACCTTGTTCACTGAGGGGTCTAACCCGGCACCTATCTGGCTCAGCGCCAGCGCATAGGCGTTCTCCTTGATAGAAGTGACCCCGTGCTGATAGATGATCACATCAGTGACAGTGCTAAGGTCAGTGGTGGGGGCAAAGATCCGCAGCGGTACAGATTGTACTTCGGTCAGGGTCGGCAGCGGGTTGAAACGGCCAATATTGCGCTCGGCATCCAGCGGCTTGCCACCTGAGGTGAGAGTCACCCCGATCAGCTTGCTCGCCTCCCTCAGCAGATCGGCCTGACGGCTCGGATCGGCAATCAGCTCACCCAGCAGCTCCGGATTCACTCCGGCGCCTACCAGCCCACCGATCACCTCGCTATCACCCGCTTTCAGCGCGTTGGCGATGGCATAGAGGCTGGGAATGGCGCCGTGCCAGGATTGGGTCTTGGCCTTGTCCCAGGAACCGGCTATCGCTGGAGTAGAGAGGAAATAAGGGAGCTTGACGGTACCGGTATACACCTTGGTCGCCGCCGCGACGCCGTTCAATGTGGCATTAGCAGCCACAGCTGCAGCAATCGCATCCCGATCATCTTGAGGCAAGAATGGCTCGTTCGCCAGCTGTGTCAGGAAGGGCACCCCGCCATTGAGCGCATCAATCGTATATGTTCCCGGCAGACTGGTGTTGCCTTTGGCGTCCTGCTTCCACAGCGATGCAGCATCCAGGGTCGGGCTCTGCAACACGGTGGCCGCAGCGCCCTTCACTGCCAGCAGCACATCGGCACCGGACTGGGTGGCAAACCAGTCGGAGAAGATCACCCGATCGCTGGTGATCCCGGTAGCTGCCTTGAACAGCCCTTCCTGCAGCGCAATCAGGCTGCTGATGGTCTGCTCCTGCACGGTTGCACCAGCCGTCGATTTGAAGTTGCTGTAATCACCACCGGCCTTGAGTGGCACACCACGGCTGTCCTTGAGGGCGTCGGTCGCCACGATCATGTAGTAGGAAGAGGGATTAAGCGGCTTGAGCGGCACCAGATTGAGTTTGCCACCACCATCGCTTACCACAAAATCGGTGCCATAGGTCAGAGGCTTGTTGTTCTTCACTCCGACAGGACGCTGAGTCACCGGATCCAGCACCAGCTCCAGCAGATAGAGGGGTGCAATGGCCGAGGCATACTCGCCGGCGGCCGGTGCCGGCACAGAGACGCCGGTCACGGTCGCCGGCACCAGCTGGACAGGTTGGGTGGTTGACCAGCCATCCAGGGTGGAGAGGGCAGATACCGGGTTCGACAGATCGGCAGTCTCGGTGGAAAACTTCAGGGTACCGTCGCTGGCACGGGGGGCCAGCACACTCGGGCGAAGACCACTGCCACCACTCAGGGCATAGTCCAGGGAGCTGGTGGTGTCTCCCTTGTTGTTATCTCCACCACATCCGGCCAGCAGGGCGCTGACCACAGCTGCATAAATTAGCTTCTTCTTCATTTTTTGTTCTCTTTATAGGTTGTTGTCCATCACAAGCCAACGAAGCATTCACCACTTCGACCGCTCAAAGTTAACATAAAACCAACAACCAACGAGACTCATGTTGGTCATCTTCTGCTCAGGTTTGTGGAGAGAATCAAGGTTTTACGGCAACAAAGGGGCGCAAGGGTAGCAACAGTGGAGGATTAACCAGACCCGACCAGCCAGCAGGCACCATCACGACTAAAAAGCCGTCGCGATCTCGGCAAAGTGAGGGAATTGTCGGTAGAATGTCCACCAACGCTTAAGGAGGACATCATGATCGACCCGAAGAAACTGGAAGAGATCGCCAAGCAGGTGCACAACTCCCTGCCACCCGGCATTCGCAGCATGGGTGAAGAGGCCGAGAAGAAGATGCGTCAGGTGCTGCAGGCCCAGCTGGGCAAGCTGGATCTGGTCAGCCGCGAAGAGTTCGACGTGCAGACCAAGGTACTGCTGCGTACCCGTGAAAAACTGGCCGCCCTCGAAAGTAAGCTGGCTCAGCTCGAGCAGCAGCTCGGCGCCAAAGGCGAATAACGAAAACCCCGGCTCGGCTGGGGTTTTTGCTTTAAATTGAACCTGTAAAAAACATCACACCTGAAGCAGATACCAGGCCCGCTTGCCGCGAGCCTTGGCCTCGTACATGGCCCTGTCAGCCACCTCCAGCGCCTGCCGGAAGGTCAATGGCCCCTCCTCCCACAGGGCGATACCGATACTGAGCCCGACCCGTTGCGGGCAACCGGGTTTGGGTACATAACCATACATCCGGCTGATCAGGGCATCGGCCAGATGAGCCAGTGCATGGTTTGATACATCACGATGCAGATAAACCACAAACTCGTCACCGCCATAACGGCCGCACAGGGCCGAGCCCGGCATGATGAGACGCAACCACTCCGCCATCTGCTGCAGAACCTGATCACCGCAGGCATGCCCCAACTGGTCATTGATCCCCTTGAAATCATCCAGATCGATAAAGAGCAGCGCCCCCGCTCCTTGCGGCGGCTGCAGAGCGAACGCCTTGCCAAATCCCTGCCGGTTGAGCAGCCCGGTGAGCGCATCGCAGTTGGCCCGCTCCGCCAGCCGCTGTTCATAGGCCTTGCGCTGGGTGATATCGATATGGGAGCCCATGATCCGCAGCGGCTTGCCATCACCATCCCGCTCCACGACACGCCCCCGATCCCATAGCCAGGTGACAGAACCATCCGGACTGACCGTACGATATTCAGCCTCGTAGAAGGGCGTTTGACCCTCAAGATGGGCAAAGTAGCTACCCATGGCATGAGCGCGATCGTCGGGATGGAGCTTGGCGTTCCAGAGCTCAAAACTGGGAGCCATATCGCCAGCCTGGAAGTTTTGCAGATTGAAGACCCGCAGCTCGCCGGTGGGAATGGTGCCCTGCCAGAGACAGATGCCGGTGCCATCGAGGGCGGCATTGAGCTTCTCCTGCAACAGGGCATTTTCATGCTTCAGTGCGGCGATTTCAGCCTGCAAACGGGCCATTTCACTACCATGAAGGGACGGGATCAAGGTTGAGATCAGCTCGACAGAGCCGGACTCCAACCGGTTATCCTCCGCAGATGCCCTGCCCTCTTCACTCAACACTGTTCCACCTCGTGCTATCACTATGGATATCCTTATCCAGTCCGCTGAGAATCCCCGACCAAGATGCCACCAGCCACGGTTAATTAGTAGCCACCCATGTTAAAAATGGTGGAAGGTCATGGGGTAAAGCTGCGATTGCCATACCAAGGTGCATCATTGTGCACGGTGGAAGGCCCAAAAAAAGCCCCCGGCAAAACCGGGGGCTGTGTCATCCAGACGGGGATCCCGTCAAATAAATTCGTAGGCGTCACCAAAGATGCGCTCCGGCTCGGCGCCGAGGATCTTGAACTCCTCACGCGCGGCCCCCGCCATCTCGAAACGGCCGGCGACATAGATGTCGTAGTCGTGGAGGCTGACGAAGTCATCCATGATCGCCTTGTGCACCAGCCCGCTCTTGCCGGTCCAGTCAGTATCAGGCTCCTGTACCACCGGGATAAAGGTGAGCGGTGCATAGTCACGCTCCCACTGCTGCATCTGCTCCAGCTCGTAGAGCCAGTGAGCCTGACGCACTCCCCAGTAGAAGAACACCGGGCGCTTGCTGCCCGTGTCGATCAGGTACTCCAGAATGGCGCGGGCGTAAGAGAAACCGGTGCCGCCCGCCATCAGGATCAGCGGACGGGGGGATTCATCGCGCAGGAACGCCTTGCCAGCCGGCAATTCGACCTCGATCTCCCCCTGCTCGCGCATGCGGGCCAGCACCTGACCGGCGTAGGCGTTCTCGGGAGTGGCACCAATTTGCAGCTCCAGCACGCCCGGGCGGGTCGGCGAGTTGGCGATGGAGAAGGGGCGCTTGTCCGAATCGCTCATCACCACCAGCAGATACTGGCCCGGCTTGAAGCTGATCGCTTGCTGCGGCGTCAGAGCCACATGCCAGATGGTGTCGACATATTCGCGCAGTTCCTCTACGCGGCATTTGATACGTTGCATTCTTGTCCTTGTGGCGGGCTCGCTCGGCCCGCTTCGCTCATTGTTTCACTATGGAGTGACGACCAGCAGCCCTGGCCCCGTCAGTCGAGAATACTCAAATAACTGCGGATCGCATCACTTTTTGCAGCAAAGCTGTCATGTTTGCCTCATCCGAGGATATTGAGCTCATCCCAGATGGCATCGACCTTCTGCTTCACCGCCTCATCCTGAACTATGGGCTGACCCCACTCCCGATTGGTCTCGCCCGGCCACTTGTTGGTGGCATCCAGCCCCATTTTGGAGCCGAGGCCGGAGACCGGCGAGGCGAAGTCCAGATAGTCGATCGGGGTGTGCTCGATCAAGGTGGTGTCCCGTGCCGGGTCCATCCGGGTGGTGATAGCCCAGATCACATCCTTCCAGTCGCGAGCGTTGACGTCATCGTCACACACCACCACGAACTTGGTGTACATGAACTGGCGCAGGAATGACCAGACTCCCAGCATCACCCGCTTGGCGTGGCCCGGGTAACGCTTCTTGATGGTCACCACCGCCATCCGGTAGGAGCACCCCTCCGGCGGCAGATAGAAGTCCACAATCTCGGGGAACTGCTTCTGCAGCAGTGGCACGAACACCTCGTTCAGCGCCAGACCCAGTACCGCCGGTTCATCGGGCGGACGGCCGGTGTAGGTGCTGTGATAGATGGCATCGCGCCGCTTGGTGATGTGGGTGATGGTAAAGACCGGGAACTCGTCTACCTCGTTGTAGTAGCCGGTGTGGTCGCCATAAGGGCCTTCCGGCGCCATCTCACCCGGCTCAAGATAGCCTTCCAGCACGATCTCGGCGCTGGCGGGCACCTCCAAATCGCAGCTGATGGCCTTGATCACCTCGGTACGGCTGCCGCGCAGCAGACCGGCAAAAGCATATTCGGAGAGGGTATCCGGCACTGGCGTCACGGCACCAAGGATGGTCGCCGGATCGGCGCCAAGCGCTACCACCACCGGGAAGCGCTCGCCCGGATGGGCCTCCTGCCACTCGCGAAAATCGATGGCACCGCCACGATGATCGAGCCAGCGCATGATCAGCTTGTTCTTGCCGATCTTCTGCTGGCGATAGATACCGAGGTTCTGGCGCTTCTTGTAGGGGCCACGGGTGATGGTGAGGCCCCAGGTGACCAGCGGCGCCACATCGCCGGGCCAGCAGTGCTGGATCGGGATCTGGTCGAGATCGACCGCATCTCCCTCCTGCACCACCTGCTGGCAGGGGGCGGAAGAGAGGCGCTTGGTCGGCATGTTGAGCACCTGCTTGAAGATCGGCAGCTTCTCCATCAGCTCCTTGAATCCCTTGGGCGGCTCGGGCTCCTTGAGATAGGAGAGCCAGACCCCGACCTGACGCAGGGCGCCCACATCGGGCTGCCCCATGCCCATGGCAACCCGATCCGGGGTACCGAACAGGTTGGTCAGCACCGGCATGGTGTAGCCTTTGGGATTTTCGAACAGCAGAGCCGGGCCACCCGCACGCAGGGTGCGATCGCTGATCTCGGTCATCTCCAGATAGGGATCTATCTCGCGGGTGATGCGCTTGAGTTGTCCGTTTTGTTCCAGCTGCGCGATGAAATCACGCAAATCCTTGTATTTCATGCAAGTTCCCAACCGGGTTCAGGAGGTCACGCATTATAACCCTGGCTGCCCATCGGGTGTACCCGAATCGGGCAGCAGACTCGGTGCAATGGGTGGCATGTCACGCTGGCCGAGGCGTCTGGCCAGCGCAGAGAGCAGCTGGGGCTCGTCCACCTCCATCAACAAACCGGCAACCAGCGCCCCGTATTGGCGGTTGGAGAGCTCCGCCAGCAGGTATTTCTGGGCTTGCGGTGGCAAGGGGGAGAGTGCGCTCAGCTGACGCAGTGCGGCCCCCTTCAATCCCTCATTGCCACTGGCGGCAATCAGCAGATCGCTGGCAGCACTGCCGTGATGAAAGCGGCTGATGGTGGAGAGTGCGCGCAGCGCATCCTGATCTGCCGGCCGCCGCCACAGCATGCTATAGAGCGCCGGTTCCCCGGTGCGCTGCAACAGATGGAACAACAGATGATTGTCGGGCAGATAGATATTCTGGCTGGCCAGCACTTGCGCCTCCCGCATCCAGATCGGTTGCGGCAAGCTGTCGAGGGCCAACAACAGGGCTTGCTGCTGCATGGCGAGATCGGGGTTACTGCTGTAGTAGATGGACTTTAGCTGGAAGCTGCCCTGGGCAAGCTGATGCCGATAGTGCTGCACCAGTGATTGCAATTGCCACTCCCCCAGCAACTGACGGGCCTGCGCGGCAAAATCATAGACAGGTTGCTGCACCAGAAAACCGTCGACCTGCTGCTCCATGAGCCACTCGGGGGCCTTGTCGGCCTGAGCCTCGACCCACTGTTGCAACGCAGGAGATGCAGGGGTGGTCGCGGGAATATCCCGCAGCAGTTGCAACAGCAGGAACTCCCGCCGCTCGCGACTCAGGGTCGCCAGCAGAGAGTCGATGGCTGCAAATTGCCCCTCCTGCAGACGGCCCGCCAGATAGCGTTGGTGCGTCTGCAACGTCTCGGCTGTCACCGCGACCGGAGCACTCTGCGCGCAGGCTGACATTGCACTCAGCAACCCCAGCAATAACCAGAAAACAGGCTTCATGACGTCTCCATCCATGTGACATCGGGATCTCATACTACTAGGGCGACCGGAAAACAGATAAACAAAAACCGCGACCAGGGCCGCGGTTTCGTCATTTTCTGACCGGACTTACTTCTGCTGGCGCCGCATGGCGTCGAAGAACTCGTCGTTGGTCTTGGTCATCGCCAGCTTGTCGATGAGGAATTCGATACCGTCGATCTCGCCCATCGGGTGGACAATCTTGCGCAGGATCCACATCTTCTGCAGCTCGTCACCTGAGGTGAGCAGCTCTTCTTTACGGGTGCCTGAGCGGGTGATGTCGATGGCCGGGTAGACACGCTTCTCGGCAATTTTGCGCGAGAGGTGCAGTTCCATGTTGCCGGTCCCCTTGAACTCTTCGTAGATAACCTCGTCCATCTTGGAGCCGGTATCAATCAGCGCGGTGGCGATGATGGTCAGGCTGCCGCCCTCTTCAACATTACGCGCGGCGCCGAAGAAGCGCTTGGGACGGTGCAGGGCGTTGGCATCCACACCACCGGTCAGTACCTTGCCGGATGACGGGATGACGGTGTTGTAGGCACGTGCCAGACGGGTGATGGAGTCCAGCAGGATCACCACATCTTTCTTGTGCTCGACCAGACGCTTGGCCTTCTCGATCACCATCTCGGCAACCTGAACGTGACGGGAAGCAGGTTCGTCAAAGGTGGAAGCGATCACTTCACCTTTCACCATCCGCTGCATCTCGGTCACTTCTTCCGGACGCTCGTCGATCAGCAGAACGATCAGTTCACAGTCCGGGTGGTTGTAGGCGATGCTCTGGGCGATGTTCTGCAGCAGCATGGTCTTACCGGCCTTGGGCGGCGCCACGATCAGGCCACGCTGGCCTTTACCGATGGGGGAAGCCAGGTCAAGTACACGGGCGGTGATATCTTCGGTAGAGCCGTTACCCCGTTCCATACGCAGACGTTCGTTGGCATGCAGGGGGGTAAGGTTTTCAAACAGGATCTTGTTGCGGGAGTTTTCCGGACGGTCGTAGTTGACCTCGTTGACCTTGAGCAGCGCGAAGTAACGTTCGCCCTCTTTCGGTGGCCGAATCTTGCCGGAGATGGTATCGCCGGTACGCAGGTTGAAGCGGCGGATCTGGCTCGGGGAGACGTAGATATCGTCAGGGCCTGCCAGATAGGAGCCGTCTGCACTGCGCAGGAAGCCGAAACCATCGGTCAGGATTTCCAGCACACCGTCGCCAAAGATATCTTCACCACCCTTGGCGTGTGCCTTGAGGATGGCAAAAATAATATCTTTCTTGTGCGCCCGAGCCAGATTTTCCAACCCCATGGATTCGCCAAGCTTGACCAGCTCGGACACAGGAGTGTTCTTTAATTCAGTCAGATTCATAGTGGTGAAAGTCTGTAAGCAAGGATTGAAATGAGGAGACAGTCTGCTGGATTGATGCTGATCGGATTTGATTTGCCAGGCTGATGTGTGAGCAAAGAGTCAGGCAAAAAGGTTAGCAAACGAGCGATAAATTAGCACCAATCGGGGTGAGCGTCTAGGTGATAAAACACAAGGAGCGCATTATTGCAATGCGCTCCTCTTCGATTATTACAGGTTGCCGTCCAGGAACTCTTTCAGCTGAGTCTTGGACAGAGCACCGACCTTGGTCGCTGCCACTTCGCCATTCTTGAACAGCAAGAGGGTCGGAATACCACGAATGCCGTACTTCGGCGGAGTATCAGAGTTATGGTCGATGTTCAGTTTGGCTACGGTTACGCGACCTTCGTACTCTTGGGCAACTTCTTCCAGGATCGGGGCAATCATCTTGCACGGACCACACCACTCGGCCCAGAAGTCGACCAGAACGGCGCCATCGGCTTTGATTACATCTGCCTCGAAGCTGGCATCGCTCAGCTGAACAATCTTGTCACTCATCTCCAACTCCAGTCAGTAAATAAGGCTTTATTGACTCGTCAATAAAGGCAATAGTTGCCCTATTTGAAATGATCCTGTTTATTATTGCAAGCCTAACCTGATAACCTACCGCCATGAGCAAAACACACTTAACGACCGACAAATTCGCCCAAATGGGCCTCGAACCCGAAGTTCTGGCTGGTCTGGAATCAAAGGGATTTCACTATTGTACGCCCATCCAGGCACTCTCTCTGCCACTGCTGGTAGAAGGCCATGACCTCGCCGGACAGGCCCAGACCGGCACCGGCAAGACCATCGCCTTCCTAGCCGCCACCTTCAACTATTTGCTGACTCACCCGCTGACCAAGCCCCGTCTGGTTAACCAACCCAGAGCCATCATCATGGCCCCCACCCGGGAACTGGCAGTACAGATCTACAACGATGCCGACAGCATCGCCGCCTCTACCGGCCTGAAACTCGGCCTCGCCTACGGTGGCGAAGGTTACGACAAGCAGCTGGCCGTACTGGAGCAGGGCGTCGATATCCTGATCGGCACCACCGGTCGCATCATCGACTACTTCAAGTCCAAGGTGATCGATCTGAGCAACATTCAGGTCGTGGTACTGGACGAAGCAGATCGCATGTTCGATCTGGGCTTCATCAAGGACATCCGCTTCCTATTCCGCCGCATGCCGCCCGCGACCGAGCGTCTGAGCATGCTGTTCTCCGCCACCCTCTCCCTGCGTGTGCAGGAGTTGGCCTATGAACATATGAACCACCCGGAACATGTGCAGGTAGAGCCGGAGCAGATGACCGGCGTGCGGATCAAGGAGGAGCTGTTCTACCCCTCCAATGAAGACAAGATGTTGCTGCTGCTCTCCCTGATGGAAGAGGAGTGGCCGGAAAAAGCCATCGTCTTCGCCAACACCAAGCATGTCTGTGAAGACGTCCATGCCTGGCTGGAAAACGACGGCCACCGCGTCGGTCTGCTGACCGGTGACGTGCCGCAGAAGAAGCGGATGAAGATCCTCGAGGATTTCACCAAGGGTGCGCTCGATATTCTGGTCGCCACCGACGTTGCCGCCCGCGGTCTGCACATCCCTGACGTGACCCACGTCTTCAACTATGATCTGCCCGACGACGCAGAAGACTATGTACACCGTATCGGTCGTACCGGTCGTGCCGGCAAGAGCGGTCACTCCATCAGCCTGGCCTGTGAAGACTATGCCTTCAACCTGCCGGCCATCGAGGAGTACATCCACCACGCCATTCCGGTCAGCAAGTACGACCGTGAAGCGCTGCTGGATGATGTCACCCCGCCGAAACGGGTATTCCGCAACCGTCAGCCGGTGAACCGCAACATGCGAGATCGTCAGGGCGGTGGCAACAGCAACAACCGTCGTCGTCCGCCGCGCAAGAGCTAAGGACAGGCCCGTTGCACAACTCGCCTCTCTATGCCGCTATCGACCTCGGCTCCAACAGCTTTCATATGCTGGTGGTGCGCGAGGTCGCCGGTGCTCTGCGCACCGTCGCCAAGGTCAAGCGCAAGGTTCGCCTCGCAGCCGGGCTCGATCCGGAATTTCGTCTCAGCCGTGCCGCCATGGAGCGGGGCTGGGACTGTTTGCGTCTCTTCTCCGAACAGTTGCAGGACATTCCGGCCGACAACATCCGGGTGGTGGGCACCGCCACCTTGCGGCTTGCCACCAACGTCGATGAGTTCCTCAGCGAAGCGGAACGGGTTCTCAACCACAGCATCGAGATCATCTCGGGCGAGGAAGAGGCCAAGACTATCTATGAAGGGGTCTCCTGGACCTCTGCCGGGGAAGGCAACCGGCTGGTGATCGACATCGGCGGTGCCAGTACCGAACTGGTGATAGGCGAGCATAGCGAGGCAAAACTGCTCAACAGCCTGCACATGGGCTGCGTCACCTGGCTCAACAATCACTTTGGTGATGGCGAGCTCTCTGAAGCCCGTTTCGAGCAGGCGATTGCTGCCGCCAAGGCGGTGCTGGAGAAGGTGGCGGAAGATTATCGCGCCCTCGGCTGGCGCACCTGCGTCGGCGCCTCCGGCACGGTACAGGCGCTGCAAGAGATCATGCTGGCGCAAGGGAAGAGCGAGCGGGTCACCCTGCCGAAACTGCAGGAGCTGATGGGTCAGGCCATCGCCTGCGGCAAGCTGGACCGGCTGCAACTGGAAGGGCTGGCGGCCGAGCGGCTGACCGTGTTCCCCTCCGGCCTCGCCATCCTGATCGCCATCTTCGAAACCCTCGATATCGAGAGCATGACCCTCGCGGGTGGCGCCCTGCGTGAAGGACTGATCTACGGTCTGCTTGGCAACAATCACGACTGTGATGCCCGGGATCGTACCGCCGACAGCCTGATCAGCCGCTATCAGCTGGATAAAGAGCACGCCGAACGGGTGCGCGATACCGCCGTCGAGGCGTTCAACCAGCTGCAACCGGCCTGGCGACTCTCCAAACGCTACGGTCGCCCGATTTTGCGTTATGCCGCCCTGCTGCACGAGATCGGCCTCTGTATCGAGTACAAGAAGGCGCCGCAACACGCCGCCTACATCATCGACAACATCGACATGCCGGGCTTTACCCCTGCGCAAAAGAAGCTGTTGTCGGCCCTGCTGTTCAACCAGCGGGACGAATTCAAGCTGGAACCGCTGGAGAAACAGGGTGCCGTCACCGGTCGTCAGGCGATCCGGCTGGCCCGTATCCTGCGCATCGCGCTGATCCTCTGCATGCGCCGCACCCAGGGCACAGTGCCCAGCTTCACCCTGCAGGCAGAAGAGGAGTCATTGACCCTGACCCTGCCCAAGGGCTGGATGGATGAACACTACCTGCGCGCCAGCGAGCTGCGCTTTGAAGTGGAACGCCAGCAGAAAATGGGCTGGCCGACCCGCGTACAGGAAGCCTGACTCAGCAACTAGCCTGTTTTGGAGCCGATCATGCCGGATTATCAACCCATCAGCTGCGATCTCTACGACTGGCTCGAAATTGCTGCCAGCTGGCAACTGCCGGTGACCCTCACCAGCCGCGATGATCGCCAATGGGATGACAAGATCCGCACCATCGAAGCCAGCGAAGGGGTCGAGTATCTGCTGCTGCACAGTGGCGAGCGGCTCAGTCTGGCAGAACTGGCGACCCTGCGCCTGAACTGGCAAGGGGAAGAAAAGCTGATCCGCTTCGCGCCAACCAACTGAATCCAATACGAAAAAGGAGGGCCAACATGACGTTGGCCCTCCTTTTTTGCATCTGCGACTCGCACCGACCGTTAACTCGCCGCCAGCGCCGCCATCACATAGACATCGAAGCGGTTGCTCTTGGTCTCGATGGCCATGCTGGGCTTCTGTTCGTTGAGCCAGCCCGCATAGTCCGGCCGCTTCACCACTACCCGCTTCTCAGCCATCTTGAGCGCGGCAGGCAACAGGGCATCCGCATCGAGATCCGGTCCCACCAGCGACTGGAATACCCGCATCTCTTTTTTCACCAACGCCGACTTCTGCTTGTGAGGGAACATGGGGTCGAGGTAGATCACCTCGGGCCGCTCCGGCAGCGCCAGCAGATTGTCCACGGCAGGCCCGTGCAGCAGTTGCATCCGCTCGCGCACCCAGGGGCCAATCTCGGGATCTTGCGCCGCCCGTGCCAGCCCGTCCTGCAACAGAGCTGCCACCACAGGGCTGCGCTCGATCAGGGTCACCTTGCAACCGAGGGACGCGAGCACGAAGGCATCGCGCCCCAGACCGGCAGTGGCATCCACCACGGTCGGTGTGGCACCGGCCTTGAGCCCCACTGCCTTGGCGATGGACTGGCCACGACCTCCACCAAATTTGCGGCGATGCGCCACCGTCCCCGCCACGAAATCCACATAGACGGCACCCAGCTTGGGTTCATCCAGCTTGCGCAACTCCAGCCGCTCCGGAGTAAACACCAGAGCAAACAGGGGAAGGTCGATTTGGCCAAGCTGGCTGGCCAGCGCGTCTGCCTGCGCGGCCTTGGCGGGGTCTTCGAGGAGGATTTGCATGGTCTCTGGATGCGTTCTAAGTTCAGTGAAGCGAGTGTACCACAACCCCCTCATATCCCGGAGAATCCCATGCAGCTGCTGATAGCCCTGTTGCTTGCCGCCCAGAGCAGCACCAGTCTCAAGGTATGCGGTGTAGACTGGCCTCCCTTCTCCTACGCCGAACAAGGCAAACTGATGGAAGGGATATCAGTGGAGATCCATCAGGAAGCAACCAGACGCCTCGGTATGACCCTGACCCTGCTCGAACTGCCCTGGGGCCGCTGCGAACAGTATGTCAGCACCCAGCTGGCGGATGGCATTCTCGACAATGCCCCTCTCCCCGGTTGCTATCACTCTGACCTTGCCACAGCCTTCTACCCGCTGGCCGCCTATGTGCGTACCGACAGTCCGTTACAGACCTTCTCGTGGGAGATGGCCAAGGGACTGAAAGTAGGGATGGTCAGGGGCTATGACTATACCGACAAGATCAGGAACTTCACCGGATGGGACCCCATCAAGGCCCATTCAGACAAGCAGTTGCTGCTGTTGCTTGAGAAGAGCCGGGTTGACCTCATCATCCTCGACTACTTCTCGGCCCCCATCCTCTCCAGGGAGCAGGACGTAAAGATCCGCCCCCTCACCCCCTTTATCGACTCGACACCGCTCTACCTCTGTTTTGGCAAGCAGAAAGCAGACCTGTTGCCTGCCTACAACAAGGCATTGCAACAGATGCTGGACGAGGGAGTCCTGGATCGCATCTACCTGCGCTATCTCGGCGAGGATTACCGGACACTGCAAGCAAAGCAGGAACAGATGACATCGAAGGAGTAAGCACACCTAACTGATCTGCAGAAACATCCCCTTGTCATTGAGCTGCAGATATTCGGTGAGATCGTCATAGGCCAGCGGGCGGCTGAGCAGATAACCCTGGGTGAAGGCACATCCCTTCTGGCAGAGGAAATTGAGCTGCTCGCGGGTCTCTACCCCCTCAATCACCACCTGCATACCGAGGTTGTGCACTATGTTGATGATGCCGTCCAGCAGCATCCGATCCTGCTCGTTGAAGGGGATATGGCGCACAAAAGAGCGGTCGATCTTGACCAGATCCACTGGGAAAGAGCGCAGATAGTTGAGGGCAGAGTAGCCGGTACCGAAATCATCGATAGCCAGCTTGCAACCCGCCTCGCGCAGGGCATCGATCCGCACCCGGTGCTGATCACTGCTCTCCATCAGCAGAGATTCTGTGATTTCGATGATGATGTCGGCAGGATCGAGCCCGAAGTGCTGGATCACCTTGAGCCACTCGCTCGCCTCGGGGTCGATAGTCTGGAACTCCATGGTGGAGCGGTTGATCGACATCTGCAGATCAGGGAAGCCGGACTGCTGCAACCGTGCCAGATCCCGGCATGATTGCCACAACACCAGCGCCCCCAGCCCCTGAATCAACCCCGCCTCTTCCGCCAGCGGGATAAACTCGGCTGGCGACACCTGTCCCCACTGAGGGTGATACCAGCGCACCAGCGCCTCCAGCTTGGCGACCCGACCGCTGCGGTTGTCCCAGATCGGCTGGTAGGCCATGGTTAACTGCTCCAGCTTGATCGCCTCCGCCAGATCCTGCTGCATCTGGTGGCGCTGACGCACCTCTTCCCGCATGGAGGAGCAGTAGGTACCGATCAACCGCCCCTGCCGCTTGGCGGCAAACAGCGCTTGTTCGGCGTTGCGCAGCAGCTCGTCACTCTCGCTACCATCGACGGGGCAGAGGGTCATCCCCACGGTTGCCGTAACATAGAGATGCTGGTTGGCCAGCATGAAGGGACGGGTAAAGCTACCAATAACCTGCTTGGCAAACACCTCGGCCTGACGACGGGTGACGATGCCTGGCACCAGAAAGGCGAACTCATCACCACCGATGCGGGCCACCAAGTCCTCGGTACGCACCCGGCTCACCAGCCGGTCAGATACCTCCCGCAACAGGGCGTCTCCGGCATGGTGATCCATGCTGTTGTTGACCGCCTTGAAGTTGTTGAGGTCGAGCACCATCAGCGCGAAGCGCTCGCCCCGCTCGCAGAAGCGGCTGAGACAGCGACTGAACAGCCAGCGGTTGGGCAGGCTGGTGAGGTTGTCATAGTTGGCTTGGGCTGCGATCTTCTGCTCGGCCAGCTTGGTCTGGGAAAGATCACTGAAAATGGCGATGTACTGGCTGATCCTGCCTCCTTCCCGCAGGGTGCTAATCATCAGCTGCTGTGGATAGAGCTTGCCATTCTTGCGCTTGTTCCACACCTCACCACGCCATACCCCCACCCGCTCCAGCGCGTGGTACATATCGGCATAGAAGGTCTGATCGTGCAGCCCCGACTTGAGCAGGCTGGGGCGCTGCCCCCGCACCTCGTCGCTGCTATAACCGGTGATCTGCTCGAAGGCCGGGTTGACCGAGATGATGCGGCTATCGGCATCGCACACCAGAATCGCCTCGGAGAGATTGTCATAGACACGGTGAGAGAGTTTGAGCTGCTCCGCATGGCGCTTGAGAGGATCGATATTCTCCAGCAAAACCATCAGGTAGTCAGGTTGCTGCTGCTCGTCACGGATCAGGGTGACGGTTACCCGGCCCCACAGGATCTGACCCCCCTTGCAGAAGTAGCGCTTCTCCCGGGTAAAACTGCTGCGCTCGCCACGGCGGATCTCTTCGTAGCAGACGAGGCTGCCCTGCCAATCCTCAGGATGGTTGATGTCGGAGATGGATCGCTGTAGCAACTCGTCGAGGGGATAGCCAAGCATCTGCTCGATGGCCGGGTTGGCCCAGAGGATACGGCCAGCCAGATCCAGTTTGCCGATCCCCACTGGAGCCTGGAACAGCATGCTCTGCAATGCATGGGACGGTTCAGGCATAGGGGGGGGCAGCTGTCGTTGCAACATCAGCGCCAGCTCACGACCCGCCAACGGAGCCAGCAACCGAAGCAGCCCCATCACCTTGCCCATATTGGCCTGTGGCTGACGGTAAAGCAGAGCGCAGATACCTATGGTCTCGCCATCTGCATTCCTGAGGGCGATCCCGGCATAAGCCTGAGGTTGCCATTCCTGCGCAAGGGGAACGTTGGCAAAGAGCTGGAGCAGACGATCGCTAAACCAGGCTTCCCCCTCCTGCCAGGTAATGGCATCGGGAGAGTCAGCAAGTGGCAGCGTCAGGGTATCGGTGTCAAGAGAGGAGGGATAAGCGGTCTGAACCGTCAGGTGGGTAGCATTTGATCCCCTGCTGGCGATCAGGACGACATCAGCCATCACAGCAGCGGCGATTTCACTCACAAAGGTATCGAAATATCCCTGACCGCTCGAGTGAGCCAGACTGGAGATGATTTGACAGACGGAATCGAGTGCTCGCCTCATGGCAAGTGGCTTTCTCTCCTTGAAGGTTAGAACACGACTCTACTGAAGAGCAGTGGACTGTGCAAATATGCAATCAGCAAGATATTAAAAAGCCTTGAAAAAAGGGACCAAAAGGTCCCTTTTTATCGCAGAAATCACGTCTTGATCTCACTATGGCTCAAAAATGTATCTGCTTGAGGCTCTGTGCAGTCGTGGCCATCAGCCTCATGCGGCAATCCCGCTGTGTCGCAGCAGTGCATCCACCTTGGGCTCACGACCACGGAAGGCTCGGAACAGCTCCATCGGCTCCTTCGAGCCCCCCTTCTCCAGAATATTCTTCAGGAAGGATTGGCCGGTGGCCGGGTTGAAGATCCCCTCCTCCTCGAAGCGGGAGAAGGCATCGGCAGAGAGCACCTCGGCCCACTTGTAGCTGTAGTAGCCCGCCGCATAGCCGCCCGCGAAGATGTGGGAGAAGCTGTGCTGGAAGCGGTTAAACGCTGGCGGCGTCATCACGGCCACCTGGCTGCGAACCTCGTCCAGCAGCGCCGGGATTTGTGCCGAATTAGCCGGGTCAAACTCCTGATGGAGGCGGAAGTCGAACAGGGCGAACTCCAGCTGACGCAGCATCTGCATCGCCGCCTGGAAGTTGCGGGCGGTCAGCATCTTCTCCAGCAGATCGGCAGGCAGCGGCTCGCCGGTCTCGTAGTGGCCGGAGATAAAGGCCAGCGCCTCGGACTCCCAGCACCAGTTCTCGAGGAACTGACTCGGCAGCTCCACTGCATCCCAGGCCACGCCGTTGATACCGGCGACACCGGCAACGTCGATACGGGTCAGCATGTGGTGAATGCCGTGGCCAAACTCATGGAACAGGGTGACCACTTCGTTGTGGGTGAACAGCGCCGGTTTGCCATCCACCGGACCATTGAAGTTGCAGGTCAGGTAGGCCACCGGCTTTTGCAGCGAGCCATCCTGACGGTAGCGACGACCCAGACAGACATCCATCCAGGCCCCGCCCTGCTTGTGCTCGCGGGCGTAGAGGTCGAGATAGAAGCTGCCGCGCAGCTCGTCGTCGGCATCGAAGATGTCGTAGAAGCGCACGTCAGGGTGCCAGGTGTCGATGCCGAGGCGCTCGCGCACCTTCATGCCGAACACCCGCTTCACCACTTCGAACAACCCTTTCACCACCTTGTTGGCGGGGAAATAGGGGCGCAGTTGCTCATCGGAGATGGAAAACTTGTGCTGCTTGAGCTTCTCGGCGTAGTAGGCGAGATCCCAGGCGGCCAGCTCGCTCTGACCGTGCTGTTCGGCGGCGAAGGTGCGGATCTCCTCTAGCTCAGCCTTGCCTTGCGGCAGGGATTTGGCCGCCAGATCGGTGAGAAAGCTCACCACCTGTTCGGTCTTGTCCGCCATCTTGGTGGCCAGGGAGAGCTCGGCATAGTTGGCAAAGCCCAGCAACTGAGCCAGTTCGCGGCGCAGGGTGAGCAGCTCGCTCATGATGGCGGAGTTGTCCCACTTGCCCGCATTGGGGCCCTGATCGGAGGCGCGGGTGGTGAAGGCCTCATACATCTCGGCGCGCAGCTCGCGGTTGTCGGCATACATCATCACCGGCAGGTAAGAAGGGATATCCAGAGTGAACAGCCACCCCTCTTTGCCTTTAAGTTCAGCCATCTGACGGGCAGCGGCGCGCACGCTGTCGGGCAAGCCGGCCAGTTCGGCTTCATCGGCCACCAGCTTGTGCCAGCCCTGGGTCGCATCCAGCACGTTGTTGCTGAAGCGGGAGGCCAGCTCGGAGAGGCGGGCCTGAATTTCACCGTAGCGCTGCTGCGCCTCGGCAGGCAGACCGATACCGGAGAGGCGGAAGTCACGCAGGGTATTCTGGATCTCCTTGCGCTGGGCGCCGCTCAGCAGCGGGAAATCATCGCTCTGGGAGAGGGCCAGATAGGCCTGATAGAGCCCTTCATGCTGACCGACATAGGTCTGGAATTCGGAGAGCAGCGGCAGGCAGGCATCATGGGCCTCGCGCAGCGCTTCGCTGTTTAGTACGGAGTTGAGGTGGCTGACCGGTGACCAGATCCTTGACAGACGGTCATTTACCTCTTCCAGCGGGGCAATCAGGCTATCCCAGGTATGGGGATCACGCTGGGCCAGCACATCGCTGATCTTCTGCTTGCAGTCAGCAATCGCCTGAATCACGGCAGGCTGAACCTGCTCCGGCTTGATCTGGCTGAAAGGGGGCAGAGAATCCATTGTCAGCAAAGGGTTATTCATCCCGGTTACCTCTTGTTTGGTCTTGAACAGACCGCTTTAGCAGCTCTGTATGGCTTTCTAACATGTGGCCAAGCCACGCAATAATCAAGCGGGAATCCGCCGCAACCCTGTACTTTTCCAGCCATTGCGACCCGGATCTCTGCCGTTGCTGCAATTTTGCCATCAACAACCTGCAACAGGATGAATCTACGAGATTTTTTGGCTCTTACCGGCACTTCCAAGGAACAAACCAGTCGCCATTTACCGATTTAATAGCTGCTCACCCGGCATCGAACCGCTCAGTCAGGATCCCCGGCAAGAAGTAGGTGATGAGAAAAATTATCAATATTTTTCAGTTGATTAGAATCACAACCGACTATTGATTAATTTATTTTCAAGCATCTATCATAGGCAACCTGCCATGCAGGTCACTTGATTCTCTGTGATGCACAGAAATCGGGTGAAAAAGGCAAAGTGACCCGAAAGGGCGCGACGCAAAGCTACCGGTCTAAGGGAGATTTCCTATGACAGCGGGGCTGCCCCCGGGAGCGTTCGGCCAAAGCTGACCGCTCCATTTTGTACTGTATGGAGATATCAAGATGAACAAACTGAAGTTATCCCTGCTGGGCTGTCTGCTCGGCATGGGCGCCCCCATGGCGCAGGCTGCCTCAGCCGGCCAGGCCATGGTCAATCCCCAGTCCGGTGTCGTGGTGGGTTACTGGCACAACTGGTGCGGTGGCGCCGGCTATCAGGGCGGTACTGCCCCCTGCGTCAAGCTCGACCAGGTCAATCCGCAATACAACGTGGTCGATGTCTCCTTCATGAAGGTGTACGGCAGCGATCCCATCCCCACCTTCAAACTAGACCCAGCCACCGGCATGAGCGAGAGCCAGTTTATCGAGCAGATTGCCCTGCTGAACAGCCAGGGCCGCTCCGTGCTGCTGGCGCTGGGCGGCGCCGATGCACACATCGAGCTGCGTACCGGTCAGGAGCAGGCCTTCGCCGACGAGATCATCCGTCTGGTGGAGACCTATGGCTTCGACGGTCTGGACATCGATCTGGAGCAGTCCGCCATCACTGCCGCCAACAACCAGACCGTGATCCCGGCGGCCCTGCGGCTGGTCAAGGAGCACTACCGCGCCCAGGGGAAAAACTTCCTCATCACCATGGCGCCCGAGTTCCCCTATCTGACCCAGACTGGCGCCTACATCCCCTATATCCGCAATCTGGAAGGGTACTACGACTGGATCAATCCCCAGTTCTACAACCAGGGTGGCGACGGCATCTGGATCGACGGGGTAGGCTGGATCGCCCAGAACAACGATGCCCTGAAAGAAGAGTTCATCTACTACATGGCGGACTCCCTCATCAACGGCAGTCGCGGCTACTACAAGATCCCCCACGACAAGCTGGTATTCGGCATTCCGACCAATATCGATGCGGCCGCCACCGGTTACGTCAAGAATCCGCAGGATCTGTTCGATGCTTTCAACAAGCTGAAGAGCCAGGGTCAGCCCCTGCGCGGCGTGATGACCTGGTCCATCAACTGGGACATGGGTCGCAACGCCGCCGGTCAGTCCTACAACGAATCCTTCATCAAGAGCTACGGCCCCTTCATCCACGATCAGGAGATCACGCCCCCGGTCGACAACGGCAAGCCGGTGTTCAGCGGCTTGAGCGATACCCGCATCAAGCAGGGTACCGCCTTTGATCCGCTGGCCGGCGTCAGCGCCAGTGACAAGGAAGATGGCGATCTGACTGGTCAGATCCAGGTAGAAGGCTCGGTAGACAGCCAGCGCATCGGCCTCTACCCCCTCACCTACAAGGTGAGCGATCGCGACAACAACGTCACCGAGCAGGTACGCACCATCGAGATCTACAGCATGAAGCCGGTATTCAGTGGCGTCACCGATACCACGCTGGAGCTGGGTACCCCCTTCGATCCGATGGCTGGCGTCAGCGCCCATGATGAAGAAGATGGCGACCTGACCGCCCAAATCAAGGTCAGCGGCAACGTCGACAGCAGCAAGGTCGGCCGCTACACCCTCACCTATCAGGTGAGCGACAGCGCCGGTCAGCAGGTAACCCAGCAGCGCAACGTGACCGTCAGGGAGCAGGGCGCCGTCTGTGAAAACAGCTGGGATGCCAAGAAGGTCTACGTGGGCGGCGACATCGTCAGCCACAACGGCAAGAACTGGCTGGCAGGCTGGTGGACCCAGAACGAAGAGCCGGGCACCACGGGTGACTGGGGCGTCTGGCGCGTACAGGGCGACAGCGACTGCGGCGGCACAACGCCACCCGCCGAAGGCAGCAGCGACTTCACCGTCAGCGCCATGGCGAGCGAGTACACCATAGTCAACGGTCAGGTCAGCATCCGTTTCAACGTGACGACCGCCAACCCGGTCCAAATCACCGCGACTCTAGAGCAGAGCGGCCACAGCCACGGTACCACCAGCAGCCAGGTGAATGGCACCAGCACCCTGGTACTGCAGGGCAGCAATGTCACCGATGGCAGCTACGACGTTGTGATCACCGGTCTGGCTAACGGCCAGCAGCCGGTGGTGCAGCGCTTCCCGGTTGCGCTGACCGAAGAGAGCAGCGGGGGTGGCGAAGGTGACTACCCGGCCTATGCCCCCAACACCGGCTATCAGGCCGGTGATCGGGTCAGCAATACCGGTGGCAACTACGAGTGCAAACCCTGGCCCTACAGCGGCTGGTGTGGCGGCTCGAGCAGCCACTATGCGCCGGGTACCGGCACAGCCTGGAGCGATGCCTGGATCCAGTTGTAATCAGCCAGCCATAACAAAGAGGGGGAGCCATCGGCTCCCCCTCTCGTTTATTCCCTTCATCCCGCTTAGCGGGCATCTTCCTTCAGCCACTGCGCCACACGCTTGGCGAAGTAGGTGAGGATGCCGTCGGCCCCAGCCCGCTTGAAGCAGAGCAGGGACTCCATGATGCACTCCTTCTCTTTGAGCCAGCCGTTCTGGATCGCCGCCATGTGCATGGCGTACTCGCCACTCACCTGATAGGCGAAAGTCGGCACCCCGAACTGATCCTTCACCTGACGGATCACGTCCAGATAGGGCATGCCCGGCTTGACCATCACGCTGTCGGCCCCTTCCTGAATATCCAGCGCCACTTCGTGCAGGGCTTCGTTGCTGTTGGCCGGATCCATCTGATAGGTAGCCTTGTTGCTCTTGCCGAGGTTGCCAGCAGAGCCGACCGCATCGCGGAACGGGCCGTAGTAGCAGGAGGCGTACTTGGCGGAGTAGGCCATGATCTGGGTGTTGATGAAGCCGTTCTCTTCCAGCGCAGCGCGGATGGCGCCGATGCGACCATCCATCATGTCGGACGGCGCGACGATATCGACCCCGGCCTCGGCATGGGAGAGCGCCTGCTTGATCAGGATCTCGGTGGTGATGTCGTTCAGCACATAGCCTTCGTCATCGATGATGCCGTCCTGACCGTGGGTGGTGAACGGATCGAGTGCCACGTCGGTGATCACCCCGAGCTCCGGGAAGCGAGCCTTGAGGGCGCGCACGGTGCGCTGAGCCAGCCCGTTCGGGTTATAGGCCTCTTCCGCCATCAGGCTCTTGCTCTCCAGCGGGGTGACCGGGAACAGGGCAATGGCAGGTACGCCCAGCTCCACCAGCTCGGCGGCTTCCTCCAGCAGCAGATCGATGGAGAGACGCTCCACTCCCGGCATGGAGGGAACGGCTTCCCGACGGTTCTCCCCCTCCAGCACAAACACCGGATAGATGAGATCGTTGACGGTCAGTACGTTCTCGCGCACCAGACGACGGCTGAAATCATGTTTGCGCAGACGGCGCAGGCGGCGGCCCGGAAAGGCGCCCGGAAGAGTTGTAGCCATGAATCACTCCTGGAGAGGAAGTTGGAAGAACGCGGCGGAGGTGGCCCGGGTATGGGCCAGCAAGGCCTCGGGCGCTTCGCCACGACAGGCCGCCACCACCTGGGCGATGTGCGGCAAAAAAGCGGGTTCGTTGCGTTTCGGGCGCGGTTTCAGATCCCGCGGCACCAGATAGGGGGCATCAGTCTCGATCATCAGCCGACCGGCCGGAATGCGAGCCACCTGTTCGCGCAGCAGCTGGCCGCGGCGTTCGTCGCAGAGCCAGCCGGTCACCCCGATATGCAGCCCCAGCGCCAGACACTCGTCCAGCTCCTCGTCGGAGCCGGTGAAGCAGTGCAGCACGGCTCCCGGCAGCCTCGGCAACCAGGGACGGAGGATCTCGATGAAACGGGCGTGAGCATCGCGGCAGTGGAGAAACACCGGCATCCGGAGCTCGGCAGCCAGTGCCAGCTGGGCGTCGAATACCGCATCCTGCACCGGGCGGGGGGAGAAGTCGCGGTTGTAGTCGAGACCGCACTCGCCAATAGCGACCACCTGCGGCAAGGCTGCCAGCTCGCGCAAGGCGGGCAGGGTCGCCTCATCGACACTCTTGGCATCGTGAGGGTGTACCCCGGCGGTGGAGAAGCAGTAGCCCGGCCAGCGGGCGGCCAACTCAGCGCTCTCACGGCTGCCAGCCAGATCGGTACCGGTGAGGATCAGCGCCTCCACTCCGGCGGCACGGGCGCGGGCCACCAGCTCAGGCTGTTCACCGACGAACTGGCTGCTGGTCAGGTTTAAACCGATATCGATCATGGAATGAGACGTTCCGAACAAAGGAATACATATCAGGTATTTGAAAACCATCTACCGAATGGGGTCTTACCATACGCCTCGAACGGGAGCATGAAAAGAGGAAGGGAGCCTCAGCTCCCCTCGTTCTGCTATTCCTGCGGACGTCGTCATCCTCTCGCCGTCCGGCAAACAGGTGACGAACAACAGAGCCTCAGCTCTCCACATCCGGTTGTTCCTGTTGCTCTTCATCCTCTTTCTTCACGTAGAAGCGGGCGAAGAACAGACCTATCTCCCACAGCGCCCACATCGGGATGGCAAGCAGGGTCTGGGAGAAGACATCAGGCGGCGTCAGCAACATGCCGACCACAAACACCCCGACGATGACGTAGGGACGTTTCTCCTTCAGGTTTTGCGGTGTGGTCACGCCGGTCCAGCAGAGCAGTATGGTGGCCACCGGAATTTCGAACGCTACCCCGAACGCGAAGAACAGGGTCAGTACGAAGTCCAGATAGCTGGCGATGTCGGTCGCCACCGTCACCCCTGCGGGTGCTGTGCTGGTGAAGAAACCGAACACCAGCGGGAACACCACGTAGTAGGCGAACGCCATCCCCGCATAGAACAGCAGGGCACTGGAGACCACCAGCGGCATGATCAGCCGCCGCTCATGCTGGTACAGACCGGGAGCGATAAAGGCCCAGGCCTGATAGAGCAGATAGGGGATCGCCACGAAGAAGGAGACCACCAGGGTCAGCTTGATCGGCGTCAGGAAGGGGGTCGCCACATCCGTCGCGATCATGCTGGTCCCTTCCGGCAGCTGACTGAGCAGCGGCTGGGCCACGAAGTCGTAGATGTTGTTGGAGAAGTAGATCAGCGCCAGAAACACCACGAGGATGGCGGTAATGGAGCGCAGCAAACGGGTTCTCAGCTCAACCAGATGGCTGATCAGGGGTTGTTCGGCCTGACTCATGGCTTCACCTCCCCTTTTGCTGCGGAGTCGCTGACCGGCACCGGCTCGCTCTCCCGCTGGCTGTTGACCGGCGGCACGTCGTGGCTCAGCTGCACCGCAGGCTCAACCGGCGTGGCAGGCTCAGCCTGGGCGACCGGCTCGGTGCGCGGCGGACGGATCTCGTTCTCCACCTGATAGGGGCGATTGACCGACTGGGCCGCCGCCTTGAGCTGTTCGATAGACTCCTGCAGCTCGGGGCTCAGATTGCTCATCTGCAACTGTTCGGCCTTCTTGAGGTCGTTATGCAGCTCTTGCAACTTAAGCTCCTGCTCCAGCTCGGACTTGACCGAGTTTGCGGTCGAACGAATGAGGCGGATCCAGTGGGTAGCCGTGCGGATGGCAACCGGCAGCCGCTCGGGCCCCAGTACCACCAGTGCTACCACACCGATAACGACCAGCTCCCAAAAACCGATATCGAACATGGCTTAGGCCTGGTCTTTGTCTTTCTGTTTGGCGGTCTCACTGCTCTGAGTGGCCGCTTCGTTCAGCTGTTTCGGGGGAAACTCGGCATCTTTCTGCTCGGCCTTGGCATCAGCCGGCTCGTCGGAGAGGGCTTTCTTGAACCCTTTGACCGCCGCGCCCAGATCACCGCCAATGCCGCGCAGTTTCTTGGTACCGAACAGCAGCACGACGATGACTGCAATGATCAACAATTGCCAAATACTGATACCACCCATGATTTTCTCTCCAGAACAGGCGCCTGACGGCGCGGTTGTTGATTAATGGGAACGGGTTCGCAACCAGCCGACCAGCCAGCAGAGGGCTGCACCGGCGAGACTGGCTTGTCCCCACTCAATGTGTTGTTTTTGGGTCAGCAAGAATACACCCGCCAATAGCAGGCTGGCTCCAACCCCTAAGAGGTAGCGGGCCTGCCCCTGTCGACGGCTGTGACGGCGGAACTCGGCAAACATCTGGTCGAAATGACGCTGCTGATGACGGGTCTGGCGCAGGGTCTCATAGACCAGCTCCGGCAGCTCCGGCAGCTTCTCGGCCCAGAATGGCGCCTTCTCCTTGATGGCGTTCAATACCGACTTGGGCCCCACCTGTTCGTGCATCCAGTTTTCGAGGAACGGCTTGGCGGTCTGCCACAAATCGAGTTGCGGGTAGAGCTGGCGCCCCAACCCTTCCACATAGAGCAGGGTCTTTTGCAGCAGCACCAGCTGCGGCTGCACCGTCATATGGAAGCGACGCGCGGTGTTGAACAGGTTGAGCAGCACGTGACCGAACGAAATTTCAGAGAGCGGCTTCTCGAAGATGGGCTCCAGCACGGTGCGAATGGCGAACTCGAACTCGTCCACCTTGGTGTCTGCCGGCACCCAGCCCGACTCCACGTGCAGCTCCGCCACCCGACGATAGTCGCGGTTGAAGAAGGCGAGGAAGTTCTCAGCCAGATAGCGTTTGTCTTCCCGATTGAGGGTACCGACGATGCCGCAGTCGATGCCGATCCAGAGCGGGTTTTCCGGATGTTCGTAAGAGACGAAGATGTTGCCCGGGTGCATATCGGCATGGAAGAAGCTGTCGCGGAACACCTGGGTGAAGAAGACCTCTACTCCGCGCTCCGCCAGCAGCTTCATGTTGGTGCCGTTGGCTTCCAGCGCAGGAATGTCGGAGACCGGAATACCGTAGATGCGCTCCATCACCAGCACCTGCTCGCGGCAGAGGTCGGTAATGATTTCAGGCACATAGAGTGCCTCGGAGCCGGTGAAATTGCGCCGTAGCTGGATGGCGTTGGCCGCTTCGCGCATCAAATTCAGCTCGTCGAGGATGGTCTTGCGATACTCCTCCACCACCTCGATGGGGCGCAGCCGCGCGCTCTGGGGCACGAAGCGGGCCACCAGACGGGCCAGCGCCTGCATCAACCGCAGGTCAGCCTCGATGACAGGCTCGATGTCGGGACGGATCACCTTGATGACGATCTCGCGGCCACTCTCCTTCAAGCGGGCGGTATGCACCTGCGCGATGGAAGCCGACGCCAGCGGCGTCTCGTCGAAGTCGTCAAACAGGGTTTCGATGGGACAACCCAGGCTCAGCTCGATCTGCTGGCGCGCCGCCTGACCACAGAAAGGGGGCACCCTGTCCTGCAGCAGGGCCAGCTCTTCGGCGATATCCGGCGGCAACAGGTCGCGGCGGGTCGAGAGCATCTGGCCAAACTTGATGAAGATGGGGCCAAGAGCCTCGAAGGCGAGGCGGATGCGGGCACCACGGCTGAGTTCCGGTTGCTTGTTCTTGAGCCAGAACAGGGAGCGACGGGCCAGACGGCCCGGCCAGGATTGATAGCGGGCGGGCACCAGTTCGTCGATGCCCTGCTCCAGCAGGATGGTGATGATGCGATAGAGGCGTTTGAACTCCTTCGGGGTCATCAGGTCACCTGCTGTTCAAAGCGGGCCAGCCGCAGTTCGACGGCCTTGAGCTGCTGGGCCAGCACCTCGACGTCATCGTTGAAACTCGCCACTTCCAGCGGGCCGGGGGCGAGGCGGGCCTCTTCGGTCAGATATTCCGCCAGCTGGCTGCGGGTGCGGCACAGCTCGCGGCCGACCAGACGACGCGCCTGACGGGCACCGCTGAACAGGGTGTGGGCAACGACATCGCCGGTATAGCGCGACAGCTCCTCTTCCCAGTCGATATCCAGCTCACCCAGCAGCACGCTGAATGCCTGTACCAGCTGGGGATCACCGCTCAGATCCAGTTTCTCCTCGCGGATATAGCGGGTCAGGGCGGACGGGTCTTTCAGCAGACCGAGGGCGGTCAGGGAGAGACTGAGCACCGCATCGGCCTCCCCTTCATGCTGGGCCAGCACATCCAGCCGGCGCTCGGAGAAGACGAACCAGAGCGGCTTGAGTTCACGCAGCTCCAGCTTTAGCACCTTGCCCACCAGTTTGCGCAGCCGCTCCGGACTCTGTTTGTCCAGCGCCAGCAACTGGTTGAGGCTGGTTTCGATCACCGCGGTGACCATGGCATCCATCGGCATAGGCAACCTTAAAACTTGTAACCGCGGTGCAGGGCGACCACACCCTGAGTCAGATTGAAGTACTCCACCTGCTCGAACCCGACATTTTCCATCATGCCGGCCAGGGTCTGCTGATCCGGGTGCATGCGGATGGACTCTGCCAGATATTTGTAGCTTTCACTGTCGTTCGCGACGATTTCGCCCATTTTCGGCAGCAGTTTGAAGGAGTAGAGGTCATAGAGCTTGGCGATCACTTCGCTGACCGGCTTGGAGAACTCCAGCACCAGCAAACGGCCACCCGGCTTGAGCACCCGGAACATGGAGGCGAGCGCCTTGTCCTTGTCGGTGACGTTGCGCAAGCCGAAGCCGATGGTAATCACATCGAAGTGGTTATCCGGGAAGGGGAGCGCCTCGGCATTGGCCTGCACGTAGGAGACGTTGTTGGCGACCCCCAGATTACGCAGCTTGTCGCGGCCCACTTTCAGCATGGAGTCGTTGATATCCGCCAGCACCACCTGACCGGTCTCGCCGACGATGCGGGAGAACTTGGCGGTCAAGTCACCGGTACCACCGGCCAGATCCAGCACCTTCTGACCCTTGCGCACACCGGAACAGTCGATGGTGAAGCGCTTCCACAGGCGGTGGATGCCGAACGACATCAGATCGTTCATCAGATCATACTTGGCTGCCACCGAATGGAAGACACCTGCTACCAGAGTTTCCTTCTCGGTCGCGGCCACGGTTTTAAAGCCAAAATGCGTTGTCGTTGCTTGTTCTGACATCCCTTAAACACCCATAGAGCAAAGAATGGCCGCCAGTTTACCAGAGCCACTGGCGTCCGGACACCTTAAACCCGGCTCGCAACCAACTGCATGCCCAGCACCACCATGGCCAGACAGAGGAAGAGATTGAGACCAATATTGAGCAGCGCTTTCAGATAGGCCCCATGTTGAGCCAGCACTACCGTATCGAGGGCAAAGGAAGAGAAAGTAGTCAGGGCACCGAGGATCCCCACCATCAGCAGCGGCTTCATCGGGTGTTCTACCACATGACCATGACTGATGAGGGCGAACGCCACCCCCATGATGAAAGAGCCCACCACGTTGACCACCAGAGTCCCGTAAGGAAAGTGGCGCCCAAGCAGCAAGGCCATCAGTTCGGCAATCCCAAAACGAAGGCAGGCGCCGATGGCGCCCCCTGCAGCAACATAGAACCAGGTTTGCATGGTGTCACTCCCTCAGGGTCAGGCCGCCATTATGTCGCAATGGCGGCCCTTGTGCCCAGAGGCGGAACTAATCGTCATCCAGCCTGATTGAAATCTCAGCGGCGAAAATCGATCGGCTCTGGCTCACCCAGCACGATCTCGGTCTGGGCCGGGCGGGTCTGGGCAATCACCTTGCCGTGACGGATCGAGTAACGCACCGGCACCTGACGGCGCACCGCATCGAAGCCGTTCTCGGCAGGCAGGATCAACAGGTTGGCCGGTTTGCCCACCTCAATACCATAGCGATCCTGCACATTCAGGGTGCGGGCGCTGTGGCTGCTGATCAGCTTCAGACCGTCGTTGATCTGCTCGTAACCCATGATCTGGCAGACATGCAGCCCCATGTGCAGCACCTGCAACATGTTGGCAGTGCCCATGGGGTACCAGGGGTCGAACACGTCGTCGTGACCGAAACAGACGTTGATGTTCGCCTCCAGCATCTCCTTCACCCGGGTAATGCCGCGACGTTTGGGATAGGTATCGAACCGCCCCTGCAGGTGAATGTTCACCAGCGGATTGGCCACAAAGTTGATGCCTGCCATCTTGAGCAGCCGGAACAGGCGGGAAGCATAGGCGCCGTTGTAGGAGTGCATGGCGGTGGTGTGACTGGCGGTGACTCTATGACCGATACCCCGCTCGTAGGCCAGGGTCGCCAGCGTCTCGATGAAACGGGACTGCTCGTCATCGATTTCGTCACAGTGCACATCGACCAGAACCTGATACTTCTCGGCAAGATCGAAGATGTAGTGCAGACTTTCGACACCATATTCCCGGGTAAACTCGAAGTGGGGTATCGCACCGATCACGTCGGCCCCCAGCTTGAGCGCCTCCTCCAGCAGTGCCTTGCCGTTGGGGTAGGAGAGAATCCCCTCCTGCGGGAAGGCGACGATCTGCAGCTCCACCCACTCCTTAATCTCCTCCCGCACCTCCAGCATTGCCTTGAGCGCCACCAGATTGGGATCGGAGACATCGACATGAGTACGGACGAACTGGATGCCGTTGGCGATCTGCCACTTCAGCGTCTGGATGGCCCGCTGTTTCACATCCTCATGGGTCAGCAGCGCCTTGCGCTCGGCCCAACGCTCGATCCCCTCAAACAGGGTGCCGGAAAGGTTCCAGCTCGGCTCGCCAGCCGTCTGGGTGGTATCGAGGTGAATATGGGGCTCGATAAAGGGCGCAATGGCCAGACCCCCCTCCCCGTCCAGCACCCGACCGGCGACTGCATGCTCGTCATGGGGCTCAATGGCGGTGATGACCCCATCCTGACAGCGGATCTGCCACAACCCTTCCCGATCGGCCAAACGAATATGTTGAATCAGCATTTGCTAGCTTCCTGTACCAGAACCGGCCGCTGGGTGAGGCGAACCAGAATGAAATAGGTGAAGGCGGCGCCCAATACCGCGTTGAGTGGCACTATGCCCGGCAGCCACTTGCCGACAGCCACCCCGACTGCCGTGGCGACCAGCGCCTGCCAGCGCACCGTCTCGAACTGCTGATCGGCAAACTGACGGTAACGCTCACGATTGAGCAGGAAATCCATGATGATAATGCCACCGATCGGCGGAATTGCCGTACTCAAAAAGGCCAGCCAGCCGACAAAGTTGTTGTAAAGCCAGAGGGCACAGGCGGTACCGATGAGGCCGTTGATCACGCTGAGCGGCTTGCTCTTGAGACCGGTAATGTTGGCAAAACCGAGGCCGGAGGCGTAGAGAGCGTTGTCGTTGGTGGTCCAGATATTGAGGCCCAGCACCAGAATGGCGGGGATCAACAGCCCCTGCATCAGCATCACTTCCGAGATATCGGCCTGACCAGTCGCTGCCGCACCGGCTGCGCCGAAGACGAACATCAGAGTGTTGCCCAAAAAAAACGCCACCATGGTAATCATGACGGCGCCCCAGGGTTTGCGACCAAATCGGACAAAGTCGGCGGTCAGAGTTCCTGCACTGATAAAGGAACCGACCACCATGGTCAGCGCCGTAGTGAACTCGATAGGATTGGTCGGTTGTACCTGCTGCAGCGCCGCCATGCCACCGGTCGAGGTCACCGCCAGCCAGACCGAATAACCGCCGAGCAGCGCAATGGCCGGCACGGCCACAAAGCTCAGCACCATCAGGGCGGAGATCCCGAAGTAGACGGTCACCGTCATCAAAATGCCCGAAATGGCGATCAGCCAGTTCACATCGATCCCAGTCGCCTTCTGTACCGGCAGGGCAAACATCGCCACGCCCACGCCAAACCAGCCGACCTGAGTGCCACCCAGCAGCAGGGATGGCAGCCAGGAACCTTTCACCCCAAACGAGTAGCGCGCCAACAGATGGGTAGAGAGACCGGTTGAGGCACCGATATAACCGAGACAAGCGGTGTAGATACCCAGCAACAAGTTGCCGATAAGTACCGCCTTGATGAAGTCATCGAACACCAGCCCGGTGCCCAGCGCACCACCGGTCCACATGCTGGCAGAGAAGAAGGTCAGGCCTAGCATCACCAGCATCAGCGACAGCACACCTTTGCGCCCTTTGGCGGGTACCGCCCCCAAACAGTATTCGTTATCCTGCGCCATGCTCTCTCTCCACGTAATAGGCAAAACGCGCCGGATTTTACATGTAAAACGTTTTACGTCAATCAATCATGGTTAAATCTATGGATAAAACCATCAATAGCAGTCAAATGAGTAACACATTAGGACTCAAACCAGCAGATAAACAGTGTCGGCTGCAAGCAGAGGGGGTTGCGGGAATAGGGAATGTAAGGGGATATCATAAAAATGACAGATGCAAAAAAGCCTCCCTTTTCAGGGAGGCTTTCTATTTAATGGTGCTGATACCCAGAATCGAACTGGGGACCTCATCCTTACCAAGGATGCGCTCTACCGACTGAGCCATATCAG
>NZ_JAAKUJ010000020.1:0-57128 GCF_049175075.1 Aeromonas sp. 600774
TTCTGACCATCTTCCACGTTGCTGGTCGTGCCCTTGAGCTCAACCGCCTTGGCTTCCGCCACCGACAGGTTGCCATCACCAATCGCCGCCAGGTTGATGCCCGGCAGGTCAGTATCCACCTGATAGCCTTCCTTGTCGGTCGCAGTGGCGCTGTTGCCCGCCACGTCGGTGCTGGTCACGCTGGCATCGATGGTGCGGTCGCCATCGGTCGCCAGGTCGCTGCCCGCCACCAGGATGGTGAAGCGGCCATCGGCATCCACAGGACCGGTGAACGATTTACCGTTGACGGTCAGGGTGACGATGTCCCCTGCCTTGAACTCGCCCGTCACGGTGCCGCTGACCGGGATCTGCTGACCCGCTTCGGCGGCGTTGATGACGTCGTCGGCGGTGATGTCGGCATCTAGGGTGATGGCCAGGTCAGGGGCCTTGCTATCAACACTACCATCGTCGGTAGAGGTACCTGTGTTGCCGGCCGGATCGGTGATGCTGGCCGTCACCTTATAGCTGCCTTCGGCCAGCGGAGTAGTGACATCTACGCTGTAGCTGCCACCAGGTTGTACCGTGGCGGTCAAATTTTGCTGGTTACCATTGGCATCGGTCACGACCAGAGTGACCGTGCTGCCAGCAGGTGCATCCGTAGTACCCGTGATGGTCGGGGTGGTGTCATTGGTATTGTCAGGTGCATCAACAGTAATCACTGGAGCGGTTACATCCACACTGCCATCATCAGTTGCACTGCCGGTATTCCCCGCAGGATCGGTCACTGTGGCGGTGACGGTATAAGAACCCTCGGCCAATGGGGTGACCACATCCACGGTGAAGGTGCCATTAGGTGTGACAATAGCGGTCAGGGTCTGCTGATTGCCGTTAGCATCGGTCACCACCAGGGTCACCGTGCTGCCAGCAGGCGCATCCGTGGTTCCGGTCAGGGTCGGTGTGGTGTCATTAGTGTTATCTGGCGCAACAACGGAAATGGTGGGTGGAGTCAGGTCAAATACTTCATCCTCGCCAGCAGCACCAAGCGGTGGCTCGCCATTGGTGTTGTAAGTGGTATCGAAGGTCGCTTCGGCAATGGTTGCGGAGCCGGTACGGTCGATGGTGACAAAACCGCCGTTGCCACTGGCTCCGGCGACACCACCAACCCCGCCACCACCGGCAGCAGGTGCACCGCCTGCGGCGGAGGCTTCAAAGGCCCGGGTCGGGTCAGCGCCACCCAAAATGGCTTCTTGCAGGGCACTGATATCATCGGGTGTGCCTGCGGCACTGTTTTGCGCCAGCTGGGAAGCATCTTCCTCTTCGGCAGGCTCACTCTGTTCGCTGGCCGGTTGCACATTGAAAGAGTGTCCGCCGCCCATGAAACTGGCGCCATCCGGCGACATGATCACCGCCCCTTTCGGCAGCACATCCCCTTCCACCAGCAACTTGCGGCTACCATCTGCAGCCACCTGATAAACTTGACCTTTGAGCTGGGTGACGGTTACGCCCTGTTCCAGAGTAACGGAATTGGTAATCATGTTCTCTCCTGAATCCTGATTTGCATGCAAAAAGCCACAGCCTACTCTGCACAGAGAGAGAGCAAATAACCAGTTCGAAAATTCGAAAGAATAGACTGATTTGAGGCTGGACCGTTCAGCCAGGCTGAAGGGTGGCGAGGGGATTACCGAAAAATAAAAACTAAAATTATCAATACATTACATTATCATGACAGGAGCATGACAAGGCATGCTCCTGTCCGGTTTAACCCTATGCACCGGCCCAGAGGATGATGGCCAGCAGTTGCGGCGAGATGATCCGCAAGAACATCACCAGCGGGTAGACAGTGGCATAGGAGAGCGCACTGGCACCACTGGTCGGGTGCATGGCGTTGGCAAAGGCCAGCGCGGGAGGATCTGTCATGGAGCCGGCCAGCAAGCCGCACAGGGTCAGATAGTTCATCTTGCCATAGAGACGTGCCAGCACCCCGACCACCAGCAAGGGGATCAGGGTAATGGCTGCCCCATAGAGCATCCAGGAGGGGCCATCACCGTTGATCAGGGTATCAACGAAACCCGCCCCCGACTTGAAGCCGACCACCGCCAGAAACAGCACGATGCCGATCTCCCGCAGCGCCAGGTTGGCACTGGGGGGCATGAACCAGTAGAGCTTGCCGATGCTGCCGATCCGCGACAGGATCAGCGCCACCACCAGCGGCCCACCCGCCAAGCCGAGCTTGAGCGCGGCCGGGAAGCCCGGCAGATAGAAGGGGATGGAGCCAAGCAGCACGCCAAGACCGATCCCGATAAATACCGGCAACATCTGCACCTGTTGCAGTTTTTGCTGCACGTTGCCGACCACATTGGTCACCGCTTCGATGGCATCGAGGCGCCCAACCAGGTTGAGAATATCGCCAAACTGCAGGCTGGTCTGGCTGGTCGGCACCAGTTCGATACCGGCCCGGTTGAGGCGCGAGATCACCACGTCATAGCGCTGTTTGATGTCAAGATCGCGGATCTTCTTGCCCAGCACCTGCTCGTTGGTCACCACGACCCGCTCCACCCTCAGGTCGGTACCGCGAGTCGATAGGGAAGTGTCGACCTCTTCACCCAGCACCAGCAACACCTTGTGCAGTGCATGGCGCTCACCAACTAGGTGCAGCAGGTCGCCCAGCTCGATACGGGAATCAGGGCGCGGCACCATCAGCTCGTCGCCACGCTTGAGGCGTGAGCAGATGACATCAGACTCGTCGAGACTCGGGATCTCGCTCAGCATCAAGCCATGCATGTTGGGGTTGCGTACCGCGATGTTGATGGTCTGCAAGCTCTCCTTGGTTTTACCTGTCTGCAACTCGAACTGGGCGGCTTCATCGTCGATCTTGATGCGAAAGAAGACCCTGACCAGCCACATGGTGAGCAAAATGCCGCAGATGCCGAATGGATAGGCCACTGCGTATCCCATCCCCATCAGCCCGGTTGAACCATGGGGAGCTCCCAGCTCCGCCAGGATCTGCTGACCCGCACCAAGAGATGGGGTATTGGTCACGGCACCGGAGAAGACCCCGAGGATCACCGGTAGCGGCACATCAAACAGTTGATGAAGTGCCGCCGCAACGATGCACCCCAGGATAACCAGCAAAGCAGCAAAGGCATTGAGCTTGAGTCCGGAGCTGCGCAATGACGAGAAAAAACCGGGGCCGACCTGAATGCCGATGGTATAGACAAACAGGATCAGGCCAAACTCTTGAATAAAATGGAGTGTTTGCTCATCGAGCGCCAGCTCTGACACCCCGGCAAAGTGACCCACTATGATGCCGCCGAACAGCACCCCACCGATCCCTAACCCAACGCCATAGACTCGCCAGTTTCCAAGCCAGAGTCCCAGCACTGCCACCAGCGACAACATGCTGATGGAAAGCGCGATTTCACTCATTTCGTGCATCCTTTGCGAATTGAACTGGCCCTAGCTTGTCAGCAAACGCTGATGCCAACTGTGTGATACCGCACGAATTTATCCTTTTACGCGCCAAAAATACCAATTAAGGGCTAGTTACAAGACGTTAGGCGACGTAGCCGTAAATGGCCATAAAGTGACAAACGCTGCCACCCAGCACAAAGAGATGCCAGATGGCGTGGTTATAGGGGATCTGCTTGGCCACATAGAAGATGACCCCGAGGCTGTAGATAAGGCCGCCAAGCCCGAGCAGCAGCAGCCCCTCACCGGCCAGATGGATATAGAGCTGGTAGATGACCACCAGCGACAACCAGCCCAACATCAGGTAGGTAAAGAGCGACAACTTCTTGAAGCGGTTGATAAATACCAACTTGAACACCACGCCAGCCAGCGCCAGGGCCCAGATCACCACCATCAACCCCTTTGCCAGCGGCGTGTCGAGTGCAACCAGCAGGAAGGGAGTATAAGTACCGGCAATCAGCAGATAGATGGCACAGTGATCAAACACCTTGCACCAGCGTCTGGCCCGCCCTTCCGCCATGCTGTGGTAGAGGGTCGAGGCAAGATAGAGTAGCACCAGACTGCCGCCATAAAGGCTGTAGCTCACCAGCGCCTGCGTACCCTGTCCCCATCCCTTGATGAGCAACAGCACCAGCCCGACAATCCCCAGCAACAATCCCGCACCGTGACTCAGCCGGTTTGCCAGCTCCTCCCGGGGGGAGTAATCCATCACACCACTCATAACATCGACTCCACAATAACTGTGGCTCACTCTACCCAGCACCATTTCGGAGTACAAGTGTTCGCTTAAAAAATGGGGTGGCTGTCACCCGCCCCCCTTTGGTGTATGCTCTGCCGCCGATGCCCGAGACAAGCGGCATAGACACCTAACCCGGTGACCTGGTCTGGAGAACCTGATGAAGTTGACTGAGTTGTTTGCACAAGCGGATCCCGCCTTTGGCGAGGCGATGAACACCTTGCTGGAGAGCTTCCACCACTCCGACGACAGTCAGGCCCCCTATCAGCGCGACCTGTTCACCCACCAGCTCGATCAATCCCGCATGCCTGCAGTCGGCCAACCTATCGAGGAGTATCTGGCACGGCTGGCTACTCTGGTGCCCGGCGCCTCGCACCTCACCTCGCCACGCTACATGGGCCACATGACGGCGCCCCTGCCGGCCTATACCGCCGAGCTGTCGCGCCTGCTGGTGATGCTCAACCAGAATCCGATGAAGATGGAGTCCTCCCGCCTGCTCAGCTTTCTGGAGCGGGAGGTGCTGGCCAAGCTGCACCGCCTCATCTATGGCAGGGACGATGCCTTCTACGGCGAGCAGATGCATGCCAAGGATGCCGCCCTCGGCGTCATGACCAGCGGCGGCACCATCGCCAACGTCACAGCTCTCTGGCTGGCCCGCAACCGCGCCTGCGGCGACAACCTGTTCGCGCTCTATGAGCAAGGCTATCGCGGTGCAGTCATTCTGGGCACCCGGCTGATGCACTACTCCTTCGACAAGGGGATGGATCTGCTGGGACTGGGCGCCCGCAGCGTCTGGCGCCTCGAGACCGACGAGCAGAACCGGCTCAGTCTGGCTGCGCTGGAACAGGCGCTGATCCAGTGCAAAGAGCAGAAATTGAAAGTACTGGCATTGGTCGGCGTGGCAGGCAGTACCGACTTTGGCTCCATCGATCCCCTGCCTGAGCTGGCGGCCATTGCCGAACGAGAGCAGATCCACTTCCACGTGGATGCTGCCTGGGGTGGCCCGACCCTCTTCTCCCCCCGCTATCAAGGTCTGCTAGCCGGAATAGAGCAGGCCGACACCGTCACCCTGGATGGTCACAAGCAACTTCTGGTGCCGCTCGGTACCGGCATGCTGCTCTGCCGCCAGCCCGACCTGATGATGGCGGTCAAGCGGGAGGCGCCCTATGCCATTCGCGCCACCTCGTTCGATCAGGGTCGCTTTACCCTGGAGGGCACCCGCCCGGCCAACGCCCTCTATCTGGATGCCGCCTTCCAGCTCTTCGGCCAGCAAGGCTATGCCGAGCTTATCGAAGCCAACTACGACCGGGCCCGGCTGATGGCCGAGCTTATTACCAGCAATCCGGCCTTCGAGTTGATGTCTGCTCCGGTGATGAACCTGCTCTCCTATCGCTGCATCCCGCCCCATCTGCAGGGCAAGGTGCTGGATGAGACGGCCAATGCGCAGATCAACGACTTCAACGTGTCCCTGCAAAAAGCCCAGCGGGCCGAGGGGCACAGCTTTGTCTCCCGCACCCAACGAGCGGTGGTACGCTACGGTGCCCAACCGCTCACCCTGCTGCGCGCCGTGCTGCTCAACCCTCTGATTGAAGAGCGCCATATCCGCGACCTGCTGGCCGATCAGCAGCGACTGGGGATATCCATTGCACGCCAACTGTTTGGCGACGGCACGGAACCGGCGTAAAAATGAGCGGTCTTATTCATTTGCCGTTGTCCGCCATGCAGGTAGACTGGGCGAAATTTGCAGGCCATCTTTGAGGACTAGGCGCCAGACATGAAGCAATTTATTGAATTTATTCCACTTATCGTTTTCTTCGCGGTCTACAAGTTCTACGACATCTACATGGCTACCGGCGCACTGGTGGTGGTCACCGGTCTGCAGCTCGCCTATAGCTGGATCCGCTATCGCAAAGTCGAGAAGATGCAGCTCTTTACCTTCCTGCTGGTCGGCTTCTTCGGCGGCCTCACCGTCTTCTTCCACGATGACACCTTCATCAAGTGGAAAGTGACCGTCATCAACGTGCTGTTCGCACTGGGTCTGCTCATCAGCCGCTACGGCTTTGGCAAGAATCTGATCAAACAGATGTTGGCCAAGGAACTGCAGGCACCCGATGCAGTCTGGGACAAGGTCAATCTCGGCTGGGTCGGCTTCTTTACCGTCTGTGGCCTGCTCAACCTCTATGTGGCATTCAACATGCCGCAAGAGATGTGGGTCAACTTCAAGGTGTTCGGCCTGCTGGGGATGACGCTGGTCTTTACCCTGCTGAGCGGCGTCTACCTCTACCGCCACATCCCTGCCGAGCAGTTGTCCCAGCAAAAAGACGAACTCAAAAAGTAACCCTCATCAGAAAAGGATTGTCTCATGTGGTATCTCATCTACTCCGAAGATGTCCCCGATAGCCTGCCACTGCGCAAGCAAGTTCGCCCTGCCCATCTGGCTCGCCTGCAAGCCCTGCAGGATGAAGGGCGCCTGCTGACCGCCGGCCCCAACCCGGCTATCGATGCAGAGGATCCGGCCGATGCAGGCTTTACCGGCAGCACTGTCATCGCCGAGTTTGCCTCGCAAGCGGACGCCCAGGCCTGGGCCGATGCCGATCCCTATGTTGTAGCTGGCGTCTATGCCAAAGTGACCATCAAGCCGTTCAAGAAAGTCTTTTAAAACTGCGTCAAATACAAAGAGGCCGGAACGGATGTACAACCCGCTCCGGCCTCTTTTTATTGCGCGATGCTCAGCGCACCAACAAGGTCACGCTCTGGCGACAAACCAGGGATTGAGGATATCGGGCTTGTTGTAGGCAAGGGGTGAGCCATCGAGCTGGGTGACGCTGCCACCCGCCCCCTCCAGCACCGCCTGTGCAGCGCCGGTATCCCACTCGCAGGTAGGTGCGAGGCGCGGATAGAGCTCGGCGCCCCCCTCGGCAATGATGCAGAACTTCAGCGAACTGCCCATGGAAACCAGCTCGATCTCGCCAAAAGGAGCCAAGAAATCGAGGGTTTCCTGCGACAGGTGGTTGCGACTGCCCACCACTCGCCACGCCTCGCCTTCACGATGAGGCCGGGTCTGGATAGGCTCGCGCTTGCCATCGGCGATGCGCCAGGCACCGAGACCCTTTCCGCCATACCAGAGCTTGTCCAGCACAGGGGCATAGACCAGCCCCCAGCGCGGCGCCCCCCCTTCAATCAGCGCGATATTGACGGTGAACTCGCCGTTGCGGGAGACAAACTCCTTGGTGCCGTCGAGGGGATCCACCAGCCAGTAGCGGGACCAGCCGTGGCGTGCAGCCATCACCTCGGGCCCTGACTCCTCCGACAATACGGGAATATCCGGAGTCAGCCGCGCCAACCCCTGAACGATCACCTCATGAGCACCCTTGTCGGCCGCGGTCAGGGGACTCTCGTCGCTCTTGTACTCCACCGCGAAGGGCTGGCTGTAGATAGCCATGATGGCCGCTCCCGCCGCGCGAGCGACAGGTTCAAGTTCAGTGATATCGGGGTGGTACATAACAGGCTCGATCAGTGAGTGAGAAACCCAGTCTATCGCGTTTGTCATCAACCGCTTATAGCTGATTGCACTGGATTATATTGCCCCTGCTTCTCCTGCCCCTTGCCGCCATCGGCCGGTACCAGCAGCACTTCGATACCGGCATTGCGCAAACCGGAAAGGATATCGGCAGGCACGGCATCGTCGGTGATCAGGGTGTGAATACGCAGGGTATCGATGATCTTGTGCAGGCTGCGCCGGCCAAACTTGCTGGAGTCGGTGACCACCACAATCCGCTCGGCTACCTGACACATGCAGCGGTTGAGGCGCGCTTCGTCCTCATGATGGGTGCTGACGCCGCGCTCCAGATCGATGCCATCCACCCCGAGAAACAGCATGTCAAAGTGGTAGTTTTGCAGGGACTGCTCCGCTTGCGCACCGTAGAAGGAGAGCGACTTGCGGCGCAGATGTCCGCCCGTCATCAGCAGCTCCACCCCTTCTGCTTCGAGCAGTTCATTCGCCACATTCATGCCGTTGGTCATCACCAGGATCTCCTGATGTCCCTTCAGATGTCGGGCTACCTCCAGTGTTGTCGTCCCCGAATCGAGGATAAGGCGACAACCTGAGGGCACCAGGGTCGCCGCCAGCGCGCCGATCCGCTGTTTCACGGGAGTATTGAGCACACTCTTGTCGGCAATGGTGCGCTCCGGCACCGTCTGGCCCGGTTCACACAGCAGGGCGCCGCCGTAAGCGCGCACGGCCACCCCCTGCTTCTCCAGAAAGGCCAGATCGTTGCGGATGGTCACGGTAGAGACCTGATAATGAGTCGCCAACTCGTTGACCTGAACGCTGCCATTGCTGCGCAGCTGCTGAATAATCCGCTCCCGCCGCTCGCTGGTTCCGAGCGCACCTTTTTCGCTTGTTTGCATAGTTCTTCTGCCGGAATGCTGTAGTGAAAGATCGCTTTCACTTCGTTACGTTTGCATATTAACGCTCAGCGAAGGTGCCAAATCAAGCCTTCATTACGCTTTATCACCACGCTCTCCATCTTTACCCATCATCTAGGGCCTTTCGATATCTTTCTTTTTGTGATCCCTTTCAAGATCTGACGACTCTTTTGTTTCGTTTTGTTTTCTTCGCCACTACCGTAAAGAAAAGAAATCGAAAGAACCTTTCCATACGCAGCAACCAAGGAACATCAAAATGAAATCCATGCTGGCACTGGTCGAAAGACATAAACAGGGAGAACAGACCGGGATCTGCGCAGTCTGCTCCGCTCACCCGCTGGTGCTGGAGGCCGCGCTGCGGCTGGCCGCCGAAGGGGATGAGCTGCTGCTGGTCGAGGCCACATCCAATCAGGTGGATCAGTTTGGCGGCTATACCGGCATGACCCCCGCCGACTTTCGCGATCGTCTCTACAAGCTGGCGGCACAATGTCACTTTCCGGCACAGCGCCTCATTCTGGGGGGCGACCATCTGGGCCCCAACCGCTGGCAGGGGAAACCGGCCGAGCAGGCCATGGCCCATGCCGAAGATCTCATCGCCAGCTATGTCGTTGCCGGGTTCAAGAAGATCCACCTCGACTGCAGCATGTCCTGTCAGGGCGATCCCGTTCCCCTGACCGATGAGCTGGTCGCAGAGCGAGCCGCACGGCTGGCGCAGATCGCCGAGCAAACCTGTCTGGCCACTTTTGGCGAGAGCGATCTGGTCTATGTGATTGGCACCGAGGTGCCGGTGCCGGGCGGTGCCCATGAAGATCTGGCCGATCTGGCGGTCACCACGCCGGAGGCGGCGCGCCATACCCTCAAGGCCCATCAAGAGGCCTTCAACAAGGCGGGGCTGGCCCATATCTGGCCGAGGGTGATCGGTCTGGTGGTGCAACCCGGCGTCGAGTTTGACCATACCCGCGTCATCGATTACCGGCCCGAAAAAGCGGCCCCTCTTAGCCGGATGATCGAAGCCTATCCCCATATGGTGTTTGAGGCTCACTCCACCGATTACCAGACTCCTGAAGCTTATCGCCAGCTGGTACGCGACCACTTTGCCATTCTCAAAGTCGGTCCCGCCCTCACCTTCGCTCTGCGCGAAGCGCTGTTTGCCCTTGCCGCCATCGAGGAGGAGCTGGTGGTTGCCAAGGCCTGTTCAGGTCTGCGCAAGGTGATGGAAGAGACCATGCTGGAGCGCCCCGACTTCTGGCGCAGCCACTATCAGGGCAGTGCCAACGAGTGCCGGCTGGCCCGTGGTTACAGCTATTCGGATCGCATTCGCTACTACTGGCCCGATAGCCGGGTCGATGAGTGCTACGCCAGATTGCTGGCCAATCTGGCGGCGGAGCCCATCCCGCTCCCCCTGCTGAGCCAGCATCTGCCCTTGCAGTATCGCAAGGTACGTCATGGCTCGCTCTCGGCCAATCCCCATGACCTCATTCTCGATCAGGTGCAGGAGGTGCTGCGGCACTACGCCAGCGCCTGCACTGCGGCCTCTCGCCGCCATTCCCAGCTCGACCCCGTTGTATAAGGAGTTGCAGACATGATCCTTGGTTATCCAGAAGAGATGTTGCGCAGTGCCAATGGCCTGGCGACTGCCCGTGAAATTCGCCAGCAACCCGCCACCTGGCGCGAGACCCTCGCCATGGTCGAGGAGTGCCGTCCAGCATTGACCCGTTTTCTGGCCCCCCTGCTCGCCCGGCAAGAGCTGCGCATTATCCTGACCGGGGCTGGCACCTCCGCCTTTGCCGGTCGGGCGCTCGCCCCCTATCTCTCGGCCCACCTGCATGCCCGGGTCGAGGCGATCGCCACCACGGATATCGTCACCGATCCGGCCGAGTATCTGGCCGAAGATTGCCCGACCCTGCTTATCTCCTTTGCTCGCTCCGGCAACAGCCCCGAGAGCGTGGCGGCGGTCGAACTGGCCAGCCAGCTGCTCAGCCACTGCCACCATCTAGTGCTGACCTGCAACGGTGAAGGGGCGCTCTATCGCCGCTGCCAGCAAGATGCCCACTCTCTGGCCCTGCTGATGCCGCCCCAGACCAATGATCGCAGCTTCGCCATGACCAGCAGCCTGACCAGCATGATGCTGAGCTGTCTGGCTCTCTTTCTGCCAGAGCGGTTCAACCGCCAGCACTGCGAGCAGCTGGTCGCTACCAGCGACGCCATTCTGGAGCAGGTTGTGCAGCGCGTACCGGCCTGGAACGAGCCGTTGCCCGAGCGGGTCATCTATCTTGGCAGCGGCAGTCTGCAAGGGGTGGCGCAAGAGGCGGCACTCAAGCTGCTGGAGCTGACAGCCGGCCGTCTGGTCGCCATGTTCGACTCCCCCACCGGCTTTCGCCACGGTCCGAAATCGGTCGTCAACGAACAGACGCTCATCGTGCTGCTCATCTCCAACGACCCTTACACCCGGCAATACGATCTGGATCTGCTGCGCGAGCTGCGAAGCGATGGCAAGGCCGCCCGGGTGGTCGCCATCGCCGACCAGCGCCATCCCGCCATCGAGGAGGGGGAGTACATCTATTTGCCCGCCACCCTGCATGGCGACGATGCCCAGCTCGCCTTCTGCTACCTGCTCTATGCCCAGTACTACGCCTTCCATACCTCGCTGGGACTGGGGATCAGCCCGGACAATCCCTGCCCCACCGGTCAGGTCAACCGGGTCGTACAGGGGGTCAATATCTATCCGTTCCACCAAGAAGGAGTGCTGTGATGCCCAATATCGTATTGAGCCGGATCGATGAGCGTCTGATCCACGGTCAGGTCGGCGTCCAGTGGGTCGGCTTTGCCGGTGCCAATCTGGTGCTGGTCGCCAACGACGAGGTGGCAGAGGACCCCATCCAGCAGAACCTGATGGAGATGGTGCTGGCCGAAGGCATTGCGGTGCGGTTCTGGCCGCTCCAGAAGGTGATCGACAACATCCACAAGGCGGCAGATCGCCAGAAGATCCTGCTGGTCTGCAAAAACCCGACCGATTTCAACACCCTGGTTCAGGGAGGTGTCCCCATCTCCCGGATCAACGTCGGCAACATGCATTACGCCGACGGCAAGCGTCAAATCCACAAGACCGTATCCGTGGACGAACAGGACATCACCGCATTTCGCGCCCTGCGGGACGCCCGTGTCGAGTGCTATGTCCAGGGCGTGCCGACCGAACCGGCACAGGACATTTTCAATTTGCTCTGATTAAGGACAATTGTGATGGAAATCAGTTTGTTACAAGGTCTGCTGCTTGGCATCCTGGCGTTCTTCGCCGGACTCGACCTGTTCAACGGTCTGACCCACTTCCACCGTCCCGTGGTGCTGGGGCCGCTGGTTGGCCTCATCCTCGGCGACCTGCCTACCGGTATTCTGGTGGGCGGTACTCTGGAGCTGGTCTGGATGGGGTTGGCCCCGCTGGCGGGGGCGCAACCGCCCAACGTCATTATCGGCACCATAGTCGGCGCCACCTTCGCCATCACCACCGGGGTCAAGCCGGATGTGGCGGTAGGGGTTGCCGTTCCCTTCGCCGTTGCCGTGCAGATGGGGATCACCTTCCTCTTCTCGGTGATGTCGGGGGTGATGTCCCGCTGCGATCGCATGGCCGAAGCGGCTGACGTGCGCGGTATCGAGCGGGTCAACTACCTGGCACTGCTGGCGCTGGGCACTTTCTACTTCCTCTGTGCCTTCCTGCCCACCTACTTCGGGGCCGAACATGCCAAGGCGGCCATCGACGTGCTACCTGCCCGCCTCATCGACGGCCTCGGCGTTGCTGGCGGCATCATGCCCGCCATCGGTTTTGCCGTGCTGCTCAAGATCATGATGAAGAACGTCTATATCCCCTACTTCATCCTCGGTTTCGTCGCTGCCGCCTGGCTCCAGTTGCCGGTACTGGCCATCGCCGCCGCCGCGCTGGCCATGGCCCTGATCGACTTCATGCGCACCACCCCCCCGCAAGCTCGTCCTGTTCAGGAGGAAACCGAAGATGGCATCTAACAACACAGCTGCGCGGATCATCTCCAGCGCCGAACCGCACAATACCCGGCCACAATCCGACGATACCTATGAAGATCAGCAGCTTGGCGCAGAGCTGACCAAGCAGGATATCAACCGCTTTGCCTGGCGCTCCCTGCTGCTGCAGGCCTCCTTCAACTATGAACGGATGCAGGCCTCGGGCTGGCTCTATGGCCTGCTGCCGGCACTGCAGAAGATCCACACCAATCCGCGGGATCTCTCTCGGGCGATGAAAGGGCACATGGGCTTCTTCAACACTCACCCCTTCCTGGTCACCTTCGTGATGGGGATCGTGCTGGCGATGGAGCGCTCCAAGCAGAACGTCAATAGCATTCAGAGCACCAAGATCGCAGTCGGCGCACCGCTCGGCGGGATTGGCGATGCCATGTTCTGGCTCACCCTGCTCCCCATCTGTGGTGGCATAGGGGCAGATCTGGCGCTGCAAGGCTCCATCATGGGTGCCGTGGTCTTCTTCCTGCTGTTCAACGTGGTCCACTTCGGCCTGCGTTTTGGTCTGGCGCACTACGCCTACCGCATGGGGGTAGCGGCCATTCCGGTCATCAAGGCCAACACCCGCAAGGTGGGCCATGCCGCATCCATCGTCGGTATGACGGTGATCGGCGCGCTGGTCGCCACCTATGTGCGTCTTGGCACCACGCTGGAGATCACTGCCGGTGATGCAGTCGTCAAACTGCAGGCGGATGTGCTCGACAAGCTGATGCCCGCCTTCCTGCCGCTGCTCTACACCCTGGCGATGTACGCCCTGATCCGCAAAGGCTGGAGCCCGCTGCGCCTCATCGTCATCACGGTGGTACTCGGTATCGTCGGCAAGTTCGCCGGTTTCCTCTAATCCGGAGCCGGCAGCAAGCCGGCCCCCTTTGCAGTAAAGGAACAGACTATGTTGGGCATCATTATTTGTGGTCATGGCGGTTTCGCCAGCGGTCTGGAGCGCGCCATGCTGCAGATCCTCGGCGAACAGAAAGCGGTTATCGCCATCGACTTTCCCGAGAGCTCCACCACCGCCCTGCTGCAGGCACAGTGCGAAGCGGCGCTGGCAGAGGTCGACAAGGGGGATGGCGTGGTCTTCCTGACCGACCTGCTCGGCGGCACCCCGTTTCGGGTCGCCTCTACCCTCTCACTGCACCAGCCAGAGCGGGAGGTCATTACCGGTACCAACTTGCAGCTGCTACTGGAGATGGTGCTGGAGCGCGATGGCCTCAGCGCCCGTGAATTCCGCCGGCAGGCCCTTGATTGCGGCCACCGGGGTCTCACCTCGCTGGCAGATGAGATAGGTAAAGAGCGTCAGGCAGATGCCGCTCTCGTCGAGGAGGGCATCTGATGGCCTCACGGATCCGTGCCCGTCGCCTGCTGACCGAACAGGGTTGGCTGGAACATCAGGAGCTGACCCATGAAGGGGGCATCATCACCGCCATCGCTCCCATCACGGATGGCGATCCGGCGCGGGATGTCGATCTGCTGGTGCCTGCGCTGATCGATGGTCATGTCCACGGCGGTGCAGGTGTCGATGTCATGGATAGCGAGGACAATGCCTTGGCAACCTTGTCGATGGCCAAGGCGACAGAAGGGGTCGGCGCTTTTCTTGCCACCACGGTCACCGCCCCACTCCCCGAGATAGAGCAAGCTCTTGCCCGCATTGCCGATGGCGTTGCCCGTGGCATGCCGGGCGCAGAGCTGCTCGGCTGCTATCTGGAAGGGCCCTACTTCACACCGGACAACAAGGGCGCCCACGATCAGGCGCTGTTTCGGGAGCTGGATATTGCCGAGCTGAACCACCTGCAACAGCTGGCGCGCGGCACCCTGAAGGTGGTCGCGCTGGCACCGGAAAAGCCCAACGCCATCGCGTCCATTCACCATCTTGCCGCAAACGGCGTGCGGGTAATGCTGGGCCACTCGGCGGCGGATCACAATACCACCATGGCGGCGCTGGCAGCGGGCGCCTCCGGGCTGGTGCACTGCTTCAATGGCATGCGCGGCCTGCACCACCGCGAACCCGGCATGGTCGGTGCAGGTCTTGTCCATCCCGCAGCTTGGCTGGAGCTGATCGCCGATGGCAATCATCTCCACCCGAGCGTGCTCAAGCTCTGTCACTGCTGCGCCGGCCAGCGCCTGCTCTTGATCACCGATGCGATGCGCGCCGCCGGTATGCCCGACGGTCACTATCTGCTTGGCAACTATCGGGTCGAGATGAAGAACGGCGTGGTACGCACCGACACCGGCGGTCTGGCGGGCAGCACTCTCACCCTGCTTGGCGCCGTACGCAACATGGTGCAGCTGGCGGATGTGCCGCTCGATGAGGCCATCACAATGGCCTCGCTGGCACCCGCAAAGATGCTCGGCATTGCCGATCGCCTCGGTTCACTGGCAGTTGGCAAACAGGCCAATCTGCTCGCCCTCACCACTGAACTCAATCAACAACACATCTGGGTGGCTGGCCGGGAGATAAATCCGACCAACCTTTCCTCCCTTTTCTCAGGATCTCGCGTCAATCAGGACGCTCAGGAGTCACTATGTATCTGATCTCTTCCCATGAAATGCTCAAAGATGCCCAGCGCCGTGGCTACGCCGTACCGGCTTTCAACATCCACAACCTGGAAACCGTGCAGGTGGTGGCTCGCACCGCCGCTCGCATGCGCTCTCCGGTGATCTTGGCTGGCACCCCGGGCACCTATCGCCATGCCGGGGTCGAATATCTGGTCTCCATCTGTCAGGCAGCTGCTCATGAGTACCGCATCCCGCTGGTGCTGCATCTGGATCACCACGAAGACGAGCAGGACATCCACAACAAGGTCGAAGCGGGCATTCGCTCGGCCATGATCGATGCCTCGCACTTTCCGTTTGAAGAGAACATCGAGAAAGTACGCAGTGTGGTCACTTTCTGCCATCGCATGGGCGCCAGCGTTGAAGCGGAACTGGGCCAGCTGGGTGGTCAGGAAGATGACCTCATTGTCGATGCCGCAAATGCCAAATTTACCGATCCGCTGAAGGCTGCCGAGTTTGTCCGCCGTACCGGTATCGACTCGCTGGCCGTGGCCATCGGTACCGCACACGGCCTCTACAAGGAGGAGCCCCGTCTGGACTTTGCACGCCTCGCCGCCATTCGCGAGCAGGTAGATATTCCGCTGGTGCTGCACGGCGCCTCCGGCGTACCGGAGGCCGATGTGCGCCGCTGCATCGAACTCGGGATCTGCAAGGTCAACGTTGCGACCGAACTGAAGATAGCCTTCGCCGATGCAATGAAAGCCTTCCTTGGCTCTCATCCGGATGCCAGCGACCCGCGCCAGTATCTGGTACCCGCCATGGCCGCCATGGAGGAAGTTGTCGAGGCGAAAATCCGTATGTGCATGAGTAATAACAAGATTTGATAACAATAAAATTACGGTAACAGGTCTGGGAGATAATAATGATGGCTCGCGCATCCTTGCGAAATAAGGTATGGGAATTTGCCCAGAGTTTGGGGAAAACATTCATGTTTCCCGTCTCTTTGATGGCATTCATGGGACTACTGCTGGGGGTGGGGTCATCCATTACCAGCCCCTCCACCATAGATAATTTTCCTTTTCTTGGTGGAGAATATACCCAGCTCGTCTTCAATCTGGTGGCAACCGTAGGCAGCTTCGGCTTCACCTATCTGCCCATCATGTTTGCCATCGGTATTCCGATGGGATTGACCGAAAAGAACAAGGGTGTCGCGGCCTATTCCGGTTTCGTCGGCTATATGGCGATGAATATCGGGATCAACTTCTATCTCGCCAGTACCAGCCAACTGGCTTCGCCGGAAAATATCAAACTGGCGGGGCAAGCCATGGTGATGGGGGTTCAGACCCTCTCCATGGGTGTGCTGGGTGGCATAGTGTCGGGGATCGTAACCTACTTCATCCATCGCCGTTTTTATAACCTCAAACTGCACGACGCCTTCTCGTTCTTCAGCGGCCTGCGCTCCGTGCCCATCATCACCGTGCTGGTCATGTCGCTGATAGGTCTCGCCATGCCGCTCTTCTGGCACTATGTGGCGCTCGGTATTACTGCGGTCGGCAACATGATCATCTCTGCCGGCTCTTTTGGTGCCTTCCTCTACGGAGTGGCCATCAACCTGCTCAAACCGCTCGGTCTGCACCACATCATGCTGGCCATGGTGCGCTTTACCCCGGCAGGCGGTACCGAGCTGGTCAATGGCGAAACCATTTCCGGCGCGCTCAATATCTTCTTCGCCCAGTTGAAAGCGGGTGAACCTATCAGCCCGGCAGCAACCGCCTTCCTGTCGCAAGGGTTTATGCCGACCTTTATATTCGGTCTGCCTGCTGCAGCGTTGGCCATGTATATGGCAGCCACGCCCGGCAATCGAACCAGAATCAAGAGCCTGATTATCTCCGGGGTACTGGTCTCTATCGTGACCGGTATTTCCGAGCCCATCGAATTCCTGTTCCTGTTTGTCGCGCCGGTACTCTATCTGTTCCATGTCTTTATGACCGGCGCCGCGCTCTTTGTGGTGGCCATGTGTGGCGTCACCATCGGCAATACCGATGGCAGTGCACTCGACCTGCTTATTTTCGGCATCATGCAGGGCTGGCAAACCAAGTGGTATCTGATAATTCCCATTGGCCTTATCTGGTCTGCCATCTATTTCACCGTCTTCTACTGGTACATCAAGAAATATGACATCAAGACCCCCGGCAGGGATGAGGTCGATGATATCCAGATTGCGAAACACGACCCGGCCGTGATCCTGAGTGCCCTCGGTGGCAAGGAGAATATCGTCAGCCTGGACAACTGCGTCACACGGCTGAGACTGGTGGTACACGATATGGGCAAGCTGCAGGAGAAGATCCTGAAACAGGCTGGCGCCCTCTCCGTCGTCAAGATCGACGAGCACAGCGTGCAGGTCATCATTGGCGCTCAGGTTCAAACCGTGAAGGATAATCTCGATGCTCTCCTGTAAAGATCGGGAGGCCCTGCGCCTCCCAACCCCCTCTGCCGACTTGCAATCCTCCCGTTTCGACGAGCTGGCAGATCGCATCAGCGACAAATGCCGCAAGTGGGATATGAAAGTGATCGAGAGCCGCTTTGGCCCCGTTCCCGCCGACAGCATTCCCATGTGGATTGCCGATATGGATTTCAAATCGCCGCCGGCTGTGGCTCGCAAGTTCAGCGAAATCATCAGCTGGGGCACCTTCAGCTACACCCACTGCATCGATGATTTCTACGAGGCGGTCATCAACTTCCAGGCCCGCCACCACAAGGTCGCGGTGGAACGGGAGTGGATCACCCTCTCCTATGGTACCGTCTCCACCCTGCACTACACGGTGCAGGCATTCTGCCAGCCGGGTGACAGCATCATCATGAACACCCCTGTCTATGATCCCTTTGCCAAGGCGGCCGAAAGGCAGGGGGTCAAGGTTGTCGCCAACCCGTTAGCCCTGAACAAAGGACGATACCGGATCGATCTGGCGAAGCTGGAGGAGCAGATCATTAGCCACAAGCCCAAAATCTATTTTCTCTGCTCGCCCCATAACCCGTCGGGCAGGATCTGGAGTCAGGCCGAGCTGGAAGCCGTTGCCGACATCTGCCTGCGCCATCAGGTGTTGATGATGGTCGATGAAGTGCATGCAGAGCACATCATCCATGGCGAGTTCGTCTCCTTTCTGGCACTGGAGGAGCGTTACTGCAACAACATGATGCTGATGAGCTCGCCCAACAAGGCATTCAATCTGGGCGGATTGAAAACCTCCTACAGCATCATTCCAAATCCGCAGATAAGAAACCGCTTCAGAGCGCGCCTTGAGCAGAACTCCATCACCTCTCCCAATGTGTTCGGGCTCTGGGGAATTATCACCGCCTATAACGAGTGCGATGCATGGCTGGCCGAATTGAATCTCTATCTGAGAGAGAACTACGCCCTGCTGGCGCGCTACTTCAGGGAGAATCTGCCCGACTTCCAAGTCATGCCGATGGATGCCTCCTATCTGGTCTGGGTCAATACCAAAGGGAGCGGAATGAGCGCAAGCGAGGTGACCCGCAGGTGGGCAGTCGAAGCGGGGGTCATCATCGAAGATGGCTCCCACTACGTCAGCGATGGCGAAGAGTATGTGCGGATCAACATAGGCACCTCCCGCCAGCTGCTCGGCGAGGCGCTGCAACGTCTGGGAAGATGGGCGCAGCAGCAGGTCTGACGACTGCGATATTCCCATCGGCAGAAACAACAAAAGGGACGCCATGGAGTCCCTTTTGTTTCATATGGCCACTGTGCGTTGCCAGTGCCCGAAGCATCAGATCCCCTGACGAGCTTCCTGCATCAGCAGGCGCATGTCGCTCACGGCTTTGGCCAAACCATCGAAGGCGGCGCGGCCGATGATGGCGTGGCCGATGTTGAGCTCATAGAGCTCGGGGATGGCGGCGATGGCCTTGACGTTGTGGTAGTGCAGGCCGTGACCGGCATTGACCTTCAAGCCCTTGCCAGCGGCATAGGAGGCGCCGGCGGCGATACGCTTGAACTCGGCGTTGCGCTCAGCATCGGTGGTGGCATCGGCGTAACGGCCGGTATGGATCTCGATAAAGGGGGCGCCACTCTCGGCAGCCGCATCGATCTGGATGGGATCGGCGTCGATAAAGAGGGATACCTGGGTACCCACAGCAGAGAGGCGGGCAACGGCGTCAGTCACCTTGTCCAGCTGACCGGCCACGTCCAGACCGCCCTCGGTGGTCACTTCGGTGCGCTTCTCCGGCACCAGACAGACGAAGTGGGGCTTGATGCGGCAGGCGATGCCGATCATCTCTTCGGTCACCGCCATCTCCAGGTTCATTCTGGTCTGGATAGTCTGGCGCAGGATCTCCACATCGCGGTCGGTGATGTGGCGGCGATCTTCACGCAGATGCACGGTAATGCCATCGGCCCCGGCCTGCTCGGCCACGAACGCGGCCTGTACCGGATCCGGATACTGGGTGCCACGGGCGTTGCGCAGGGTGGCGATATGGTCGATGTTCACACCCAGATAGATTTCACTCATTGAGAACTCCTTGAAAGGCTTCATCTGTTGACTGCGCGGTCAGCGAATCACACCGCGCCAATATCCGTATGTCTGTAATCTGTGTCAGCCTTGCATACTGGCTTTGCGTTTTAAAAACAGCTCCCGGCTCTTTAGCTGGCGCTTGCCCAGATAGGGTTGCAGTGCCAATCGGCTGAAACGTTTGGCCGCCTGCAGCAAGGGAGGTGTATCGAAACGTCCCTCGGCAAAGGCGAGCAGGTGGGCACCGAGAAACAGGGTACGGGGATCCGGCGCCCGCTCGCAAGCAACAAAGCCCAATTCACGCTCGAAGCCATAGAGCAAGTTCGGCTCGATGGGCGACTCGTCGTCCGCCGTGTATTCGAAATCCACCGCATAGCCGAGCGCCTGCAACAGCAGGAACTCGAAGCGACGCAGCGGCAGCTCCGGCGTCTCGCCATCGGCCAGCGCCATGATGGCACGGGCATAGGCATCGAATACTTCGGGGAACGGGGTGTGCGCTTCCAGCAGGTAGTAAACCAGCTCGTTGAGATAGAGGCCGTAGAAGAGGCGATCGCCACCGAGTCGCAGGGAGTGATCCGGGCATTCGACCTGGGTGAGATTCTTGAGATCCCCCTTGCCTCGCCAGGCGATGGTGAGCAGGGTAAAGGGCTGCAACAGCCCCTTGAGAGGGGAGCGTGGCCCGCGAGAACCGCGAGCCACCAGGGTAAATCGGCCACTATCCTGGGTGAAGACCTCGACCAGCTGGCTGGTCTCCCGATAGGGCCGACTGTGGATGACGAAAGCCGGGGTCAGCAATCAGTCGTCGCCATACCCGAGGCTACGCAGGGCGCGCTCATCATCAGCCCAGCCCGACTTGACCTTGACCCACAGCTCGAGGTGCACCTTGTTCTGGAACAGACGTTCCATGTCGAGGCGCGCCTCGGTGCCGATGGTCTTGATCTTCTCGCCCTTGTTGCCGATGACCATCTTCTTCTGGCCATCGCGCTCGACCAGGATCAGGCCGTGGATATGGTAGAGGCCGTTCTCTTCCACCTTGAAGCGCTCTATCTCCACCGTCACCGAGTAGGGCAGCTCCTCACCGGTGAAGCGCATCAGCTTCTCGCGGATGATTTCGGAGGCCATAAAGCGGGAGGAGCGGTCGGTCACGTAATCTTCCGGGAAGAAGTGGACGTTTTCCGGCAGCAGATCCTTGGCCCACTCGCGGATCTTCTCCACGTTGGTGCCCTTTTCGGCACTGATGGGCAGAATATGGGCGAAGTTCATCTGTTGTCCCAGCCACTCGAGGTGGGGCAGCAGATCTTCTTTCTCCTTGACGTTGTCGATCTTGTTGACCGCCAGCACCACAGGGCACTTGAGATTGCGCAACTTGCCCAACACCATCTCGTCGTCTTTGGTCCAGTGGGTACCGTCGACCATGAACACCACCATGGCCACATCACCCAGCGAACTGGTGGCGGCACGGTTCATCAGGCGGTTGATGGCCCGTTTCTCTTCAATGTGCAGACCCGGGGTATCTACATAGATGGTCTGGTAGTTATCCTCGGTGTCGATCCCCAAAATCCGGTGACGGGTGGTCTGGGGCTTCTTCGAGGTGATGCTGACCTTCTGGCCAAGCAGCTTGTTGAGCAGGGTGGACTTGCCCACGTTGGGGCGGCCCACGATGGCGACAAAGCCGCAATAGGTGGTATCTGTCATGACAGTTTTTCCAATGCTTGCTGCGCCGCGGCCTGTTCGGCCTTGCGACGGCTGGTGCCGACCCCGACGAGGGGACCATCCAGACCTTCCACGTCACACTGGACGGTGAACTCCTGGTTGTGGGCCTCGCCCTTGACGTTGGTCACGGTGTAGGTCGGCAGGGATTTGCGGCTTCCCTGCAAAATTTCTTGCAGACGGGTCTTGGGATCTTTCTGCTCGATGCCCGGCTTGATCTCTTCCAGGCGGCTGGCATACCAGCTCAGCAGCAGTGTCCGCACCGTCTCAAGATTGGTATCCAGATAGACGGCACCGATCACCGCCTCGACCGTGTCGGCCAGGATGGATTCGCGGCGAAAACCGCCGCTCTTGAGTTCGCCGGGACCGAGGATCAAGTGATCCCCGAGGTCGAACTCCCGGCCCAGTTCGGCCAGGGTCTTCTCGCGCACCAGGGTGGCGCGCATCCGGCTGAGATCCCCTTCCGCCGCTTGCGGGAAGCGGTGGAACAGATCGTCGGCAATCACCAGACTCAAAATCGAGTCACCCAGAAATTCCAGTCGTTCATTGTGACGAGAGCCGGCGCTGCGGTGAGTCAGCGCCCGGGTCAGCAGTTCCAGATCCGCAAAGACATGCCCGAGACGGGACTGCAGTCTGTTCATCTTGATATTCATTTACTTGATTCCGCCAATGCGGTTGAAGCGCACACCTGTCGGTACCCAACTTGGCAGCAGGGAGCCTTCTTCGCGCTCGAATTCAAAACTTATCCAGATAGCGACCGCCTTGCCGACCAGATTCTGCTCGGGCACAAAGCCCCAGAAGCGGCTGTCGGTGCTGTTGTCGCGGTTGTCGCCCATCACGAAATACTGGCCTTCCGGTACGACCCATTCGTCGGGGTAGGTGCCGGGCTGGCGATAGTAACGGCCAACCATATCGGGCATCAGCGGATTGCGCAGGGTCTCGTGGGAGACATCACCCAACTGCTCGGTATAGCGGTCAAGGGGGATCCCCATCTGGGTAAATTCGCCTCTTTGTTCAAACTTGACGTCGAGCTTCTTGAAGCCCGGGCACGTTTTCCCTTCCTGCTCTTCGCACTTGGGCCGGATCATCAGCTCCTTGTTGCGATAGATGACCCGATCACCCGGCATGCCGACCACCCGCTTGATGTAGTCAACGCGCGGTTCAAGGGGATACTTGAACACCACCACATCGCCGCGCTTGGGCTCACCGGTCTCGAGGAACTTGGTGTTGGTCACCGGGTCCCGCAGACCATAGGCAAATTTTTCCACCAGGATGAAGTCGCCCACCAGCAGGGTGGGCATCATGGAACCTGACGGGATCTGGAACGGTTCAAAAATGAACGAACGCAGGATCAGCACAAAGGTGATGACCGGGAAGACCCCGGCGGTCTGCTCAATCCAGACCGGCACGGGGGCGACCTTGGCCAGGGTCTTCTCATCCAGGTGGGCACCGCCATGGGCACGAGCCACGGCAATCTTGGCGGCGCGCTGCTTGGACCAAATCATCTTGTCCAGACACCAGATAACACCGGTGATCGCGCAGACCACCACCAGGATCAGGGAAAACGTGCTTGCCATCTATTAATCCTTTCCGACGTGGAGAATCGCGAGGAAGGCTTCCTGCGGCACGTCGACACGGCCGAGGGACTTCATCCGCTTCTTACCTTCTTTCTGCTTGTTCAGCAGTTTCTTCTTACGACTCACGTCACCACCGTAGCACTTGGCGGTTACGTCTTTACGCAGAGCCTTGACGGTGCTGCGTGCGATGATCTGGTTGCCGATGGCCGCCTGAATGGCGATATCGAACATCTGGCGCGGGATCAGCTCGCGCATCTTCTCCACCACCTGACGACCGCGATACTGGGCGTTGTCCTTGTGGGTGATGATGGCCAGGGCATCGACGCGCTCACCGTTGATCATGATGTCCAGACGGACCATGTCGGAGGTTTCGAAACGCTTGAAGCCGTAGTCCAGCGAGGCGTAACCGCGACTGGTGGACTTCAGACGGTCGAAGAAGTCGAGCACCACTTCCGCCATCGGGATTTCATAGGTCAGTGCCACCTGTTTGCCGTGATAGACCATGTTGGTCTGCACGCCACGCTTCTCGATACAGAGGGTGATCACGTTGCCCATGTACTCCTGCGGCAGCAGGATATGACACTCGGCGATCGGCTCGCGCATCTCCTTGATGCTGGTGATGGCAGGCATCTGGGCCGGGCTGTCGATATGGATGGTGGAGCCGTCGGTCAGCTCGATCTCGTAGACTACGGTCGGCGCCGTGGTGATCAGATCCAGATCGTATTCACGCTCCAGACGCTCCTGAATGATCTCCATGTGCAGCATGCCGAGGAAGCCACAACGGAAGCCGAAGCCCAGCGCAGTGGAGCTCTCCGGTTCGAAGAACAGGGAGGCATCGTTCAGGGAGAGCTTGTCGAGGGCGTCACGGAACGACTCGTAGTCATCGCTGGAGATGGGGAACAGACCCGCATAAACCTGCGGCTTCACCTTCTTGAAGCCAGCCAGCGCCTTGTCGGCACCATTCTTGGCCTGAGTCAGGGTATCGCCCACCGGCGCGCCGTGGATGTCCTTGATACCGCAGACAACCCAACCTACCTCGCCACAGCCCAGCCCCTGGGTATCCACCTGCTTGGGCGTGAAGATACCGATACGATCGACACCCCACACCTGACCGGTGCTCATCACCTTGATCTTGTCGTTCTTCTTCAGGGAACCGTTCTTGATCCGCACCAAAGAGACAACGCCCAGATAGGAGTCGAACCAGGAGTCGATGATCAGCGCCTGCAGCGGGGCATCTGGGTCACCTTCCGGCGCCGGGATCTTGGCGACGATCTCTTCCAGCACTAGGTCAACACCCAGGCCGGTCTTGGCGGAGCAGCGCACCGCATCGACCGCGTCGATACCGACGATGTCTTCGATCTCCTCGGCAACCCGCTCGGGTTCTGCAGCCGGCAGGTCAATCTTGTTCAGCACCGGCACCACTTCCAGATCCATTTCCATGGCGGTATAGCAGTTGGCCAGAGTCTGTGCCTCAACCCCCTGGCCGGCATCCACCACCAGCAGCGCCCCTTCACAGGCCGCCAAAGAGCGGGAGACCTCGTAGGAGAAATCCACGTGGCCCGGGGTGTCGATAAAGTTCAGCTGGTAGGTGTTACCGTCTTGTGCCTGGTAGTTCAGGGTCACACTCTGTGCTTTGATGGTAATGCCGCGCTCGCGCTCCAGATCCATGGAGTCAAGCACCTGAGCCTGCATCTCGCGGTCGGACAAGCCACCGCAAGTCTGGATCAGACGGTCCGACAGGGTCGATTTACCGTGGTCGATGTGCGCAATAATCGAAAAGTTACGAATGTGTTTCATCGAGCAAGAGTCACTCAAAATTAGTTAAGGTCAGTTATGGAGGCGCGATTTTACTGGATAACCCGGCTGACGGCCATTCTTTAGTCGCCAGCGCCAGTGAAATAGCGCCTGTTCGGTCAGGGGAGGATGCGGACAGGGACTACCACGCCGAGCATCTGCGGGCCGTAGCGCCCCTGATCCAGGCGGTTGGAAAAGTAACGAACCAGTAAAAAGCCCAGCACGCCCCCCAGCAGGCAGCAGAGAATGGTGATCCCCTCCCCGCCCGAGAGCAGCGGCGCCAGCCAGAGCTGCCCCAGCAAGGCGCCGGCCAACAGACAGAACAGCGGCAGCACATAGACCAGCGCAGCCCCGCGCAGCAGACTCTCCTGCGGGATACCGAGCCTCACTTGTTGGCCAACCCGCACCTCGGCGGTCAGCCTGACTCGCAAGCGGGGAGCTTTCAGGGGAAACGCCTTGGCCACGGTGCCGGTACCGCAGTTGGATTGCTGCTGACAACCACTGCAGGCGGAGCGACGCTCGCACTCCACCCAGGCATGGTCACCCTCAATGGCCACCACGGTCGCCAGCTCTTCACTCATCTCATTCACGGCAACACCTCGGGTTCACACAATCAGGGGATCTGACCACGACTCGCCACGCTCGGCAAGCGGGAAACAACCCCGCATCCCCCGTTACTGCACCGCTTCGTTGCGAGCCAGCGGCTGGACCGACTCGGCGATGCGCTTGGCGGTCTCGGCAGGCACCTCGCCGACCACGGTGATCTCGACCCCCACCTCATTGACATAGCTCACCAGCGAGGTCGCCCCTTGGCGGATCAGCTGCTGGCGCACCGCCTGCTTGGGATCGACCCGGGAGACATAGACCGAGAGATCCACCAGCCCGTCGGAGAGCATCATGTAATCCACCGGCATACTGGTGGTCACCAGCTGGTGCCGGTCTTGCGACAGCACCTTGAAGCCATCGGGCAACCAGGTGATCTGCCAGTTCAACTGCTGTTGCGGTGCTGGATAGGCATCCTCCAGTGCAAGCGCAGGAGGCTGCTTGCTGTTTGCCAGCCTAACCAACCAGGGGGACGGTTTCTGTTGCAATTGCAAATCAACTCCCAGCACCTGCTCCACCAAACTGCCCTCCCGCTCCACCATATCGACTCGCAGCAACAGGTGACTACGCTCGTCAATCCAGAGTACAAAACCATATTTGTCAGCTTCTTTGGGCACTAATCTGACGACTTGAGTGACCTCGCCAGCCACCCGGCTACGGCCAGCCAGCACAGGATCATAACTCTCCAGCACCTGTGCCAGCGGCATCTTTACCAACGTCGACCAGATACCGGGGAAGCGGGCATCCTTCAAGGTGTAGGGGTCATGGCTGTTCTCGAAAAAGGTGAACTCGTTCTGACGCTGGAGATACTCGATGGCCTTGCCGTCAAGGTAACTGAGGTGGGCTACCTCCTTACCATCAATCACGGCATGGCTGATCCGGATCGGCTCAAGACGCCCCTGACGGGCCTTGACCATAGACAACTCGAAATTCTGTTGCTGCACGGCACTCTGCATCTGCTGCAACAAGGCCTCGGCCGACTTGTCGTCGGCCGAGGCCTTGGCGCTGATCAGCAGGAGAGAGGCCAGCAAAATACGGCTGTACTGGCGCACGTTTATATCCCTGACAACTTGTTATTGTTGGATCTGTCTGTCTTGCAACAGGCGCTGCTGTAACTGGTGATCACGCAGGAAGGCGTTGATACGTTCACGCTGCTCCTGCATCTGCTGTTCGGTCATTCCCTGTTGCGGCCGAACGCGGTTACCCTCTTGCGGATAGTGGACGCTCACTGGCGCAGCACTGCCACCGATAGGTATGGTATTGAGCACAGGGTTGTTCGGTACGCCGTCCTGACCCTGGTACTGTTGCACCCCGAAAATCACGGCCGCGGCCACAGAGGCTGCGATGGCATATTGTCCCAGCTGCTGGCCGACCCGACGAAACAGGGGCACCACATTGTTGGAATCTGTCTTGATCGGTGCAACGACCGGTTGTACCACCGACGCAGTCTCAACCGGCTTGGGTGCCAGTATGGTGGGCTCATCTTCCAGTGCAGCCATGATGCTGTCACTGAGATCCAGTTGCAGATTGACCGGCAGGTCACCCCGCATGGCATCGCCGATCAGGTGGTAACGACCCCAGGTAGCTTGCAAGTCGGAGTCCATCTCCAGCTCGTTCAGTACCTCTGCGTCACTCAGGTCACCATCCATCAGGGCAGAGATTTGCTCTTTATTTGCCATAAGTTAACCCGTCTTTCCCCAGTTAATTCTCGATCAGAGGTTGCAGCTTTTTATCGATTGCTTCCCTCGCCCGGAAGATACGGGATCTGACCGTACCCACAGGGCAATCCATGATTTCGGCAATCTCTTCATAGCTCAGCCCTTCCAGTTCGCGAAGGGTGATCGCTGTCCTCAGGTCTTCCGGCAATGCCTCTATGGCTGAAAACACGGTGCGTTTGATCTCGTCAGTCAGCGCCAGGTTTTCGGGGGTTGAGACCTCTTGCAAGGCTTCACCACCGCCATAAGACTCCGCTTCGTCAGCCTCCACATCACTGCTGGGCGGCCTGCGCCCCTGGGAGGTCAGATAATTCTTCGCCGTGTTCACGGCAATTCGGTACAACCAGGTGTAAAAAGCACTCTCGCCACGGAATGTCGGCAATGCCCGGTAGGCTTTTATGAAGGCCTCTTGTGCCACATCGGGCACATCGCCGGGATTGTTGACATACCTGGCAACCAGGTTGACCACCTTTTGCTGGTATTTTTTTACCAACAGGTTGAAAGCTGCTTTATCGCCGCGCTGGACCCGTTCAACCAGTTGTTCGTCCAGTAGATTCTGGTCGCTCATCAGAGCCGTAAAACCCCCATCAGGTTATCGTTCTTCTTTTCCGGCCCTTCCTAAGCGCACAAGTTCAGACAGGGAGAATCAGAGAAAGTTCGCTTCAATTGAAAAAAATGTGATGCAGGCTGCATCCTCGCCCTCGCTTGGGCTACCATGGTGCCAGTTCTTAATCCAGGCCAATGATACTTATGAAAGCAAGTGTTGAATACCTTTGCGATGTACTGATCATTGGCAGCGGTGCCGCTGGTTTGTCCCTCGCGTTGCGATTGGCAGACCACGCCAAAGTCCTGGTTCTGAGCAAGGGGCCCATCAGTGAAGGGGCCACTTTCTATGCGCAAGGAGGCATTGCTGCCGTTTTCGACGAAACCGACAGCATCGAATCCCACGTGAGCGACACACTCAACGCCGGGGCAGGGTTGTGTGACCCGGCCGTGGTCGAGTTCACCGCCCGCCACGCCCGCGAGTCCATCCAGTGGCTCATTCAGCAGGGGGTCCCCTTCGATCAGGAGGAGAACGCCGAGGGCGAGTCCCAATACCACCTCACCCGGGAAGGGGGCCACAGCCATCGCCGCATCTTCCACGCGGCGGATGCCACCGGCAAGGCGGTACAGCTCACCTTGATCGATCAGGTGCACGCTCACCCCAACATCCAGCTGATGGAGCGCTTCAACGCGGTCGACCTCATCACCACCCGCAAGCTCGGCCTGCCGGGCAACAAGGTGCTGGGCGCCTACGTCTGGAACCGCAACGCCGAGCAGGTCGAGGTGATCCGCGCCCGCTTCGTGGCACTGGCCACCGGCGGTGCTTCCAAGGTCTACCAGTACACCTCCAACCCCGATGTGAGCTCTGGCGATGGCATCGCCATGGCGTGGCGGGCCGGCTGCCGGGTGGCGAACCTGGAGTTCAACCAGTTCCACCCCACCAGCCTGTTCCACCCGGATGATCCCAACTTCCTGCTGACCGAAGCACTGCGTGGCGAGGGGGCCTATCTGCGCCGCCCGGACGGCAGCCGCTTTATGCCGGAGTTTGACGAGCGGGCCGAACTGGCGCCACGCGATATCGTCGCTCGCGCCATCGACCACGAGATGAAGCGGCTCGGGGCGGATTGCATGTATCTGGATATCAGCCACAAACCGGCCGATTTCATCATCAAGCACTTCCCGACCATTTATGAGCGCTGCCTTGCGGTCGGTATCGACATCACCAAGGAACCGATGCCCATCGTCCCAGCCGCCCACTACACCTGTGGCGGAGTGATGATCGACAGCAACGGCCAGACCGATATTCCCGGCCTCTACGCCATCGGTGAAGTGACCTACACCGGGCTGCACGGTGCCAACCGCATGGCCTCCAACTCCCTGCTGGAATGCGTGGTCTATGCCCATCAGGCGGGGGCCGACATTCTGGCCAAGCTGCCGATGAGTGTGGAGCCGCCGCGCCTGCCGGTGTGGGACGAGAGCAAGGTGGAAGATTCCGACGAACTGGTGGTGATCCAGCACAACTGGCACGAGCTGCGGTTGATGATGTGGGACTACGTGGGGATAGTGCGTACCAACAAACGCCTGGCCCGCGCCAAGCGCCGCATCGACCTGCTCAAGCAGGAGGTGCAGGAGTACTACGCCAACTTCCGCGTCTCCAACAACCTGCTGGAGCTGCGCAACCTGCTGCAGGTGGCCGAGCTTATCGTCAACTGCGCTCTGCAGCGCAAGGAGTCCCGCGGCCTGCACTACAACCTGGATTATCCGGATATGCTGCCGGACTCCAAACCGACCGTGCTGACCCCGGAGCGGGATTAATCCCCTTCCCGCAAAGCGTTACAGCAATCAGTGACCCCGCCCCGGCGGGGTCACTTGTTTTCAACCGCTTTTCAGCCACAAAAAGAGTGCCGCCAACCACATGGCAGCAGCTTATCGCGATAAATCAGCGCATGGTCATCACGGGAAGCAGGGGTCAGCGCCGGGATGGCAGAAAGTGGATGGCTCGCGCCAGCAGGCGGTAATGTTCGGGGGGAAGGGCGTCGGAGAAGAGCCACAGTTGTCGTGGCGACACGGCTCCACTCTCTTGCGGCTCGGGGCAAAGCGCCAGCCTGAGCACACCGGGCAGAATGCGGCTTTTCTTGCCGAGCTGATAGCGACGCCCTTGCCACTGCAGCCAATGGCCATCCCAAACAAGCTCCAAAGGAGACTCAACGAGCGTCCGCCAGCTCAGCCAAAGCGCCACCAGCCAGATGGGCAGCAACAGCGCCCACTGCCAACCGGTAATCAGGCCAGCCACCGGCCAGAGCAACAACAGAAAGAGGGCCACCAACAGATATCGCTGATGGCGGGAGGGGTGAACCGTCATGATCACCCGCTCCACGGTATTACCCCTGGCGATCGTGACGAGCCTGATTACGCTCCAGGATCATCTTGATCATCGTGGCGAAAGCTGGATCACTCGGGATGGCATGACCCATGGTCCAACGGAACAAGTCCGGATCATCGCTCTCCAGCAAGCGGATAAAGGTCTGCTGATCGGCTTCGCTCAGGGAGTCGAACTCGTGTTCGAAAAAGGGCATAAAAACAACATCCAGCTCGAGCATGCCACGGCGGCAGGCCCATTTCAGACGGGATTTTTCAACTGGGCTCAACATGGAACTCTCCTTACAAAGACCCGAGGATGGTACCAGCTGGATTTTCCGGCTGACAAACATTAGTTACGTCTTTACCATGCAGGTCACATACTTTCTCTCTGGAATACCATCGTGAGCCTGCAACCCCCTGTATTTCCTGCCGAGCCGACCCGCTTCGCCCTGACCAAGATAGCCATCACCCGACTGAGTGGTCAGGATCGCGTCAAATATCTGCAAGGTCAGGTCACCTGCGACGTCAACGCCCTGCAACCGGGGCAGAGCACGCTGGGTGGTCACTGTGATCCCAAGGGCAAACTGTGGAGCGATTTTCGCCTGCTCTGCCTTGAAGAGAGCCTGCTGCTGCTGACCAGCCCCTCGGTGCTGGAGCGCCAGCTGCCGGAGCTGAAGAAATTTGCCGTCTTCTCCAAGGTCGAGATCGCCGCCGACGAACGCCACGCCACCGGCCTGGCTGGCAAGGGTACCGATGCGTGGATCGCCGCGCAGTTTGGTCTGGAGCAAAGCGGCCTTATCGCTGGCGGCATGGCGGTGAAGATCGAACAGGATCGCTGGCTGCTGGTGAGCAGTGAGCAAGTCGATGCGCTGCCGGCGGGTGACGAATCCCTCTGGTGGGGTCTCGAGATCAAGGCCGGCCTGCCGCACATGGAGGCGGTGCATCAGGGCGAGTTCATCCCGCAGATGCTCAACCTGCAGGCGCTCGACGGCATCTGCTTCAACAAGGGCTGCTACATGGGGCAGGAGACGGTGGCTCGCGCCAAATATCGCGGCGCCAACAACCGCGCCCTGTTCCTGCTGGCGGGCACTACCGGCGAGCAGGTCGCCAGCGGCGATACCCTTGAGCTGCAACTGGGTGACAACTGGCGCCGTAGCGGCATGGTGCTCAACGCCTGGCAACAGGCCGGGCAGGTGTGGCTCACCGCCGTGCTACCAAAAGATACCGAGGCTGACGCCCAATTCCGCCTCAAGCAGGACGAAGGCTCCCGCCTCACCCTGCAACCCCTGCCTTACGCCCTGACCGAGTAAGGTCGGCTAGCGAGGCACCCGCGCCAGCAGTGCCTCCTTCAGCCAGCGCCCCGCCTGCCCCAGCGGGCGGGCGCGATGCCACTGCAACTCCAGCGCCAGCGCGTGGCTGGCGATAAAGTCCGGCTCCAGCACCACCACTTCACCCCGCTTCAGCGGCTGATGCAGCAGAAATTCCGGAATGGCGGACCAGCCAAGACCCCGTTTGACCAGCTCCAGCACCCCGAGATCCCCCTCGACCCACCACACCTGAGCCGAGATGCGAAAACGCTGGCGCTCGCTCCCTTCCCGTCGGCCGGTCACCATCAGCTGGCGTGCCCCCTGCAGATCGACCTCCCGCAGCGGCTGCTTGCGGGCCAGCGGATGATCCGGTGACACCACCAGCGGCATGGTCACCTCCCCCAGCGAATGGGCGACAATCTCTCTCTGGGGATGCACCTTCTGATAACTGATGCCGAGCTGGGCCCGGCCGGTCACCAGCATCTCGGTCACATCCTCCATCAGCGGGAAGAGCAGCTCCAGCTCCACTGTCGGGTAACGAGTGGCGAACGCCTCCAGCAGGGTGCCGAGCCAGGGGAGGTGGGAGTCATCATCGATGGCCAGGGTGAGGCGCGTCTCCACCCCGGCCGCCAGCTCTCCGGCAATGGATTGCAACCGTTCACTCTGCGCCAGCAGGATCCCCGCCTCCTGCACCATGCGGGCCCCCGCCTCCGTCAGCTGCGGATAGCGGCCGCTGCGGTCAAACAGGGTGAGCGCCAGATCGATCTCCAGATTGGCGATAGCGCTGCTCACTACCGACTGTGCCTTGCCCAGCTTGCGGGCGGCAGCGGAAAACGAGCCGGTTTCGGCGGCCGCCAGCAAGATCCTCAGTTGTTCCAGTGATGGTGTCATCTTGTTGCCCTCCGGCAAACCCTCTCACCCATCTATTTTAGCGATGGATACCAACATGAATCTATCGCGAAAGTTCTATAGATTAACCTGCAATTCGTGAATGAACCTGATTGAGAGAGTGACTTATGCGTACCCGTAACGATCGCCTGCGCCATGCCATTGGCTTTGAATTCATTGGCCTGCTGATTGCCGCCCCGCTGGCCAGCTGGGTTACCGGGGTCGGGCTCAACCATATGGGCCCGCTGGCACTGTTCTTCTCGGTGCTGGCCACCGTCTGGAACTACATCTACAACATCGGGGTCGACAAGCTGCTGCTCAAATATCAGGGCCATACCCACAAAACACTGTGGCAACGGGTGCTGCATACCTTCGGCTTTGAGGGCGGTCTGCTGATCGTCGCGCTGCCGGTCATGTCCTGGTGGCTGAGCGTCAGCATGCTGGAGGCGCTGGTGCTGGATCTGGGCTTCGTCGTCTTCTACCTGATCTATGCCTTCGTCTACAACTGGGGCTATGACAAGGTGTTCCCCATCCCCCGCGAAGTGCCGCACGGCATACCACAAGAGGTGCGCTAAGGCACGAATCAGTTGGATTGAAACCGAGAAGTGAAGGTCAACAAGGGAAGGCAACAGAAGAAACGACACGGCCCCATCATGGCAGACATGATGGGGCCGCAAGAGGGGTCAGCGCTGGCAGGCCGGCTGATTCAGAGGTAAGGATTCAGGCCTGCCCGTCGCTCAAGCCCGGGCCTTGAGCTCTTCGCCGCTCTCGTCAGTTGCGACAGCCTCTTCAGGCTGCGCCTGAGCGGCCTGCAGCGCTTCCAGCTCGCTCTGATAATCGCTCAGGATCTGCTGGGCAACAGCCATATCTCCCTTGTGTTTGCGCTCGAACAGATGGTGCTGCACCACGCCGTTGAGATACTCCACCGTGATGGACTGATCAAGGGTTCCCATCAACTCCTCTTTCTCCAGCTCGGCATTGATTTCATCGGCGGTAGTGCGCAACAGCCCGGCCAATTGAACCAACATGCGGCGCTCACCTTCGCGCAGCAGGCTCAACATGCGGTTTCTCTGCTGCTCATTCTGTTGGGTCATACATATCCTTACGTCAATAGGGAACAAGCCCGCCCATTCTGCCCTGTCCCCATGACAGCGTCTATCTCATGCCCCCCACAAATTTTTAGCGCTGGCTCACAAATGGCTACAGATGCTATTTGAAGCGGCTCTGGGGTATAGTAGCCGCTGATTTTAGGGCGCTTTTTACCTTCATCCGCATAGACAAGGGATGACACGGCAAGGGCGCCTACCCGGTTTACCCCAACGAGGTGAAGATCCGCTTTATGACCGACGCCATTGTGGTGCTCTGCACCTGCCCAGATCAAACCAGTGCCGACCTTCTCTGCGAACAGCTGCTGAACCAGCGACTGGCCGCCTGCATCAATCAACTGCCGGGCGTCACCTCCGTCTATCGCTGGCAAGGCAAGGTGGAGCGCACCACCGAGATCCAGCTCATCATCAAATCCCGCCAGCCACTCTTTGCCGAGCTGCAGGTATGTATTCAAGCCAATCACCCCTATGAGGTTCCCGAGCTGCTGGCCCTGCCGGTGAGTGCCGGACTACCTGCCTATCTGGACTGGCTGAATGAGGAGACCTCATGACGCTCACCCGCCTGCTCTCTCCTCTGCTGCTCTGTGCCCTGTTGATGACAACAGTGGGCAGCTCCCCGGCCCACGCCAGCGGCTCCGATCTGCTCAGCTCGCTGGGCATTGAGGCCAATGCCAAGCCCAAATTTTTGCAGGTCGATGAGGCCTTTCAGATCGAAAGCGAACAGCGCGGCGATCAGCTGCTGCTGACCCTCCACATCGCCGACGATTACTACCTCTATCGCCACAGCCTGCGTTTCAAGGGGAACAACCTCAGCTTCAGCGAGCCGACCCTGCCAGAGGGGACCGAGCATGAGGATGACTTCTTCGGCAAGACCCGGGTCTACTACCAGCAGGTGAGCATCGCGGTGCCGCTAAAGGAGGTGGGGGAAAACGCCACCCTGCGGGTGCGCTATCAGGGCTGTACCGACGGCCTCTGCTACCCGCCGACTGACAAGCTGATCGATGTGGCCCCGCTGGTCACGGCAACCACAGCATCCACTGCTGAAACGGCACAAAGCGTCGCACCGGTTAGCCAGCAGGATCAGCTCGCCGCCGCCCTCGGCAATCAGGGTTTCTGGCTCAGCATCGTCGCCTTCTTCGCGCTGGGGCTGGGGCTCGCCTTCACCCCCTGCGTATTCCCCATGTACCCAATCCTGACCGGCATCATCGCCGGTGCCGGCCATCGCCTCTCCACCGGCCGCGCCTTCCTGCTCTCCATGGTCTATGTGCAGGGGATGGCGGTCACCTACACCCTGCTGGGGCTGGTAGTGGCCTCGGCAGGTCTTAAATTCCAGGCGGCGCTGCAACACCCCTATGTGCTGATCGGCCTCTCGGTGATGTTCGTGCTGCTGGCCCTCTCCATGTTCGGGCTCTACACCTTGCAACTGCCGAGCAGTTTGCAAACCCGTCTATCCGGCCTCTCCAACCGCCAGCAGGGCGGCTCGGTGGCCGGGGTCGCCATTATGGGAATGATCTCCGGGCTGGTCTGCTCCCCCTGCACCACGGCGCCGCTCTCGGGGGCGCTGATCTACGTGGCCCAGAGCGGCGATCTCTGGCTCGGTGCTGCGGCGCTCTATGCCCTCTCGCTCGGGATGGGGCTGCCGCTGCTGCTGCTCGGCACCTCGGGCGGCAAGCTGCTGCCCAAGGCGGGCGCCTGGATGGATGTGATCAAGCAGCTGTTTGGCTTCGCCCTGCTGGCGGTACCCATCCTGCTGCTGTCACGGCTCTGGAGTGATCAGGTCACCACCCTCGCCTGGCTTGGCTGGGGACTGCTGCTATGCGGCTATCTCTATCACCACAACCAGCACCAACCCCACTCGGTGGCCAAAAGCGTACGCGGTTTCGTGCTGTTGCTGGCGATGATCAGTGCCGTGGTGGTGGGCAAGGATCTGCTGCAACCGGCCGCCCCTGCTGCCGTCACGGCTGATGCCAGTCAAACGGCGCCGCAGTTTGTCCGCATCAAGACCCTGGATGATCTCAAGGTGCAGCTGGCCGCCGCCCGCGGCAAGCCGGTTCTGCTCGACCTCTACGCCGACTGGTGCGTCGCCTGCAAGGAGTTTGAACACAAGACCTTCAGCGACCCCGCGGTGCGGGAGCGCTTCAGCCAAATGGTGCTGCTGCAGGCGGATGTCACCGCCAACGACGATGCCGATATCGAACTGCTCAACAGCCTCAATGTACTGGGGCTGCCGACCCTCATCTTCTTCGACCGCGAGGGCAAGGAGCTGACAGGCCAGCGGGTCACCGGTTTTATGGGGCCGACCGAGTTTCTGGGCAAACTTGATCAGCTACGCTGACCAACGGCGCCCCTGTCGACAGGCAGGGGCCGCCTCATGCGTTACGCACTGATTTTTCTGGCAATCCCTTGTATATGACCGGCAGCATGGCAGAATTTGCCCTTCGATTGTCTCGCCCGTCCGGAGTTTTGATGAAAAAGTGGTTCATCCCCCTGCTAGCCCTCTGGCTTTATGGCTGCAGTGCAGGGCCCGGTGAAGAGGATATCCGGAGCCAAGTTACCGCTAAGTTGCTGGCCGAGACAGACGCCAACCTGTTCGATATCAGCGACTTCACCATCCTCGGCAAGGAGGAGCGGATGGAGGGGGTCTATCTGGTCAAGGTAAGTTACCAGCTCCACTTCAAGCAGGGACTCGATCAGTTGCAGGTGTTGCACGACGAGGATCTGGTCTACGACCGGGTTGGCCCCTTCCAGCAGGAGATGGGGCTGATGGAGCTCGAGCGCAAATATGGCGAGTTCGAGGCGGGCCAGGTGCTGCCACAAGAGGCCGAGGTGTGGATGATGAAGGACGAACAGGGGTGGCGGCTGGCGGAACCGGCCCAATAAAGCGCTTTCCGCCCCTTATGCTCTGCAACGGCGAGGCTGCCGTTGCCAACCAGCTCAAACCTGGGTATCGACCCGATACCCTTTTCGCTCTGCAGGTTCGTTCGGCAGCTTGCTGGCCAACCCTGACAGCACCTCCTTGAGGGTTACCCCTCTCTCTGCCGCACCGCTGCTCTCCAGCAGCTTGGTCAGCTGGCTCTGCAAGGGATTGACCGCTTCGATCTCGGCTCCTTGCTCGCTCTCTTTTTCCTGTCCGCCCTGTTGCTCCAGCGTCTCCAGCAGGCGCTCCAGATCCCGCTTGAGCGGGTTTTCGCTGCTGTCGGCGATGGCGAGTTTGCGCTGTTCCTGCTCTTGCCGCTGTTGTTGCTGCAATGCCAGCTGTTGCTCCTGCTGCTGTTGCAGGGAGCCCATCATGGTGTTGATGAACGCTTCCAGCGAATCCCTGATTGAAACAGTGCCACCGCCGCTGCTCTCCCCTTGGGATGACAGCCCTAGCTCATCCAGCACAGCGCCAAGGTCGCGCACTAGGCTGTCACTGCCCGTTGATGGTGAAGTTGCAGCCCGCTCCTGTGCCTGCACAGCGGGAGAACCCTGCCGTTGCGACAGCGGGCTCAGCCCGCCTGACGCGACTACATTTATCTCCATCTTGGTCCTCCTCCCCCCGTCTTCGGCCCTTTCTCGGCGAATATTGCGGCAATCTGACAACACCTTGGCAGATAACCGCTCTCACACCTAAAAGATAGCGCCAATCGGACGAGATTGGCGCGAATGCATCTTTTGGTCTATCGGGCGGAACGATAGTGCCAACCCGCTATAAACAAGGGCTGGCAAGGGGGCTTCGTTCAGCCAGCACTGCACAGGCTGACAATCAGAGTCAGAGGATATCCTTCATCCGGTGCCACAGCATACCCAAAGCCAGCAACGGAGAGCGCAGCGCCGGGCCGCCGGGGAAGGTGATATGGGGCACGCTGGCAAAGAGATCGAAACCCCGGCTCTCGCCGCAGATCGCCTCGGCCACCAGCTTGCCCGCCATATGAGTGGCGTTGAGGCCGTGACCCGAATAGGCCTGGGCGTAGAGCACGTTGGGGTGTTCCTTCAAGCGACCAATCTGCGGCAGCCGGTTGGCGCCGATCCCGATCATGCCGCCCCACTGAAACTCGATGGCGGTGCCAGCCAGCTCGGGGAATACCCGCAACAACTTGGGCAACATAAAGGCCTTGATATCCTTCGGGTCTCGCCCCGAATAGTTGCAAGCGCCGCCAAACAGCAGGCGACCGTCGGCTGAGAGGCGGTAGTAGTCGAGCGCCACGTTCTGATCGCATACCGCCATGTTTTGCGGCAGCAGGTGCTGGCGCAAGCGGCGATCGAGCACCTCGGTGGCGAGGATATAGGAGCCGGCCGGCAGCACCCGCCCCCCCAGCTCCGGATTGAGGTCGTTGAGATAGGCGTTGCAGCCGATCACCAGATAATCGGCAGTGACCCGGCCGTGGGCGGTGGTCACCTCCACCTGCTTGCCGTACTCGATATGGGTCACTCTGGAGTGTTCAAACAGGGAGACCCCGAGGCTGGCGGCGGCACGTGCCTCGCCGAGCGCCAGATTGAGGGGATGGAGATGGCCGGAGCCCATGTCGATGAGGCCGCCGATATAGCGATCCGACCCCACCACGCTATGGATATCTTCACGCGGCACCAGCTTCAACTCGTGCTCATACCCCAGACTCGCCAGATGGTCGAGCTCCTCTTCGAAGCCGGCCAGATGACGCTGACGGGTCGCGAGGTCGCAGTAGCCCCAGGTAAGATCGCAGTCGATATTGAAGCGTTCGACCCGCTCGCGCACCAGCTGCACCGCCTCCAGCCCCATCAGGTCGAGTTCGCGCACCCCATCCTCACCAATCCAGCGGGCAAACTGGCTGGTATCGTGGCCGATACCGCGAATAAGCTGACCGCCGTTGCGCCCCGACGCCCCCCAGCCGATGCGGTTGGCCTCCAGCAGCACCACCTTGTAGCCCGCATCAGCCAGATTGATGGCGGTGTTGAGGCCAGTAAAACCGCCGCCGATAATGCAGACGTCAGCCTTGTGCTCCCCCTCCAGCTCGGGCCACTGTTGCGGGTCGTTACGGGTGGCCGCGTAGTAGGAGGCGACGTGCTCCTGATATCCGTTGTGCTTTCCTGCCTGCATACTCAGCATCCTGCCTTGGTTGCAAATTGTTTAATAAAATAAGCAAAGTTGTTTCGATAATACCCAGTTCCTCCTCCACTCACCAACCTGTGCGGATCACAGAAATGCAAAAGGCGCCCCGAAGGGCGCCTTTTCATGCAATCAAGGTGCTGTAACGAATTACAGTACGTCGATGGCGTTCAGGTCGGAGAATGCTTTCTCCAGACGAGCGATCATGGAAGTCTGGCCTTCACGCAGCCATACGCGCGGATCGTAGTACTTCTTGTTCGGCTTGTCGGCGCCTTCCGGGTTGCCCAGCTGGCCTTGCAGGTAAGCTTCGTTCTTCTTGTAGAAGTTCAGCAGACCTTCCCAAGTTGCCCACTGGGTGTCGGTGTCGATGTTCATCTTCACTACGCCGTAGGAGATGGACTCGCGGATCTCTTCCAGAGTGGAACCTGAACCACCGTGGAATACGAAGTCCAGAGACTTGGCTGGAACGCCGAACTTCTCGGAAACGTACTTCTGGGAAGCGTCCAGAATGGACGGGGTCAGTTTGACGTTACCCGGCTTGTATACACCGTGTACGTTGCCGAAGGAGGCTGCGATGGTGAAACGCGGGCTGATCTTGGACAGACGCTCGTAAGCGTAGGCAACATCTTCCGGCTGGGTGTACAGAGCGGACTGATCCATGTGGCTGTTGTCGACGCCGTCTTCTTCGCCACCGGTGCAACCCAGTTCCAGCTCCAGAGTCATGTTCATCTTGGCCATGCGGGTCAGGTACTCGCAGCAGATGTCGATGTTCTCTTCCAGAGACTCTTCGGACAGATCCAGCATGTGGGAGGAGAACAGCGGCTTGCCGGTTTCAGCAAAGTGCTTCTCGCCCGCTTCCAGCAGACCGTCGATCCACGGCAGCAGCTTCTTGGCAGCGTGGTCGGTGTGCAGGATTACCGGCACGCCGTAGGCTTCGGCAACAGCGTGAACGTGCTTGGCACCAGAGATGGCACCCAGGATGGCAGCTTTCTGACCTTCCAGCTTCAGACCCTTACCGGCGGTGAACACGGCACCACCGTTGGAGAACTGAACGATAACCGGCGCTTTAACCTTGGCGGCAGCTTCCAGTACGGCGTTAACGGAGTCGGTACCAACGCAGTTTACGGCCGGCAGAGCAAAGCCGTTCTCTTTAGCGATGGCGAACACTTTCTGAACGTCATCACCAGTGATCACGCCGGGTTTTACGAAGTCGAAAATTTTCTTAGACATGTTTAATCGTCCTGTCTCGTATGCCGTTAATAAAAAATGGGGGGTTCATCATGAACCGGCACAGCGGGCACATGATAAACGAAACGGGAGGCTTTTGCCCCCCGTTCCGGGTCAATTAGGCTTTAGCGCGCTGTTCCAGAATCGCAACAGCCGGCAGTACCTTGCCTTCTACGAACTCCAGGAAGGCGCCGCCGCCAGTGGAGATGTAGGAGACTTTGTCAGCGATGCCGAACTTGTCGATGGCAGCCAGGGTGTCACCACCGCCAGCGATGGAGAAGGCCGGAGAAGCAGCGATGGCTTCAGCGATAACCTTGGTGCCTTCAGCGAACTGGTCGAACTCGAACACACCAACCGGGCCGTTCCACAGGATGGTCTTGGCGTTCATGATGATGTCAGCCAGAGCCTTGGCAGAATCCGGGCCGATGTCGAAGATCATGTCGCCGTCGGTCACATCGTTAACAGACTTGATGGTGGCCGGAGTGGACTCGGAGAACTCGGCACCTACCACCACGTCGGTGGTCACAGGAATGTTGGTCTCGGCAGCCAGTTTCTTGGCGGTGTCGATCAGGTCGTGCTCGCACAGGGACTTGCCGACGTTGTGACCGGCAGCAGCGATGAAGGTGTTGGCGATGCCACCACCGACAACCAGCTGGTCAGCGATTTTGGAGAGGGATTCCAGAACGGTCAGCTTGGTGGAGACCTTGGAGCCGCCAACGATGGCAACCATCGGGCGCTCGGGCTTCAGCATGGCTTTGCCCAGCGCTTCCAGTTCACCAGCCAGCAGCGGGCCGGCACAAGCGACCGGAGCGAACTGAGCCACACCGTAGGTGGAGCCTTCGGCGCGGTGAGCAGTACCGAACGCATCCATTACAAAGACGTCACACAGGGCGGCGTATTTTTTGGCCAGCTCTTCGGTGTTCTTCTTCTCGCCTTTGTTGAAGCGGCAGTTTTCCAGCACAACCAGCTCACCGGCAGCGACTTCTACGCCATCCAGGTAATCCTTGGCCAGGCGAACCGGGCAGGACAGAGCGTCTTTCAGATAGTTGACAACCGGAGCCAGGGAGAATTCTTCGTTGTATTCACCCTCGGTCGGACGACCCAGGTGGGAGGTGATCATCAGCTTGGCGCCTTTTTCCAGAGCCAGCTTGATGGTCGGCAGAGTCGCAACGATACGTGCATCGGAGGTGACCTTGCCGTCTTTTACCGGCACGTTCAGGTCAGCACGGATCAGAACGCGTTTACCCGCCAGATCCAGGTCAGTCATCTTGATAACAGACATATTCAGTCCTCTATATTTTCAGGTAATGTTAAAAACAGTAACCTATTCGCCCGGGGCAGGCTCAGCCTGCGGCCATCATGGCCCGGGTGGTATCCAGCATCCGGTTTGCGAAGCCCCATTCGTTATCGCACCACATCAACATCTTGACGAGGTTGGCATCGCTCACCCGGGTCTGAGTACCATCAATGATGCAGGAGTGTGCATCATGATTGAAGTCTACGGAGACCAGAGGTTCTTCCGTGTAATCCAGAATACCGTGTAATGTACCTCTGGATGCCCGTTGCAGGGCTTGATTTACGTCACTAACTGTCACTTTTTTACGAACAGTAATACTGAGATCCATCGCTGTTACATTGATGGTCGGCACCCGCACCGCGATCGCCTCGAACTTGCCGGCGAAGTGGGGCAGGATACGCTCCAGCCCCTTTGCCAGCTTGGTATCCACCGGAATGATGGACTGACTGGCAGCGCGGGTTCGGCGCAAGTCACTGTGGTAGGCATCGATGACTTGCTGATCATGCATGGCCGAATGAATTGTCGTAATAGTACCACAATTTATCTCGAATTCTCGATGCAATGTTTCAATCACCGGCACCACGCAGTTGGTGGTACAGGAGGCGTTGGAGACGATCCGCTCGCACCCCGTCAGCACCTGATGGTTGACCCCGTAGACCACGGTGGCATCCACATCCGCATCCGCCGGGTGGGAGAAGAGCACCTTACCCGCCCCCGCCGCCAGATGCAGCTCGGCATCGGCCCGCGAGCCGAATACCCCGGTGCAATCGAGCACCACATCGACTCCCAGCGCCCGCCACGGCAGCTTTGACGGATCCCGCTCGGCAAACAGGGAGATGAGATCCTCCCCCACCAGCATGCTGTTACCCGCCAGTTGCACCGGATGGTGGAAGCGACCGTGACTGGTATCGTAACGGGTCAGGTGCACCATGGCCTCGGGGGCCGCCAGCTCGTTGATGGCGACGATCTTGATGGTCTTGTCGCGCCCGCTTTCATAGAGGGCTCGCAACACGTTGCGACCGATCCGCCCGTAACCATTGATGGCAATCTTGATCATCGAGAATCCGTTTCCTTGAACCAGCAACAGGGCGGCGCACCGGCCCCCCGGGAGACCCGGCTACGACAGCAGGGCCTCCTTGAATTCACCGCGGGCCAGCAGTGCGGCCCCGAATACCCCGGCACTGTCGCCAAGGGCAGGAGCAATAATGGGGGCACTGAAACGGGGATTAAAGAGGAAGGGCAAAATTGTCTGCCGTCCGGCGCTGTAAAGGCTCTGCACATTGCCCACCCCGCCGCCGATGACGATCACGTCCGGGTCGAGAATGTTGACGACGTTGGCCAGCGCCTGACCAAACAGCAGATGCAGCCGGTCGATGGTGAGCTTGGCCACATGATCATGGGCGGTGGCAGCCGCGATTTGCGCCAGCGAGAGACGACGCTTGGCCTTGGCCTCGTACCAGGCCTCCAGCGCCGGCCCACTGATCAGGGTCTCGACGCAGCCGCGTTTGCCGCAGTAGCACTCGGGACCATCGGGGGAGAGCACATTGTGACCCCACTCGCCGGCGATGCCATGATGACCGTTGAGAATGCGGCCGTTGATGACGATGCCGGAGCCGACCCCGGTGCCCATGATGATGCCGAACACCACTTTCGCATCGGGGTGGTGCTGGCGCACCGCCCCCAGATGAGTTTCTGCCAGCGCGAAGCAGTTGGCGTCGTTGGCGATCAGCACCGGCACGCCCAGCTTGCGCTCCAGATCTTCCTTGAACGGCTTGCCATTGAGCTCGGTGGTGTTGCAGTTCTTCATCAGGCCGGTCTGTGGATCCCGCGCCCCCGGCGTGCCCATGCCGATGACGGTTGGGCGCTGGCCAATCTTCGCGGCACACTCAGCTACCAGCTTGGCGATCTGGCCGATCATGTGCTCATAACCGCCAGCCCGCTCGGTGGGAATGCGGTGGCGCAGCAGCACCTCATCGCCATCCAGCACCACGCATTCACACTTGGTACCGCCAAGATCGATACCCCAATCCAGTGACTTGCTGCTCATCTTGCCTCCTGCACTGGCGCCACGCACTCGTCGTCGCGACGCCTTTTAAAATGTAAAACGGGGCCTGACGGCCCCGGATTTCAATCAGTTTCTCTTCGCTCGCCCCGGCCTTAGCGGCCGTGGTACTGGGCGGAGAGCTCGTGTACCGCGTTGACGAACACACCAGCGTGTTCCGGGTTCACATCCTGATGGATGCCGTGGCCGAGGTTGAAGACATGGCCATTACCGTGACCGAAACCGGCCAGAATGGAGGCGACCTCTTCACGGATGCGAGCCGGGGTGGCGTAGAGCATGGAGGGATCCATGTTGCCCTGCAGCGCCACCTTGTCACCGACCCGACGCTTGGCGTCGGCGATATCGGTGGTCCAGTCCAGACCCAGCGCATCGCAACCAGTGGCGGCGATCTGCTCCAGCCACTGACCGCCGTTCTTGGTGAACAGGGTGACCGGCACGCGGCGACCGTCGTGCTCGCGGATCAGGCCATCGACAATCTTGTGCATGTACTGCAGGGAGAAGTCGCGGTAATCGCGCGGGGTGAGCACGCCGCCCCAGGTGTCGAACACCATGACAGCCTGTGCACCCGCCTTGATCTGGGCGTTGAGGTAAGCAATCACGCTGTCGGCCAGCTTGTCGAGCAGCAGGTGCAGGGTTTGCGGCTCTGCGTACATCATCTGCTTGATCTTGGTGAATGCCTTGGAGCTGCCCCCCTCCACCATGTAGGTGGCCAGGGTCCATGGGCTGCCGGAGAAGCCGATCAGCGGCACTTCGCCCTTCAGCTCGCGGCGGATGGTGCGCACCGCGTTCATCACGTAGCCCAGCTCATCTTCCGGATCCGGAATGGGCAGCGCCTGCACGTCGGCCATGGAGGTGATCGGACGCTCGAAACGCGGGCCTTCACCCTGCTCGAAGTAGAGACCCAGCCCCATGGCATCGGGCACGGTCAGGATGTCGGAGAAGAGGATGGCGGCATCGAGCGGGTAGCGGCGCAGCGGCTGCAGGGTGACTTCACAGGCCAGCTCGGCATTGCGGCACAGGGACATGAAATCCCCCGCCTGGGCGCGAGTCGCCTTGTATTCCGGCAGATAGCGCCCTGCCTGGCGCATCATCCATACCGGCGTCATGTCTACATCCTGACGCAGCAAAGCGCGCAGGTATCGATCGTTCTTCAGCTCTTTCATCCCAGTTCCTGAATTCATATCACGCATAAAATGGCGGTCATAATACCACTTTGCCCAGTCAAGCGGACTGCCCAAAACGTGGCAAATGGGTGATCGGTTGCAAAGATGTGAAGGGGCGCAAACCAGAGCGCCCCGTTTTTATAAAGAAGTGCAAAAAGGTTGGCGAAAAGATAAGCGCCGTTACCCCTCGCCAGCCAGTGACAACTCGATCAGCCGCCGGGCAATGGTGCCGTGGGGCGGCAAGCGCGGCAGCCGGTCGGCGGCAAAGAAAGCGGCGGCCACCAGTTCGTCATCCTGCACCTTGATCTCGCCGCTCTCGTAGTCGGCGGTAAAGCCCATCATCAGGCTGTGGGGGAAGGGCCAGGGCTGGCTCGCCACATAGCGCACATTGCGCACCCGGATGCCGCTCTCCTCGAACACCTCCCGTGCCACGCACTGCTCGAGGTTCTCTCCTGCCTCCACAAAGCCAGCCAGCACGGTATACATGGGATCGTCCGCCTGATAGTGACGGCGATGGGCTGCCAGCAGGATCTCCGGCCCCTTGCGCACCGCCACTATGATGCAGGGGGAGATACGCGGATAGACGCTGTGGCCGTGGTGGCACACCTGCGCCCACTCCCCCGCCTTCGGGGTCATGGGGGCGCCGCACTCGCCGCAGAAACGGTGGGTGCGGCGGAAGGTGGCGAGCTGCCAGGCGCGGCCCGCGAGGCGAAAGCCCTCCTCGTCCCCCGCCACCATCAGCTGGCGTAGCGGACTCATGGCGCTCGTGTCGGCCTCATCACCCAGATCCAGCAGATAGCAGGGCAGCCCCTGCCACTCATCAAAACGCTCGAAACGGGCAGCGGCCAGCGCTGCGGGCAGGCACGCTTTACTTCCTTGTGGCACCTCTCCCTGCTGATCGAGCAGTACCAGATGATCGCCCCCCAGCACGAACCAGCGGGCTTGTTCGGTTAATGACATCAGATGACCACTCTCACTTAAGTCCAATTACACAAAGTCCAGTTAAACAGAACCCTGACCACGGCTGGCCGAGCAAAGGGCAAACGCCGCGCGAATGGCTCCCATCTTACGACCAGCACGGGTCGCTGACGACCCCGCCGAGGCCGATTGTTCCATTCGTAAAAAACGGATGGTGCAAATAAAGAGGCCGCCCGAAGGCGGCCCGCTGTTATCCGGCATCCCGTATCCAGCCTCTATCGACGCGGATCAGGCATCGCCCATCGCCAGCAGGGTGGCGTTGCCACCCACAGCCGTAGTGTTGATGGTGCGGGTCTTTTCAGTGACGAAACGGCTCAGGTAGTGCGGGCCGCCCGCCTTGGGGCCGGTACCGGAGAGCCCTTGGCCGCCGAATGGCTGCACCCCGACCATGGCGCCGATCTGGTTGCGGTTGATGTAGACGTTGCCCACGTTGATGCGGCTCGCCAGCTCCTCCGCGTGGGATTCATTGCGGCTGTGGATCCCGAGCGTGAGGCCATAACCGGTGCCGTTGATGTCGCTGATCACCTTGTCCAGATCCCGGGTGGCGTAGCGCACTACGTGCAGGATGGGGCCGAACTGTTCCTTGGCCAGCTCGCGGATGGAGCCAATCTCCAACGCGGTCGGCTGGACGAAGTGTCCCTCCATGGTCGCAGCGGGCATCGGCGCCTGCGCAATCAGGCGAGCGCGCGACATCATGTAGGCGAGGTGAGCATCGAGACCGGCCTTGGCATCGGCATCGATGACCGGGCCGACGTCAGTGTTGTGCTCGGCCGGGTTGCCCACTTTGAGCTCCTGCATGGCGCCGGTGAGGATCTCCAGCACCCGCTCGGCGATCTCCTCCTGCAGGTAGAGCACCCGCAGGGCCGAGCAGCGCTGACCGGCGCTCTGGAAGGCGGCGCTCACCACGTCGCGCACCACCTGCTCCGGCAGGGCAGTGGAGTCAACAATCATGGCGTTTTGGCCACCAGTCTCGGCGATAAGCGGCAGGATGGCGCCATCGCGCTGGGCCAGGGTCATGTTGATGAGCTTGGCAGTCTCGGTGGAGCCGGTGAAGCAGACGCCGCCGATGCGCGGATCGGCTGTCAACTTGGCACCGACGGTGGCACCGTCACCGGGCAGCAGTTGCAGCACGTCGCCCGGAATACCGGCCTGATGGGCCAGCGTCACCGCCAGATGGGCGATAAGGCCGGTCTGCTCCGCCGGTTTGGCGATAACGGTGTTGCCGGTGGCCAGCGCAGCAGCGACCTGGCCGAGGAAAATCGCCAGCGGGAAGTTCCACGGGCTGATGCAGACAAACACCCCGCGCCCCTGCAGGAACAGCTCGTTCTGCTCGCCGGTGTAACCGGGCAGCAGGGTCGCCTGTCCCATCAGGCTGCGGGCCTGCACCGCGTAGTAGCGGCAGAAATCCACCGCTTCACGCACCTCGTCGATGCCATCTTGCAGCAGCTTGCCCGCCTCGCGGGTACAGAGGGAGACAAACTGCTCGCGGTTCGCTTCCAGCAGATCCGCCAGCTTCTCCAGCGCGGCAGCACGCTCGCTTACCGGGGTGTCACGCCAGCGCGGGAAGGCAGCGTGGGCGGATGCCAAGGCCTGCTCCACCGCCTGCTCGTCGGCCCAGTGGATCTTGCCGACGGTGAGACTCACATCCTGCGGGCTCAGCACGGTGCGTGCCTCGCTGCGTTTGAGGGTCTCGCCATCGACGATGGGGCCCGCCAGCCACTGCTTGCTCTCCAGCTCTTTCAGGCGGGCGAAGAAGGGGCGCTGGATGGAGAGGATGTTCATGTTGACGCCACTGGAGTTCTTGCGGTCGGTGAAGAGGTTCACCGGCTGCGGAATCCGGTCGTTGGCAAAGCCGGAGTAGCGCTTGAGGGTGCGCAGCGGATGCTCGGCCAGCGAATCCACCGGGGTGTTGGGGTCCACCAGCTTGTGAACGAAGGAGGTGTTGGCCCCGTTCTCCAGCAGGCGGCGCACCAGATAGGGCAGCAGATCCTTGTGGGCGCCGACCGGCGCATAGATGCGGCAGTGCAGACCGGGATTGTCGTTCAGCACGGCGTTGTGCAGCTCCTCCCCCATGCCGTGCAGACGCTGGAATTCAAACTGGCGATCACCGGCCATCTCCAGAATGCTGACCACGGTATTGGCATTGTGGGTGGCAAACTGGGGGGCGATAAAGCCGCGAGTCGGCTCGCTCAGCAGGTAGCGGGCGCAGGCGAGGTAGGAGATATCGGTGCCCGCCTTGCGGGTAAAGAGCGGGTAGCCGGGCAGGCCCGCCTGCTGGGCATATTTCAGTTCGCTGTCCCAGTAGGCGCCTTTTACCAGTCGCACCGGAATGAGGTCACCCTGCTCGCGGGCCAGCGCGGTGAGCCAGCAGAGTACCGGCAGGGCGCGCTTGGAGTAGGCCTGCACCACCATGCCGAGCTTACCCCAGCCACGGTTGGCATCGGAGCGGTAGAGCTGCTCGAACAGATCCAGCGACAGCTCGAGTCTGTCCATCTCCTCGGCGTCGATGCTGATGGCCACATCCTTGTCGCGGGCGAGACGCACCAGCCCCACCAGCCGCTCGCACATTTCGCCGAGTACCCGTTCGCGGTTGGCCACGTCATAGCGTGGATGGAGTGCCGAGAGCTTGATGGAGATGGAGGGGGCCGGGCCGCCGTCGCTGATCCGCTCGTTGCCCACCGCCTCGATGGCGTTGCGGTAATCGGTCAGATACTTGTCGGCATCCTGCATGGTCAGCGCCGATTCACCCAGCATGTCGTAGGTGTGGGTGTAGCCCAGCTCGCGGGATTTGCGGCTCGCCTTGAGCGCCTCTTTCATGTCGCGCCCCAGCACGAACTGCTTGCCCATGATCTTCATGGCGGCGTACATGGCGGAGCGCACCACCGGCTCGCCCAGCTTGTTGACCATGCGCCCCAGCAGGTTGGCCGGGTTGCCGTCGAGCTTTTTGTCGAGCTTGATAATCTTGCCGGTCAGCATCAGCCCCCAGGTGGAGGCGTTGACCAGAGTAGAGTCGCTCTTGCGGAAATGAGATGACCAGTTGGCGCCGGAGAGCTTGTCCTTGATCAGGGCGTCAGCGGTCTCGGCATCGGGAATGCGCAGCAGCGCCTCGGCCAGACACATCAGGATGATCCCCTCTTGGGTATCCAGGCTGTACTCCTGCAGGAAGGCATCGATACCGTCGCCAGAGCCGCTCTCCTTGCGCACCTTGGTCACCAGAGTACGGGCACGCTGGGTCACCTGCTCCAGCGAGGCGCCATCTCCCGGCAGCATGGCCGACAGTTCGGCCAGATAGGCATTTTCATCCACCACGTAGTTTTGGGTGATGGCTTCGCGCAGGGCGGCCAGATCGGAGGGGATATAGTCAGCGGCAAGCACTTGAGTAGCTTTGAACATATGGGGTCTTCCTGTACGCCCTAAGGCTGATATCGACAAAGGCGGTCGCACCGCCGAAACGCCGACAATGTATACAATATCCTCCCCTATATGAAATGAATTTGTTGCCACTCCTTAACAAAGATCGCTAATTCACCTCATTTATTCCCTTTTGAAGCCGGCCTACCAGTAAACATGAGGGTCATCTGACTTCATTTTGTATACGATCTGCCACCGCCCGTCCTGTCGCAAAGCAGCCACGCATCCCACCCAATACCGGATGTCCCAATGCGCCCAAAAAAAGAAGGGCCGCCACGGCGACCCTTCTCAGCAATTCAGTCAGCCAGAAGCTGTCAGTTCATCCAGCGATCGCCACGGCTGCGACGGCGGGGCAGCATGGGCAACAGGATGCCGAGCAGGATCCCCGCCCCCACCATGGCGCCACCACGGATAAACCAGTCCATCTGCATGTCGTGCTCCTGGTTGTCGTAGCTCTGGGTCAGGGCATCGTTCTGCTCTTTGAGATTGTTCATCTCTTCACCCTGGCTGGCCAGCTGAGCCTTGAGGGCGGCGATCTCCTTGCTCTGGGCCGCGATCTGGCCATCCTTCTCGGTGAAGCGTTTTTCGTTGTCACCGTTGAGATTTTGCAGGCGCGCCTTGAGCTCATCCCGCTCCTTTTCTACCTGAGGGAGCCGCTCGCGCAAGCTGGGCTCACTCTGCAGTTCATTGCTTTTTATCCACCCTTCGCGACCACGCCCGTCCACCACCTGGGTGAATCCGGCATCGCCGTTCACCGCCTTCACCTCCAGCGGTTCACCAGCCTTGACGCTACCGAGAATCCGGTACTGGGTACCCGGACCATTGTGGATATAGGTAAAGATGTTGTCTGAAACATAACGTGTGTCGGCCAGTGCCTGTTGGGCACACAAGCAGATCAAAATCCCGAGAAGGGCGCGCATGGTCGATCGGTTCTCTTTTTCTGGTTTGGACAAGAGGTTGAATGTTAAGCCGCCAGCAGGTTAAAGGACAAGCAAAGAAAAATCTGCGCCCCCGGATAAATAGCACAGAGTGGCGAGCTACCTCGCCACTTGCCCACCCGCACCCTCACTTGCTTTTTAACTCCCGCACCTCGCTGCGCAGGGCGCGGATCTCCCGCAGCAACTCCTCTTGCTGGTTGTTGTAGTGATGACGCCACTTGTCGGTTTCGCTCTCCTTGGCCGGTTGCAAAAAGATGCTGGCCATAAAACCACTGATGGCACCAAACAGACCGACCCCGAACAGGATCAGCAGGCTGGCAACAAAACGCCCTTCCTCTGTTTTGGGCACCAGATCCCCGTAACCGACTGTGGAGAGGGTCACCAGCGTCCACCAGAATGCGTCATAAGGTGTCTCAATCTGGCTGCCGGGCTGACCAGACTCAATCCAGTACATGACACCGGATCCCAACCCCAGCAGCAGGAAAAAGAGGAATAGGATGCCGGAGAGGGTTGTCTCGTTTCGCTCGCGACGGAACATGGCCCAGAGATCCGGGTTCTCCTTGAACAGTTGATAGACCCGCCAAAGCTGCAGCAAACGGGCCCAACGCAGCTGCTCCACCATCGGCAAACTGCCTGGTAGATAGATCCAGTTGGTCTTGAAGAAGGATTTTCGATCAGGGGCCCGAAGCCAACCATAAGCGAAATGGGCAAGGAAGAAGTAACAGATCAGGCTGTCCAGGTCATAGAAGAGCTGCAGGGTTTGGGGAGTGAGGGTTGCCTGCCCCCACCAGCGGGCCGTCACCAGCACAACCGAGATAATCGACAGAAATGCCATCAGCAGATCCATCGCCCGCAGATGAGTTAAGTGATGTCGCATACATTTTCCAACTTTAAGCACAGTGCAAATTAATAAAAGAGAAGATAATGCCGATAGTCCTGAGGGCAAAGGAAAAAGCGATTTTCAAAGGAGATTTCACGATGCAGTTAAACCTGCTAGAGAAGCGGATGAGCAACATTCGGCTGGTGCCAAAAGTAGTGTTGCTGATGGTGTTCAGTACCATTTTGCTACTGACCAAACTCTGGTTTGATGCCAACAATCTGGAGTCAACTCTGCTCAGCGAAGGGCTTGATCCCGCCAAGGCAGATGCGATCTCCAATCGCTTGCTCTGGACCGGCCTGATGGAGACCACCATCATGGGGCTGCTGTTCGTAATCCTGCTGCTCACCGGCTCTCGCCTGATGGTCAAGCAGGTGCACTATCTGGTGGGCCTGCTGGAGCGCTTCGCCAAGCGGGACCTCAGCCACAAAGTACTGCTCAAGTCTCGTGACGAGTTCGGTGATATCGCCAAGGCGGTCTCCCACTCGCAGGAAAACCTCAAAGCAGTGTTTGGCAACCAGCGCGCCGCCTGCAAGGAGCTCAACGACATCGCCTCTCAGGTCACTCTCTGCATGGAAGAGGCCAACGAAGCGATCAACGAAGAGTTCACCCAGATTGAGCAACTGGCAAGCGCCATGAGCCAGATGGTCGGCGCCATTCGCGAAGTGGCCACCCATGCGGATCAAGCCTCTCACGCCACCGCCGAAACCAGCCAGCTGGCCGAGGAGGGGAGCCGCTGCGTTACCGAGACCGTCAACACCATCGACACCCTCTCCGGCAATATCCAGCGCTCCGCTACCGTGGTCAATCAGGTGGAGCAAGGGGTCGAGCGCATTGGCTCGGTAGTCGACACCATTCGCGGCATCTCGGAGCAGACCAACCTACTGGCACTGAACGCCGCCATCGAAGCGGCCCGCGCCGGTGAAGCGGGTCGTGGCTTTGCCGTAGTGGCCTCCGAGGTGCGCGAGCTGGCTAACCGCGCCCAGGCCGCCACCGTCGAGATCCAGAAGATGATCGAACAACTGCAGGGCAATGCAGCTCAGGCCGCCGAACTGATGGCCCATAGCGTGCGCCAGGCCGACAAAGGAGTGGAACAGGTGACCCAGGCCGGTACCCAGCTCGCCACCATAGTGCAGCGGGTACAGGGTGTCGCCGACATGAACCGCCACATCGCCGCCGCCTCCGAGCAGCAGAGCTCGGTCGCCGAAGAGATGCGCGGCAATCTGGAGCAGGTCAGGCAGATCGCTGAAGGCTCCGTCGTGGTACTGCGCGAACTGCAAGAAGCCTCCGAGCTGGTCGAACAACACAGCAAGGAGCTCGACAGCCAGATCCAGTCCTTCAAGCTGGCCTGACAGCTCGTCCAGGTCGGGCATGACCACCATGGTGCCCCACCGCAGCTCCCGGCCATAAAAAAATCCGAAACCAGTGGTTTCGGATTTTTGCTATTCAGCATGTGGCAGAACGGGGGCTCCCCTCGCCTGCTATATCGGCAGCACTTACTCGGCAGCCATACGGGCTTCGATGTAAGCAAGCGCACGGTCGATACGAGCAAGTACACGCTCTTTGCCGACCAGTGCCATTACGGCGTCGATGGCAGGGGATTGGCCCAGACCGGTGACGGCCACGCGCAGCGGCATACCAACCTTGCCCATACCCTGACCCAGCTCGGCGGCAGTCGCTTCAATCAGCTCGTGCAGCGCTTCGGTAGTCCAGCTATCCAGTGAAGCCAGCTTGGTCTTGGCCAGAGCCAGCGGCTCGGCAGCCACACCACGCAGGTGCTTCTTGGCGGCCGCTTCGTCGATCGCCTCAAAATCTTCGAACAGGTAGCGGCTCTGGGCGGCCATCTCGACCAGGGTGTTGCAGCGCTCGGCCAGCAGGGTGACCACGTCGGCCAGCGCCGGGCCATTGCTGGTGTCGATCTTCTGGTTTTCCATGTGCCATGCCAGATGCTTGGCAACATAAGTCGGATCCAGGCTGCGCATGTAGTGGTTGTTCAGCCACAGCAGTTTGTCGGTGTTGAAGGCAGAGGCAGACTTGGAGATGGCATCCAGGCTGAACAGCTTGATCATCTCTTCCAGGCTGAAGATCTCCTGATCGCCGTGGGACCAGCCCAAACGCACCAGATAGTTCAGCAGCGCTTCCGGCAGGTAGCCGTCATCGCGGTACTGCATCACGGAGACTGCACCGTGGCGCTTGGAGAGCTTGGCGCCATCGTCACCCAGGATCATGGATACGTGGGCAAACTCAGGTACCGGCGCGTTCAGCGCCTTGTAGATGTTGATCTGGCGCGGGGTATTGTTGATGTGGTCTTCACCACGCACCACGTGGGTGATCTCCATATCCCAGTCATCGACCACTACGCAGAAGTTGTAGGTCGGCGCGCCGTCGGTACGGCGGATAATCAGATCGTCCAGCTCGGTGTTGGCGAACTCGATGCGGCCACGGACGTGGTCATCGAACACCACGGAACCTTCGGTCGGGTTGCGGAAGCGAATCACGTGCGGCGCATCGGCCGGGTGATCGTGGGCGTGGTCGCGGCACTTGCCGTCGTAACGTGGCTTCTCGCCGTTGGCCATCTGGCCTTCGCGCAGTGCTTCCAGACGCTCTTTGGAGCAGTAGCACTTGTAGGCGCGGCCATCGGCCAGCATCTCGTCGATCAGACCGTTGTAGCGATCGAAGCGCTTGGTCTGGTAGTAGGGGCCCTCATCCCAGTTCAGCTCCAGCCATTCCATGCCCTCAATGATGGCGTCGATCGCCTCCTGAGTGGAACGTTCCAGGTCGGTATCCTCAATACGCAGCACGAACTCACCGCCCTGGTTCTTTGCAAACAACCAGGAATAGAGTGCGGTACGGGCACCGCCGACATGCAAAAAGCCGGTCGGGCTGGGAGCAAAACGGGTTTTGACTTTCATCTTTAAGCCTTGTGTAGAGGGCCTTGGGCCAATTCGTTAGAAAAAACCGTCGCATTTTAGCACCGACAAAGACGGATGGGAAAACCATGAAGTGGCAACAGGGCCTGGTAGCGGGGAAAATTTGACCCTTCTCACCTGCCCATCAATCTTTGAAGGGGATCGCAAAACAAAATCCCCATTTCCGATTTGCTATGGGAAGTGTTGGAGAGCTGCCTCCTCCGGCCGATATCCAAATAACGCTCACCAACAAGGAAGAGACGATGCAGTTCCGTTCGATCCAAAACCGCATTCTAGTGATGGCCGGGATTGCCATGACCACCGCCCTGGTCATCCTGATCCTGCTCAACCAATACTCCGGCCAACAGACCCAACAACTGACCATCAGCTCCAGCCGTGAAGCGCTGCAGCAGGAGGCTTGGCAGAAGGTCAGCGCCAATGCCCGCGCCGAGGCGGCCACCATCACCCAACTGCTGCAAAAGGGGCTCTCCTATACCCAACAGATGGCCAGCGCCCTCGCCCTGCAACAGCAGGGCAAACTGCCGCTGGATCGCCAGCAGGCCACCGACCTGCTCAAGGCACAACTGGCGCTGGAGCCGCAACTCTATGGCGCCTTTGCCGGCTTTGAGCCCAACGGTTTCGACGGTCAGGATGCCAGTTTTGCTGGCCAGAGTGCGCTGGGCAGTGACGACAAGGGGCGCTTCGTGCCCTACTTCTATCGCGACAAGGATCAAATCGGTACCGATCTACTGCTCTCCATTGAAAAAACCGACCCAGACGAATTCGGCAATCCCGCCAACGACTACTACGCCTGCCCGAAACGGGAAGGGCGCTCTTGTCTGATCGATCCCTTCAAGGTGGATATCAACGGTCAGCAGGTGCTGGTGAGCACCATCACCACCCCCATCATGGTGAATGGCCAGTTCCGCGGCATCGCAGCCCTCGACCTGGCGGTGGACTCCATCAGTCGTCAGGCCAAGAGCCTCAACAGCAATATCTATGACGGCAAGGGCGAAACCCTGATCGTCAGCGCCGCCGGTGTCATCACCGGCACCAGCGGTGATGCCAGCCTGCTCGGCAGCAGCGCAAGTAAGGTGCTGGGCAACCAGTGGCAGCAGTACCTGAAACCGGAAGTGCAACGTCAGGAGCTGGACGAATCATTCCGTATTTCCGTTCCCATCATGGTGCCGGGAATGAGCCGCAACTGGGCCATCATCGTCACCCTGCCCTACAAGGTGGTACTGGCAGGGGCCGATCAACTGGAGAGCCAGCTCAATGAGATGAACCAGGCAGCGGTGACCCAGCAGCTGGTCGGTGCCTTTATCGTACTGGTGCTGGCGCTGGCCACCATGCTGGTGATTGCCCGCAGTATCACTGGCCCCATCCGTCAGATGGTCAGCCTGGTGGATGACATTGCCGATGGTGAAGGGGATCTCACCAAGCGCCTCGCAACCCGCTCTGTCGACGAGCTGGGGGATCTCGCCAAGGGCATCAACCGCTTTATCGACAAGTTGCAAGGGCTGCTCGGGGATGTGCTCAAGACTGCCAGCGAGGTGAACCGTTACGCCGGTGACACCGACCGCATCGCCGGTCAGACCGACAACAACCTGCAGCACCATCAGGCGGAGATGGAGCAGATGCTGACCGCGGTGCAGGAGATGTCCTACGTCAGTCAGGAGGTCGCCACCCACGCCAACAACACCGCCGACTCGGCCAAACAGGCGCAAAGCGCCGCCGATCAGGGCAAGGAGCGCTTCCAGCAGGTGATCCAGTCGATGCACAAGGTCGCGGCAGAAGCCGGTAAAGGGGCCGAAGTGGTGGAAGGGCTGGCCCACGACAGCGCCCAGATCACCAGCATCCTCACCGTCATTCAGGGGATTGCCGACCAGACCAACCTGCTGGCCCTCAACGCCGCCATCGAGGCTGCCCGGGCCGGCGAGCAGGGGCGCGGTTTCGCGGTGGTCGCCGATGAGGTGCGCAAACTGGCTGGCAATACCCAGCAGGCGGTACAGAACACCCAGGAGCTAATCGAGAAGATCCGCCTGAGCTCCACCAATGCAGTCAACGCCATCACCCAGAGCCAGCAGTTGACCCATCAAGCGGTGGGCGAGGCGGATCTGGCGGAAGAGGCGCTCGGTAGCATCTACCAGGCCATCTCCACCATCAACGACATGACCTATCAGATCGCCTCCGCCGCCGAAGAGCAGAGCTCGGTCTCCGAGACCGTCTCCGGCAACCTCTCAAAAACCAACGCACTGGCCAACGACATTGCTCAGGATGCGACCGAAACGGCCAAAGCCAGTCAGGCATTGCGTCAGGCGGCCGACAAATTGCAGCAATTATTGGGTCAATTTCGTCTCAGCTGATAATTTTCCGCCTCAGGACTCTCCCCCTCGGGGGCGAGTCCGTTTACCATAGGCGACGAATTTGCCTGATGGCAGGCAATGTAGTGAGAGGTAAATGCCGTGCCCACCCCGGACCGTCGCCCACGAGGCCATAACAGACGAGCCCAGCAGCGTCGCCAAGACGAATCACAAGGATCCCTGCTCCATCGCATCAATGCCGCGACCCTGTCCCTGCGCCAACGTTTTGGCCAAGGGATGAGCAACCTCGGCCAACGTCGCCAGGATGCCAAAGCAGGCAAATTCAAGCTGTCCAGCCCGCTGCCCCGCAAAAACACCATAGGTCTGCTGATCCTGATCCCGCTCTGGTTGCTGGTGCTGGCCTGGGAGCCGGCACCATCCGCCCCCAAGGCAGCCCCTTCCGGCTCGCTGGAAGTGCCGCTGGCCGTGCCTGCTCAAGCGCTAACTGTCGGCAGTGGCGCAGCAGGCAGTGCCCCCGCGGCTGCCAAGCCGGTCGAAGAGAAGGTCAACGGCACTTGGCTGCAACACGATGTGCAGGCGGGTGAGACCCTCTACTCCATCTGGCGCAAATTCGAGTTGCCGGGTGCCGAGCTGAGCCGCCTGATCGCCATCGAGGGGCCGGATCGTCCCCTGACCCGCCTGCAATCGGGCCGCTCTATCTTCATCCTGGTGGACGACACCCGCCGCATCCAGCGGGTGGAGGTTCGCTCCTACGGTCAGGCAGTCTACCGCTACGACCGGCAGGGCGAAGGGTTCGCCCTCAAGGAATAACAACACGGGAGGCGCTGGCCTTCCGTTTTTTTTCAGCCAAATATCTTCAAATAAGCTACTGACTTCACAATATTTTTAGCTTGTTCAAAAAACGAAAGGGGTCAAATTGACAAGGATCGGCGCTAACGTACAATCGTTTGTGCTTTAGACAGGGATTGTTCTACGTGCTACTGGGACAAAGAGACGTGGTCAGTCATGAGCCAACCCCTGCTTGCAAGGCAAATGCAGCCCAGCACGGGCTTAGTTTCATTTTGTTATTGATAGGATTTAGCACATGTCTGACATTCGCACCGGCCAGGTAAAATGGTTCAACGAAACCAAGGGTTTTGGCTTTATTGAACAATCCCAGGGTCCGGACGTATTCGTTCACTTCTCCTCCATCCAGAGCACCGGTTTCAAAACCCTGGCTGAAGGTCAAAAAGTCCAGTTCACTGTGACCCAGGGCAAAAAAGGCCCTCAGGCTGAAAACGTTACTCTGGTCTAAGCCCGCGCCAGTGAATCATGCAGGAGGAGCCAAGGCCCCTCCTCTTTTTTGCCCGCAATTCTCGCCCCCCACCACCTGTCACAACCGCTTGCCTCGTACAATCCGCACCATGAGCCCACATCCCCTTCCTGTTGGCAGGAGGTGGTAGAGACGCGCCTAGTAAACGCCAGATACGACAAAGCATCGCAACGCGATGTGAAGGGCAATTCAAAGGGATTATGAAAACTTCGAAGAGAGATTGGAGCGGGAAACGAGACTCGAACTCGCGACCCCGACCTTGGCAAGGTCGTGCTCTACCAACTGAGCTATTCCCG
>NZ_JAAKUJ010000021.1:0-52579 GCF_049175075.1 Aeromonas sp. 600774
GGAGAAGGATTCGAACCTTCGAAGGCAGAGCCGTCAGATTTACAGTCTGATCCCTTTGGCCGCTCGGGAACCCCTCCCCAAGTGCGAGGCGCATACTAACAGATCTTCGCTCTTTGTGAACCCCTTGAAGCGTTTCTGGCAGCAAAAAATGACTGTTCGTCGATTTTTTGATACATCCAGCTCAAAAATCAAGCTTATCAGCAAGTTGCATGCTGATTTTCTGCACAAAAGAGCATCCGTGCAAGGGGGTGAGGTAGATAAGAGAAGACTGCCTGTGTCGGTAGTCTTCCCGATCATCACATCTAGCGCTGGAACGGGTAGACGGAACCCAGTTTCAGGATTTGGGTCAGCTCGTCCAGCGCGCTGCGAGACTCCTGCACCAGGGTCGGATCACGCAGGTCATCGAGAGTCAGGCGGTCGCGGTAGTGGCGATCTACCCAGCCATCGAGGCGGGCAAACTGGCTGTCGTTGATAAGGCAGGCCGGATTGACCGCAGCGAGTTCCTGATCGTTCATGGCAACCCGCAGTCGCAGGCAGGCCGGGCCGCCACCATTACGCATGCTCTGTTTCACATCCATATAGTGGACCGCCTTGATCGGAGTCTCCTGCGTCAGCAGCTTGCCAAGATAGGCCGACACCGCCGGATTATCGCGGCACTCGGTGGGGGCGATAATGGCCATCTCGCCGCTCGGCAGGGTGAGGATCTGGGTGTTGAACAGGTAGGATTTCACCGCATCCAGCACGGATACCTCGGCAGTCGGCACTTCGATAAAGTGCAAATCCCCCTCGCCAAACTTGTCGCTGATCTCTGATAGCACGGCTTCGGTGTTGAGGAACGCTTGCTGGTGGAAGAAGAGCACATTCTGGTTGCCCACTGCGATCACGTCGTTGTGGAACACTCCCTGATCGATCACCTCCGGGTTTTGCTGAATAAACACCACGCTCTCCTCGCCAAGGCCATGCAGGCGGGCGATGGCCTGGCTTGCCTCCAGAGTCTGGCGGGCCGGATAGCGCTTCGGCGCCGGGCGGGAGTAGTCAAAGGCGCTGCGGCCATAGACAAACAGCTCGACCCCCGCCTCGCCGTAGGCGCGGCAGAGGCGGGTGTGGTTGGCCGCCCCCTCGTCACCGAAGTGATCATTTTCCGGCAGGTGGAGGTGGTGGCTGAAGTGGCGATCATTGTTGAACACGGCGCGCAGGATACGGCCAGTGACGTCCGGCTCCAGTGATCGGTGAAACTTGTTGGTCAGGTTGGCGGGTGTGAAGTGAATGCGGCCATCCCGGGTATCGGCACTCGGGGAGACGGTGGCGGCGTTGGCGGTCCACATGCTGGAGGCCGAATAGCAGGCGGCCAGTACGGCGGGAGCCTGTTTGGCGGCCTGTTCCAGCACCCGGGCATCGTTGCCGGTGAAGCCGAGGCGGCGCAGGGTGGCAAGATCGGGGCGCTCTTGTGGCGCCAGTACACCCTGGGTCATGCCAAGCTCGGTCAGCGCCTTCATCTTGAGCAGCCCCTGTTTGGCGGCCTCTTTCGGATTGGAGGCTTCCTGGGCATTGCTCTGGGAGGCAACGTTGCCGTAGGAGAGGCCTGCATAGTTATGAGTCGGGCCGACCAGACCGTCGAAATTGACCTCGAAGTGCTTCATTGAGTACATCCTTTCGATTTTTATGATGGGTAGCGGTTCCTTCCGCGCACAATGCGTCGGGGTTGGGCCATTATAAAGAGATTTTATGTTTTTGTAACAAGCCGGTAACCAGCAGACGTTTTTATGTCGTTTCAGATATAAAAAGAGGGGCGGTATGGCAGAAAATTGAAAAAGCGGTTGCGTCCGGCCTGTTGCCTTCGCATTAATAAATAAAGAAGCAATAAAAGAAGCCGTGTGGTTCGGGCTGGTCAGGCAAATTTGCTCACAAGATTGCTTTTTCGCGCCAAATCTCTTATACAGCCCCACAAAACCGCACACCAACCCCGTCGGGTGCAATGAGGATAATAGTTACAGCATGGGCAAATCACTGGTCATAGTGGAGTCTCCGGCCAAGGCCAAGACGATCAATAAATATCTGGGCAAGGACTACGTGGTGAAATCCAGCGTTGGTCATGTTCGCGATCTGCCCACCAGCGGCAGCGCCAGCACCGAGCCCAAGAAACCCGTCATTCGCGGCATCAAGTTGAGCGAAGCTGAAAAGGCAGCCAAGGATCGCAAGGCCCTGTTTGCCCGGATGGGCATCAATCCGACCGCTGGCTGGCAGGCTAACTACCAGATTTTGCCCGGCAAGGAGAAGGTGGTCAGCGAGTTGCAAAGTCTGGCCGAGAAAGCCGACACCATCTATCTCGCAACCGACTTGGATAGAGAAGGAGAGGCGATCGCCTGGCACCTGCGCGAGATCATTGGTGGCGACGACAGCCGCTACAAGCGCGTGGTGTTCAACGAGATCACCAAGAGCGCCATCAAGGAGGCGTTCGCCCAGCCGTCCGAACTCAATATTGACCGCGTTAATGCCCAGCAGGCTCGTCGTTTCCTCGACCGAGTGGTGGGTTATATGGTCTCTCCACTGCTGTGGAAGAAGCTGGCGCGCGGTCTTTCCGCCGGTCGAGTGCAATCCGTTGCGGTGCGTCTTATCGTCGATAAAGAGCGCGAAATCAAGGCGTTCGTACCGGTCGAGTTCTGGGATCTCAATGCCGACCTGCTGACTGCCGACAAGAGCGATCTGCGGATGGAAGTGGTCAGCCGCAACGGGGCTGACTTCAAGCCGGTGACCCAGGCCGAGACCTTTGCCGCTGTCGCAGCCCTGGAAGGGGTCGACTACAAGGTCGTTAACCGGGAAGACAAGCCGACCGGCTCCAAGCCGTCCGCGCCGTTTATCACCTCCACCCTGCAGCAGGCGGCCTCTACCCGTCTGAGCTTCGGGGTCAAGAAGACCATGATGATGGCCCAGCGTCTCTATGAAGCGGGTTACATCACCTATATGCGTACCGACTCCACCAACCTCAGCAAAGAGGCGGTTGAAGCGGTGCGTGAATATATCGGCGAGCAGTATGGCGCGGCCTATCTGCCAGCCGAGCCGAATCTGTATGGCGCCAAGGCCAATGCCCAGGAAGCGCACGAAGCGATCCGTCCCTCCAACGTACAGGTGACTGCCGAGATGCTGGAAGGGATGGAGCCGGATGCCATGCGTCTGTACGATCTCATCTGGCGTCAGTTCGTTGCCTGCCAGATGACCCCCGCTCAGTACGACTCTTCCACCCTGACCGTCAAGGCGGGTGAGTTCGAGCTCAAGGCCCGTGGTCGTACCCTGCGCTTCGCCGGTTGGACCAAGGCGCTGCCGCCGATGGGTCGCAAGGGTGAAGATAGCCAGCTGCCTGCGGTCACCGTGGGCGAGGTGCTGAAACTGGTCAAGCTGGATCCGCGCCAGCACTTTACCAAGCCGCCTGCCCGTTTTACCGAAGCTGCGCTGGTGCGCGAGCTGGAAAAACGCGGCATCGGCCGTCCCTCTACCTACGCCTCCATCATCTCCACCATCGTTGATCGTGGTTATGTGCGGGTCGAGAGCCGCCGTTTCTTCGCCGAGAAGATGGGTGAGATCGTCACCGATCGTCTGGTGGAGAACTTCGTCGAGCTGATGAACTACGAGTTCACCGCCAAGATGGAAGACAAGCTCGATGGCATCGCTGAAGGGAGCCTTGAGTGGAAGAAGGTGCTGGACAGCTTCTACGCCGAGTTTACCCAGGAGCTGGAGAAGGCCGACAAGGCGCCCGAAGAGGGCGGCATGCGTGCCAACCAGATGGTGATGACCGACATCGACTGCCCGGATTGTGGCCGCAAGATGGGTATTCGTACCGCCACCACCGGCGTCTTCCTCGGCTGCTCCGGCTATGCACTGCCGCCGAAAGAGCGCTGCAAGAAGACCATCAACCTGGTCTCTGCCGATGAGTTTGTCTCCGCCACTGACGGCGAAGAGGCGGAAACCGAGGCGCTGCGTGCCAAGCACCGTTGCGGTGTCTGTGGCACAGCGATGGATGCCTACATCATCGATGACAGCCGCAAGCTGCACGTCTGTGGTCGCAACCCGGACTGCGATGGCTACGAAATCGAGAAGGGCCAGTTCAAGCTCAAGGGCTACGAAGGGCCGAGTATCGAGTGCGACCGCTGCGGCAGCGAGATGCAGCTCAAGAACGGTCGTTTCGGCAAGTACATGGGCTGCACCAACGAGACTTGCAAGAACACCCGCAAGATCCTGAAAAACGGCGACATCGCGCCGCCGAAAGAAGATCCGGTACCGTTGCCGGAGCTCAAGTGTACCCAGTCCGATGCTCACTTCGTGCTGCGTGACGGTGCTGCCGGTCTGTTCCTGGCAGCCAGCAACTTCCCCAAATCCCGCGAGACTCGCGCGCCGCTGGTGGAAGAGCTCAAGCGCTTCAAGGATCGCATCTCCGCCAAGCACAAGTATCTGGCGGGAGCCCCGCTCACCGATCCGGACGGCAACCCCGCCATCGTGCGCTTCAGTCGAAAGACCAAGGAGCAGTACGTGATGAGCGAGGTCAACGGCAAGGCGACCGGTTGGACCGCTCACTACGACAACGGTACCTGGCAAGAGAGTTTGCCGAAGGCGAAGAAAGCCTGATGACAAAGAGGCCCCGACCAGGGGCCTCTTTGCTTATGGATAAGGGTATACTGAGACAGCTGCAAGGAGTGCAGCTGTCGTCAATCGCGAAGTAGACAAGGAGGTTGAGATGGAGATTAACGAGATCCGGCCGGGCATGAGCTGCATGACCCGGGAAGGGGCTGCCTATGTGCTGGAGGTGGACCGACAGAGCCTGCTTGTGCTGCTGCAGCGCGAGGACGAGACTATACCGGTGCAGGTGCGCAGTGAGGAGATCCTGGCACCGCTGGAGTGATCTGGCAGTGCCCCCCTCAAAACGGCAGTAGAAAAAGCAGCTCGGCCAGGTCGGGCTGCCATTGCCACTCCTTCATTCTGACCCGCCCACCAATCACGGGCACGCCCTCTTCCTGCAGCAATCCCGCCTGTCTGTCGAAGCCAGCCGACCCTTTTGGTAAGGAGATGGTGCCTGCTGCGCCCAGCACCCGATGCCACGGCAGTACCTTGTCGGTTTCCCGCAGCACCTTGCCTACCAGTCTTGCCCGTCCGGGCAGCCCGGCCAGATCGGCCACCTGACCGTAACTGGCCACCTTGCCGGCAGGGATGAGGGCGATGATCGCCTCGATGCGCGCTCCCTTGTCGAGAGCTGGCGAGAGGGAGGCTGGCATGGTGATGGCTCCGGTATAAAAATTGAAGCGCCATTGTGGCGCTTCTTCGGCATGGCCGGCAACCCTGCTTCAACCGAAGGTCTGACTCAACCCCTTTAGCTGTTGGGCTCGCTCCAGCAGTTCGCGGCTTGAGTCATCAACCTTCTGCATCTTGGCGCTGTTGGCGCGGGAGTAGTCCGAGATCTGGCTAATGTTGCGATTGATCTCCTCCACCACTGTCTGTTGTTGTTCGGCGGCGGTGGCGATCTGGGTAGAAAATGCAGTCACCAGCTCGATCTCCTCCAGTACGGTATGGAGGTTGGCTGATCCCTCCCGGGTCATCTGAGCGCACTCGCGTGTCTGTTGCAGATTCTCCTGCATCATGCCGCGCCAGCGCCCCAGCGTCTGCTGGAGCTGCTGTATGCTGCCCTGGATCTGCTCGGTTGCCTTCTGGGTGCGGGTGGAGAGGGTTCGCACTTCGTCCGCCACCACCGCAAAGCCGCGTCCCTGCTCACCGGCCCGGGCCGCCTCAATGGCGGCGTTGAGGGCCAGCAGGTTGGTTTGATCGGCGATACCCTGGATCTCCCCCGTCACACTGCCGATCCGCTCCGACTCGCTGGTGAGCTCCACCGCCGAGTTAAAGGCCAGTTCTGCCTGTCTGGCAAGTTGCTCGATATGCTGTTCGGTGCGGGACAACTGCCGATCTGTCTGCTGGCAGCGGCTGCGCGCCTCGCTCACCTGGCTGTTGGAGTCCAGAATGTTGCGAGCAATTTCGTAGGCTGTGCTGGCCATCTGGGTCATGGCTGTCGCCATTTGCCGGGTCTGGGCATCCTGTTCCGTGATGTCATGATAGGCCTGATGGGAGGCTTGCTTCAGATTGACGGCCAGGGCTTGTAGGGGATCGGTGGCATCGTTGATCCGGCCCAGCACTGTGCGGATGCGGGCTTGCAGCATCTTGATATGAAAATCGGCGATGGCGCCGGGGCTGTCACCGGAGTAGACCAGCCTGGTCAGGCTGTCGTAGTCGAGCATCAGTTGTCTTAGAAAGTTGCGCAACGAGAACAGATCGGGCCCGTAGCAGCAGGCCACCAGCAACAGTGGCAATAGCATCAACAGTGTCGTGGTTATCCCCTGGGTCAACAGTGCCCATCCGAGGCTTGCAAGCAACAACAGTGCGAACAGGGGCAGTTTGATGCGGGCAAGAGAGAGGCTCGAAGGTCGGGTTCCCTGCTCTATCCTGAGCAAGGCCTGGTAAGTTTGGGTTGCCACCCGTTTCAGCTCGGGATCAGGCTTGCAGCGCACCGATTGATAGCCGCTGATCCTGTTCCCCTCGTAGATGGGGGTGACGTAGGCATCTACCCAGTAGTAACGACCATCCTTGCAGCGATTTTTGACGATGCCGCGCCAGGGTTTACCCTCCTTGAGGCGGGCCCAGAGATCGGCGAAGGCGGCCTTGGGCATGTCGGGGTGGCGTACCAGATTGTGGTTGTGACCGACCAGCTCGTCGGCGCTATAGCCGGCGATGGTGCAAAAAGCCGGATTGGCGTAGGTGATCACCCCGCGCAGGTCAGTGGTGGAGACCAGTTGTACGTCGGCAGGAAACTCCACTTCGCTATCCAGGGTATGGACATCTCTGCGGGCCATAGGAATACGCTCCGATGTTCTTGTTGATAATATTGTCGTTGTTATTGTGGCAGATCTGGAGGTGACCGCAGGCTCGCGCCAGCAGGCGCCAGACCAGTTTCATAGGGGGCTGAATTTTGCCAATAATGGCGGATGAATGGTAGGGGGAAGTTGATGTTTTGTTGGCTAATCGTAAAAAAGGCGGCCGATTGGCCGCCAAAGTAGAGACAACATTACCTCTGTGGCATCCGGTAGCGCACCTGCAATTGATCGAGGATCTGCAGCTGACCCGGCAGGCGGGCGGCGAAGTGCTCCCAGCCCTTGTGGGCGGGCTCGCTCCAGGCCACCTCGGCCGTGGCCAGCATGCGCGGGAACAACATGTAGTCGAGACGATCGCGGCTGGTGATCAATTCTGACCACAAGGGGCTCAGTACCCCGAGGATGTTATCGTTGGCATGGAAATCGGCTGGCGCAGGATCGCAAGCATAGACCTGCTCCAGATTGAGGGTTCCCGCCCAGTAGAGGCCGGGTTCATGAATATCGGCGCTCCAGGCGAGATCGAGATAGAGGAACTGGGCGGGCGCCATCACCACCGGATAGCCGGCCGCGGCGGCGTCCAGCCCCGCCTGGAAGCTGGTCCAGGCACAGATGGCCGCTTTGTGGCTCACCTTGTCGCCATGCAGGATCTCCTCCCAGCCGATCATCTGTTTGCCTCTGGCGGCCAGATAGCGCTGGCAGTGGCGCAGCAGATGGCCCTGCAGCTCGCGGCAGTCGGCGTAGCCCTGCTCGACCATCAGCTGCTGGCAGGCGGGGCTGTCGGTCCAGACCCCGGTCGGCACCTCGTCACCCCCCATGTGGATCTGCGGGCCGGGGAAGAGTTCGCACACCTCGTCCAGCACCGCCTCCAGAAAGCGGTAGGTGCCGGGCAGGGCGGGGTTGAGCACGTTGTCATCGAAATGCTGAACCGAGCGGTAGCGGGAGTGATCCGCCGTTTCGATCAGCAACTCGGGCAGCGCTTTGATGGCGGCGTGGCAGTGGCCCGGAATGTCGATCTCGGGAATGACGGTGATGCCGAGCTCACTGGCATAGCTCACCAGCTCCTTCATCTCGCTCTGGGTGTAGTAGCCGCCATAGGGTTCGGCACCGCCGCTGAGCTGGGGGTCGATCGCCAGATTATGGCCGCGCCAGGCACCCACGTCGGTCAATGCCGGGAAGGCCTTTATCTCGAGTCGCCACCCCTCGTCATCGGTCAGGTGCCAGTGGAAGCGGTTGAACTTGTAGAGGCTCATCAGTTTGAGCAGACGCTTGATGGTTGCCGGAGTGTGGAAGTGGCGGGCGCAGTCGAGAAAAATGCCGCGAAAACCAAAGCGCGGGGCATCCTCCAGCGTGATGCAGGGCAGGCTCTCCCCATGTTGCAGATACCACTGAGCCAGCGTGACCAGCCCATGACGCCAGCCCGCTTCGTCGGCGGCGGCAATCAGCACCTCCTGCGGCGTGATGGTGAGTTGGTAGGCTTCGGGGGCCAGTTTGGCCTCGGTCAGCCGGATTTCAGCGTCGTGATCCTGCTCCAGTGCCAGCGACGTCAGCTCGTTGAAGTGGGCCAGCAGCTTCGGCACATCGTGAGGGGCGCTGACATGAGCCCGCTCGGCCAGCCGGAAGTTCCCCTCCAGCAGTACCAGATGGGCCGGTTGCGGCACTATACCGGGCAGGGACTCGACATCCGGCAGATCGGGGCGGGTTACCGGCGGGTTCTCCAGTCCGAGATCCTGAGCGGCCAGCGTCACCGGCAGCAGCTGGGCACCCGTGGTGGCCTCCGGCAGGCTGAGAAAGAAGCCCTGCGGCATGTCGGAGAGCTTCTTGATGGGGGTCTGGCGGCAGCAAAAGCGCAGCTCGCAGCTGCCAGTTTTTGGGACAATCACCTTGTAGCTGCCGCTCTGGCGCTCCAGCTCGCCCCCTTGCAAGGAGTCGGGGTCGATATGGCGAGCCAGACAGAAGTGCAGCTTCCACTTGGTATCAGGCATGCGGGAGAGGGTGAAGGTGAACCAGACATCCTCGCCGTCACGCCGGGCTACCTGGGTGTGGATCAGGGGTGTAGACATGGAAAATCCTCTGATTGGGCAAACAGGATGGCGCCATCGAGCGCATCTGCCTGGGGGGGGATCAGGTTGAGCTGGCCGAGACGGGGAGCGAGGCGGGTGCCAATCCCCCCCAGCAGGGCGATCTGTCTGGCACCCTGCTGGATCATTCCCTCCAGCAGGATCCGCAGCTGTTCGCAGGTTTCGTCCAGCAGCTGATTGGCGAGCTCGTCGCCATCGCTGGCAGCATCGAATACCCAGGGGGCAAAGTGGCCATAGTCCGCCGGAATGGCGCGGGCGGCCCAGCGAACCACCTCGGCTTGATCCCGCTTGAAGCGATCCATCAAGCGGATGGCGAGGGTGCTGGGGGGCAGAATGCCGTCGTGGCAGAGCAGAGATTGCTGGATGGCACGCAGCCCCAACCAGGCGCCGCTGCCTATGTCTGAAATGGGGAAGCCGCGGCCGGAACAGGTGCGGATCTGCCCCTCCTGATAGACCAGCCCCACCGAGCCGGTACCGGCGATGAGGATGGCCCCCTCACGGCCGCCAAAGGCGCCGAGGCAGGCACCGAAGGCATCGGAGGTGAGCCTGACGCTGGCGAAGGGGAAGGGCATCTCGAGCAGGGCGTGATAGCAGTCGGCCAGCTCGGCGGAGGCGAGCGCCAGTCCGACCCCCATCTGCTGTTCACTCTCGATAGCGATCCCGGCGGCAAGGCGGGCGCTGGCGATGGCGGCCAGCACATTGGCGTGGGCATGGGGGATGCCCAGCTCCAGATTGGAGCCGGCCGCGCGCCCCTCTCCGAGCAGCTTGCCCGCCCGATCCCGAATGCGGGCGCGGGTGTGGGTGCCCCCGCCATCGACGCCGACCCAGAACTCAATCATGGTGACCTCCATTTCCCTGCGCATTCAGCCAGGTGATGGCCAGGGCAAACCAGGCTGCGTGGGGGATCCACTGCTCGCCCCAGCGCCAGTTCTGATCCAGCCGATCCTTGTACTCCTCCGGAATAAAGGCCACCTCATTTTCGTCATCAAACCCTGAGGTGATGCCGTTGCAGATACCCCCCTGCGCATTCGGATACCCGGCGGTATAGGCGGGGTTGTTGATGCCGTGGCCCGCCAGCATGCAGGCGTTGAAGGGGTTTTGCCCGAGGATCCAGTCGAGTTGGCGCTGGCCATAAGTGAGCAGCGGCTGGCTCTGGCGGGGGAAGTGGCGGGCGCCAGCAAAGGCCATAGCCGCCAACGATGCGAGGCGGGCATTCTCCCCCTGCCACCAGTAACCGGATTCGTTGTTGTGGGGCATAAAGAAGCTGACGCGCGGCGCTTCATCCACCCCTTTCACATATTGGCGGGCGAGGGAGAAGGGGTTGCCCGCGCGGGCGCAGAGCGCCAGCTCGGCGGCCAGCGCCTGCTCCACCACGGTTTGTACCCTAGCCTTGTATTCCTGATCCGGCTCTACGCCCAGATATTCCAGCAGCGCCAGCATCGGCAGGCCTGCCTCGGCGGCGTGGTAGTAGGGGCGCGAGCCATCCTCGTTGGCCGACCAGTAGTGACCCAGCTCAGGATGAGGGCGTTGGCGGGCGCAAAGCTTGCTGGCACGGACTCTCGCCTCATTGAGCCACTCGGCGCCGAAGGTGCGGGTCAGTTCCACCGCCGCCAGCAGGGCGCAGTAGTCGTCGATGATGTTCTCGACCCCGTCATCGAGGTAGGCAAGGTTGTGTTCGCACAGATGCAGGTAGCCGCGTTTGGCCGCCTCGGCGTAGCGGCTGGCATCGAAGTCGCCGCTGACGCTCTCGCGGGCGGCGCGGGCCAGCGCGGCGATGGCCATGCCGCCCCCTTGGCGAAAACCCGCCTGCCAGTTGGCGGACTTGAGCCCCTGCTGGGTGGCATAGGCGCACAGCTCGCGCTGGGCGGGATCCTTGCTCCACTTGTCGAACAGGGTCATGTAGAAGAAGCCCGACTCATCCTGCATCCGGCAGAGGAAATCGGCGCCGTGCAGCGCCTCGTCATTGAGCCGCTTGCGGAGGTTCACCCCGTCGATATCGCGGCGTGGGGCCAGCAGTTCCCGGCACTTGAGCAGTGACCACACTACCATGGGGGTCTGCTGGGGGTTGAGGTAGTTGGCGTAGGAGAGGTGGCTCAGGTACTTGCTCATGTCGCCGCTGGCATCGAACCAGCCGCCGTGCACATCTTTGTGCTGGTCGGTGCCAAACAGGCGGGCGTTGCGGTCGGCCCGATCGAAGGTGCCGCTGGCGCGCTGCCCCTTGAAGTAGTGGATGACATCGGAGAGGCAGCGGCTGGCCAGCAGATCCTGGCCTATGGCAAAGCGGGTGGAGCGGACTATGCCTTGGGCAGTGATCGCCTCCAGCCGATAGTGGCCGGGCTCCTTGAAGGCGGAGAAGTCGGCACGCCAGTAAGCGCGCCCTTGCCAGCCTGGGACGCTGCCAGCCGGTTGCAGCGGGGTTTCAAACAGGATCTGGCCATCATCGAGGCGTTGCAGCCTGACATAGCCGCCGAGATCAGGGGCGGGGGAGGTTTGCAACAGGGCGATCTTGTGTCCGTCGCACTCGTAGCCCACCTGATTGATCAAGAGTTCCATCAAGGTATTACTCCTGTGGTTCACCGCCGGGCGGTGAGGCACATCACGGGGCTGTGGCCGCCCCGTATCGAGGCATGGCCGGACAGGGTTGTCCGGCCGATCTAAGTCTCACCTTCACTCGTAGAGATAGCAGCGCACGAAGTGGTTGTCGGCAAGCCTGGTGATGGGGGGCAGCGCCTCCTTGCAGCGGTGCATCGCCTGATTGCAGCGCCCGGCAAAGGGGCAACCGCAGGATTCCGGCGTCCAGAGCGGGATCTCCCCCTTGCGGCCCCCCTCCAGCTCGGCGTGGATACTCTTCTCCGGGTCGGGCACCGCCGAGATGAGCAGCTGGGTGTAGGGGTGCTGCGGGTGATGCAGGATCTCGTCCACCTCGCCCCACTCCACCATGTGACCCACATACATGACCGCCAGATCTTCCGCCACATAGCGGGCGGTGGCGATGTCGTGGGTGATGTAGAGCATGGAGACGCCGAGCTCGTTCTTCATCTGCTCCATCAGGTTGAGGATGCCGATGCGAATGGAGACGTCGAGCATGGAAGTCGGCTCGTCCGCCAGCACCACTTCCGCCTCCACCGCCAGATTGCGGGCGATGTTGACCCGCTGGCGCTGGCCGCCGGAGAGCTGGTGCGGATACTTGGCCGCCGTTGCTTTGGCAGGGGTCAGGCCGACCTTTTCCAGCAGGGCGTAGACCATGTCGGGCAGCTCTTTTTTGTCGATCACCTTGCTGTGCAGCAGCAGGGGGCGGGCGATGTGGTGATAGATGGTGTGGGTCGGGTTGAGCGAACCGAACGGATCTTGCCACACCATCTGCACGCTCTGGCGATAGTCCAGCAGGGCGGTACCCTTGTTGAACTCCTCCAGATCGTGGCCGCGATAGAGAATGCGCCCGGCACTGAGCTTGTACATCTTGGCGATGATCTTGGCGATGGTACTCTTGCCGGAGCCCGACTCCCCGACCACCGCCAGGGCGCGGCCCCGGTGCAGGTTGAAGGTGATGTCGGAGAGCGCCCGCATCTTGCCACTCTTGATGGCATTGGAGTTGATGGGGAAGTCCTTGTAGAGGTGCTGGACTTCGATGATGGGTGCATCGGTTTTGGCGATTTGCATGACAGACATCCTTAACAGCCAGCGGCCTTGTCCAGATAGATCACGGAATCTTGTTGCAGTCCCTGCTCCTCATAGAGGTGGCAGGCGGTCTGTTGCCCGGGGCGGATCTCGGTCAATCTGGTGTACTCCTGACGGCAGCGATCGTGCACCTTGCCGCAGCGGGCCTGAAAACGGCAGCCGACCGGTACCTCCAGCAGGTTGAGCGGTGTGCCCGGGATCCCCTCCAGTACCTTCTTCGGCCCGTGCAGGGGCGGGAAGGAGTTGCCGAGCCCTCTGGTATAGGGGTGCAGCGGCGCGGTCAGGATCGCCTTGGAGGGGGCGACTTCCACCAGTTCACCGGCATACATGATGCCGATGCGATCGCAGAACTCCACCATCAGGGAGAGGTCGTGGGTGATGAACAGAATGGAGAAGTTGAACTTCTCTTTCAGGGCATAGACCTTCTGCAGGATCTCCCGCTGTACCACCACATCGAGCGCCGTGGTCGGCTCATCCATGATGAGCAGCTCGGGGTTGAGCGCCATGGCGATGGCAATCACCAGCCGCTGGCGCATGCCGCCGGAGAACTGGTGCGGGTAGTCCTTGAGCCGGCTCGGGTGGATATCGACGATGGTGAGCAGCTCCTGGGCGCGCTTGATCGCCTCGTAACGGGCCAGGCCGGGGTTGTGGGCCAGCAGCACGTCGCAGAACTGCTCCTCCATCCGCAGCACAGGGTTCAGGGCGTTCATGGCGGACTGGAACACCACCGACACCTGTTGCCAGCGATAGGAGCGCAGCCGCTCGTCGTTGTAATGGAGGATGTTCTCCTCCTTGAACAGGATCTCGCCACCGCTGATGTAGGCGGGCGGCTTGTGCAGCCGGGCCACCGAGAAGGCGACGGTGGATTTGCCGCAGCCTGACTCACCGGCGAGGCCGAAGATCTCGCCCTGTCTGATATCGAAGCTCACCGAGTTGACGGCGCGCACGTCGCCATTTTCGGTGATGTAGTCGACGCAAAGATTGCGTACTGACAGCAGGGGATGCTTGTTCATGCTGTCTTCTCCTGTGCTGTGGCAACCGGAGTGGTGACCGGCGCCGCGAGTTTCTTCCAGCGGCTCAGCCCTTTGTGGGAGCGCAGCTGCGGGTTGGCAATTTCGTCGATGGCGAAGTTGAGCAGGGCCAGACCGGCACCCAGAGTGGCGATGGCAAAGCAGGGAGCCAGGATCTCCCACCAGGCGCCGACCAGAATGGCACTGGAGGTCTGGGCGTTGTAGAGCATGATGCCCCAGCTCACCACGGTCGGGTCGCCAAGCCCCAGGAACTCCAGGGTCGCTTCGGTGACGATGGCGTAGATGATGGAGCCGATGAAGCTCACTCCGATGATGGAGATGAGGTTGGGCAGGATCTCCACCAGAATGATGCGCCAGGCCGGCTCGCCCAGCACTTCTGCGGCGATGACGAACTCCTTCTCGCGCAGGGCCAGGGTCTGGGCACGAATAACCCGCGCGCCATAGGCCCACGAGGTCAACCCTATTATCACGGCAATCACCGCCGGTGACGCCTCCCCGATAAAGCTTGCCAGCACCAGTAGCAAGGGGAGGTTGGGGATCACCAGCACCACGTTCATCAGGAAGGTGAGGCACTCATCCACCAGACCCCCGAAGTAACCGGCGGTGATGCCGATGGCGACGGCCAGGGTGCAGACCAGCAGGCCTGCGCTGAAGCCCACCAGCAGCGAGATACGGGCGCCGTTGGTGAACTGGGCCCAGATGTCGTGGCCCATGCGGGTTGAACCCATCACGAACTCGGCACTGGGCGGCTGATGCGGGCGAGCCACCCGTTTGGTCGGCTCGTTGCTGGCCAGAATGGGGGCAAAGAGGGCCATCAGTACGAAGGCAACCACGATGGCGAGGCCACAGGCAGCCTTCTTGTTGCCCAGCAGGATCTTGAGAATGGTCGGCATACGCATCTTATTTGCCTCCTGTACGCAGACGGGGATCCAGGAAGACGTAGAGCACGTCGGCCAGGAAGTTGAAGCTGAGCATGGTGATGGTCATGATGAGCAGCTGCCCCTGAATGAGCGGGTAGTCGCGGGCCAGAATGCCCTGATAGAGGGTCAGGCCCAGGCCGGGGTAGTTGAAGATCACCTCGGTGATGAGAGAGCCACCGATGACGAAACCGAGCGCCATGGAGAGGGCGGTGACGCTGGGCAGAATGGCGTTGCGTGCACCGTAGTTGAAGATCACCCGGTTGCTGGAGAGCCCCTTGGCCTTGGCCATGGTGATGTAATCCTCGCCCAGCAGGTTGATCATGTTGTTGCGCATGGTGATGAGAAAGCCCCCCACCTGTACCACGGCCAGGGTCAGCACCGGCATGATGGCGTGAGTCATGATGCTCTTGATGTGCTCCCAGCCCCAGTCAGCCTTGATCTCCGGGCTGTAGGCGTAGCCGATGGGCAGCCACTCGAGGCTGACTCCGAACAGGAACAGGGCGAGCAGGGAGACCACCACAGGCGGAATGGCCTGCATCACCAGGGTGAGCGGGGAGAGAATGCTGTCCATCCGGCCGCCGCGATACCAGGCGGCGAAGATGCCGACGATGGAACCGATGGAGAAGCTCAGGATGGTGGAGGTGCCGACCAGAAACAGGGTCCAGCCGATGGCACGGCCCAGCACGTCAGAGACCTGCTGCGGGTAGAAGCGCACCGAGGTGCCGAGATCCCAGGTGAAGACACTCTTCACATAGGTGAGAAACTGGGTGCCGATGGGGCCGTCGACAAAGCCGAAGGTGGCTTTGAGGGCTTCCAGGGCGGCGGGTTCCATCATGGCGCCAGCGCGGGCAAACATCACGGAGACAGGATCCCCTGGCATGGCACGGGGTAACAGGAAGTTGATGGTGGCGGCTACCAGAAAGGCAACCAGATAGAAGGAAAAGCGTCTCAGTATGAATCCCATGATAGTACCTTTTACTGCAAGTCTGCCCCGCGTCGGGTATAGCTACCCCAACCCCGGCGGTGCCGGGCAAGAAGGGGATTAACGGGGAAGATGGCCCCCCGCAGGGGGCCGGGATTGTTTAGCTGTTTGGCTTGAGGGACAACACGTGCAGCAGACGCTCAGGGGTGTCCGGGTGGAGCTGAGGTTTGGCTACCGGGTTATCAGCGCTGAACCAGCCGTTGAAGCGCTTGGTGCTGTACTCATACCAGGTCGGGTTGTTGAAGACCGGAATGATGGTCTGGTTGGCACCAACACGATCCTGGATGGCGAACATGATCTCCTTCTGCTTGGCCGCATCGGCGGTCTGGGTGAAGTCATCGATCAGCTTGTCGAGCTCGGGATCCTTGTAACGGGGTGCGGCGAAGCGGTTGCCGCGCTCACCCATGTTGCGGGAGTGGAATGCAGTCTCGAAGTACTTGTGCGGGTTGGCACCGGCAAAGTAACCCTGCAGGGCGACATCGAAGTCACCGGTGATCAGGTTCTCGGTCCAGACGGTTGCTTCCGGGGTGGCGGTCTTGGCGTTCAGGCCCAGTGCCTGCAGCCCTTCTACACCGATCTGTACTGTGTTGACCCAGTCGGTCCAGCCGTTCGGCACCAGTACCTTGAACTCGATCTTTTTGCAGCTCGGGGTGTCGAGGAACTTGTCGCCGTCACAATCCTTGTAGCCTGCCTCTTTCAGCAGAGCTTTGGCTCCTTCCAGATCGAACTTGTTGTACTTGCCGTACTTCTTGTCCACTTCCGGGTTGTTCCAGGAGTCAAAGGCTTTGCCCAGACCTGACGGGTACTCGTTGACGGTGGGGTAGCCGTAGCCCGCGATATCCACCATGGACTGGCGGTCCATCGCCATGGAGAAGGCGCGACGGAAGTTGATGTCGTTGAAGGCTTCGTGGTTGCCCGGGTTCTTGGTCTGGAAGTTGACGTTGAACGCCACGGTACCGGAGGCCGGGAACCAGTATTTGTTGTTCTTCGGATCGTTGCCGACGTAGAGGCGCTCGATATCCGGCACGAAGGAGCCGAACCAGTCGATGTCACCTTTCATGACAGCAGCCAGCACCTGGTCGTTGGTGGCCATCTGCGGCATGCGGATACAGTCGATAGCGAGGTTGGCGTTATCCCAGTAGTGCGGGTTGCGGCACTGGGTATAGAGCTGGGCGGAGAAGTTGTCCACTTCGGTGAAGGGGCCAGTACCAACCGGCTTGTCGTTGGTGAAGGCAACCGGATCTTTCACCGATTTCCACTGGTGCTCCGGCACGATAGGTACCAGCACCAGATCGTTCACCACGTTGGTGTTGACCTCGGTCAGGTCGAATTTGACCTTGTTCGGGGCCAGCTTCTCGACGCTCTTGATCTGGGTCCAGATTGAGCGCTCATCCAGCGCCTTGTTGGCCTTGACCAGATTGAAGGAGAAGATGATGTCATCGGCATCAAAGGCTTCGCCGTCAGACCACTTCACGCCGTCACGCAGATCGAAGGTGACGGATTTCAGGTCATCGCTGAACGCATAGTTGGTGGCCAGACGATAGACGGGTTTGCCCCCTTGCATATCGTTGAAGATCACCAGCGGTTCATAGATGAAGTGACGGGTGGTGTGCAGCAAGCCCGCTTGCAGGAAGGGGTTGAAGTTCTTGACCCAAGCGGTTTCCTGCTGTGCGACCATGGTCAGCACGGTTTTGTTTTCTGCGGCCATGGCGTTACCGGCGGCACCGGCAAGCATCATGGTTCCCAGCATTACAGCGGTAGAGATTTTGGATACTTTGGCAAGCATATGTTTTCCTTTCTTATTTTTTGGCATTCCCGAGGGTTCGCCTTGTTTTGTGTGAGCACCGGTTTCGCATGCTGATGAAATCGGCCCTCTGTGTTGGTCAGGTGTCTAACCTTTGTCGTTCTGTTTTCCAACGCCCTAAGCAAACCAGAATTAACAGGAAAACAACAACTATTGATTTCGTTGTTTTCGTAAAAATTGACGGTGTTACGTCAATCTCGTCAAAATGCTTTTTTATCTGTTTAGAATCATTGGTTTGCGTTATTTGCTCTCGCGTAAAAAGTGGCTGTGAAAATGGCGTATATGACAAATTTGTGAATTGGATCTGCTCTCGGTTTCGGAGTTGTGCGGGGCTTTGTTTTGCGCAAAAAGAAACCAGATTGCCAATTGTGATCCGGCGCCCGTTTAGGGCGCCGTGTCACGGCTTGCGGTTGGCGAGTTGACGCAGGGTCTGGGCGCTGTGCTGCAACTGCTGGCGCTGGTGGTCATTGAGCGGGCAGTGGCCCAGCACATACTCGGTGGTGGCCACGACCGTCTTCCAGCGTGGCGACTTGGGCAGGGTGTCCAGACTCAGGTATTTGTCGAGGGTGCGGGTCTGCGGGCTGGATCTGTCCATATAGACCCGCCACAGCTTGCTCTTCTCTGCCAGCACAATTTTGCCCTTGCCGGTCCCCTGCTGCCAGGCATCCAGGGTGAGCTGCATGGTCTCTACCAGCGCCCGGCGCAGCGGCTCGTCATCCTGCTGGCGAATGAGGTCGTCGGCCAGCGAACGGAACTCGCCACCCAGGCGGCTCAGCTCGCCCAGCAGCTGTTCATCTTCGATGATGGCTTGCCGCGAGAGGTTCTTGAGGGCGTTCTCCAGCGCCATTACCCGGTTCTCATCCTGACGCAGCTCGGTACTCAGAGTGAGGGCGAAAGCAGCCTGTCCTCCGAGCGCGATGGGCAAGGCACGGGCGTTGAGCACGTCCTTCTGCCCGGCCACCAGAAACTCCAGATTGTGTTCCCGTTCGCTGGCAAGGTCGGGCCACTGATGTTGCAGCGGGGTGGCGAGCCACTCATTGAGGGGCTGCCCCTCCATGGCTTCCGGCTCCTGTCCCAGCAGGCGCGCCAGCACCCGCGAGGCAAACAGCACTGTGCCCTGCTCGTCGATAAAGATCATGGGGTCGGCCCCTTCGCCGAGCAGGGCCAGCAGCCGCTGCTGATCCTGATGCAGCCGCTCCTGCAGGGTGAGGCGATGTTCGATCTCCTGCTTCAATAGCCGGTTCTCTACCAGCGAGGCGCGTCCGGCCTTGGCTTCCAGCAGTGCCTTGACCCGGGCAAACAGCTCCTCCTTGCAGAAGGGTTTGACCAGATAGTCGTTGGCACCGGCCCCGAAGCCCTCCTCGATATCCTTGGGTTGGTTAAGGGCGGTGAGCAGCAGCACCGGCAGCATATCTTTCGGGTGCTGCTGGCGCAGGCGGCGGCAGACGTCAAAACCGGAAAGGGTCGGCATCATCACATCGAGCAGGATGAGGTCCACCGGCTCTTCGGCCAGCTTGGCCAGCGCATCGTGGCCGTCACTGCTGGGCAGGATGCGGTAGCCGCAGGGCTGCAGCAGATGGCGCAGGATGTGCAGGTTGATGGGCTCGTCATCCACCACCAGAATGAGCGGCGCATCCTCGGGGGGAGGGGGCAGATCGTCGCTCTCCCAGTCCGGCAGGATCAGCGGTTGCTGGCGCACCAGCTGATGCTCGATCTGGCGGCTGTCGAGGGTCAGATTGGCCGCTTTGCCGGTGGCAAGGGGCAGGGTAAAGGCGAAGGTAGAGCCAACGCTCGGCTCGCTCTCGACAAACAGCTCGCCCCCCATCAGGTGCACCAGCTGGCGGGTGATGGAGAGGCCAAGGCCGGCCCCCTGCTTGCTCACCTCCGGGCTCATCTGCACCAGCGGCTCGAAGATGTGCTCCAGATGATCGGGGGCGATGCCGATGCCGGTGTCGGTGACCTTGATGCGCAGGAAGTTGTTCTCGACGATGGCACTGAGCACCACCTTGCCCTGCGGCGTGTACTTGATGGCGTTACCCACCAGGTTGTAGAGCACCTGTTCGAGCCGCTGCTCGTCGGCCAGCACCGGCGGCAGTTCGGCCGGGCTGATATCCACCAGAGTGAGGGGTTTGGCCTGCACCAGATGCTGGCAAAGATCCAGCACCAGCCGGATAACCCCCTTGGATGAGACGGGCTGGGAGTGGATCTCCAGCTGGCCGTAGCGCATCTGGTGGTAGTCCAGCAGATCGTCCACCAGACGGGCCAGGCCGTCGGCGCTCTTGATGATGAGCCCGAGCTGCTTTTGCTGCCCTTCGGTCAAATCCTGCTGGCTGGCGAGCATGGACTCGGCCATTCCCTTGATACCGTGAATGGGGGTGCGCAGCTCGTGGGAGGTGTTGGCCAGCAGTTCATCCTTGAGCTTGTCCGCCTGCTGCAGGCTGAGGTTCTGCCTGTGGGTCAGCTTGACCTGCTGTTGCAGCTCCTGGGTCTGCTGTTCGATCAGTTCGATCTTGTCCTTCACCGAGCGCTGCATATGGCGAAACGCCTCGGCCAGCCGGTCGATATCATCGCCGGTGCGCTCGATGGCGATGGGGTGATCCAGCGCGCCGTCGGCCACCTGCTCGGCGGCTTCGGTCAGCGATCGCAGCGGCGCCGTGATGGAGTGGGAGAGCCAGCGGGAGAAGAGGATCAGCAGCAGTACCGAGCCCGCTCCCAGCACAATCACCAGGGTTTCCAGCTGGCGGATCGGGGCATAGGCTTCCCGGGTAGAGATCTCGGCGATAAAGGCCCACTCGGTATCGAACACCTTCACCTGGGTGTAGGCGGCCAGCACCTCGTCATCCTGATAGGAGTGGAACAGCCCGACCCCCTGCTCGCCGGAGAGCGTCTTGGTGATGAGGGGCGTTTGCAGTGGACGGAAGTTGGGGCTGAAGCTGTTCTCTACGCTGAACTCCGGTGCCAGCCAGGCATCGGCGCGCATCCGCTTGTCAGGGCCGATCAGGATGGTCTCGCCGGTCTCGCCCAGCCCCTCCCGCTCCGCCATGATCTGGTTGAGCTTGTCCGGCAGCAGCTCGAAAATCACCACACCGCGCACATAGTCGTACTGCATCACGGGGGCGGCCATGTAGGCGACCACCTGCCCGGTCAGCTCGTTGCGGCCAAAATCGGTGAATTCGAAGATCTGCTGCGGCTTCTGGCCGCCATCGAGGCGCCGCTTGATCTTGGCAAAGGTCTGGCCCAGACCGCTTGACTGATAGGGGCCGGAGAGCAGATTGGTGGCAAAGTTAGGGTGCTTGGTGACCGAATAGACCACATCGCCGTTGAGGTCCACCAGAAAGATGTCGCTGTAGTTGGACTTGCGCACCATGTCGGCATAGCCGCGATGAAAGCGCTGGTGCACCCGGCCATACATCTCGTCGGCGAGGATAAGCGCCGTGATGGAGGGTTCGATCTCTACTTGGCTGTCCGGTTTGCGCAGTTGATCCCAGGAGCCGGGCAGATAGCGGGCCTGGGCGCGGCTGCGGGCCTCCTGCGGCGTGGTACCCAGCTTCTCGAAGGCGCCGGTAAAGCCATAGAAACGGCCGATACTGTTGCCGGCAAAATCCTGCTGGGAGAAGTTGATGATCTGCTCTTTGAGGTTGTTGAAGTAATCCTCGAGCTGACTCTTTTTGATATTACGAACGGAGACCAGATGGTTGGAGGTCTGGGTGGTGAGATCCTTGCCGTGGCTGTATAGGAAGAAGAGGGTGACGACCAAAAAGGGCACCATGCCCAACATGAAAAAAGCCAGCATTAACTGCGGCCTGAGCCCACGAAGCGTGAAGATCCATTTCATCTTGTGATTTTCAATTGAGAATCCGGTTATTAAGCCGCTCAAGTCTCGAACGAAAGCGTAATCATTTCAACGACTTTATCCCAAATTCGCTTGGTGGGTCACAGCTGGCTGGAGAAAAATGCAGCAAGGCGTTTAAACCCTGAGCAAACAGTTTGCATCAGGGCTTAAATTGCGAAAAAGGGGTTGTGCTGGCGCTCGTGGTACGTATAATGCGCCTCGTTGTCAGGCAACTGGCACGAAAGCAGTAACGCGGGAATAGCTCAGTTGGTAGAGCACGACCTTGCCAAGGTCGGGGTCGCGAGTTCGAGTCTCGTTTCCCGCTCCAATTTTCCATCACACCAACGATGGAACTCACTTTCAAGACTATCAGTCTTGTCAGCATGGCGCGTTAGCAAAGCGGTTATGCAGCGGATTGCAAATCCGTTTAGTCCGGTTCGACTCCGGAACGTGCCTCCATCTTTTCTCTGTTTATCTCAATCATCACTCTTCGAGTCTGAGCCTCGGTCAGTATCCTTGCTGTACCAGTAACTGTTCGCAGCCAGCCTGTTTCCACTCGCGCTCGAGATAGTGGCTCACATCCGCCATGTTTTGCCCCCGATATTGAAACTGCACCTCGGCACTGTGCTGGTTGAGATCCGCAATCCGTTGCTTCAGTGTGCCGCATTGCCACAGGCTGACGGTGGGCACGCCCCGTTCGGCCAGCACAATGGCATCTTCCCGATTCAGTTGCCACTCCTCCAGTTGTGCCCGTGTCAGGGCAACCATCAGCACCAGCAGTGCCACTTCCGGCAGTTTCATGCGTGTCTCCCTACTGCATGTTTTTCCCCTGATAACTGTGGCAAAGCGCACGATTTTCGCAAGTTTGTTAACTGTTGGTTAATGACGTAACCCGTTTTCAGTATTTCCCGTTTTTCACCATTTTTTTATAAAAAAATGCGTTGGTGATGTAGTAATCCTACATGGAGTGGGGTAATCTTTGCTCAGTGGTCTTACCAGTAAGGAGTTACATCATGTTTCATCCCTTTTCCCTGACTCAGATTATTCTTCGTCGCATTTATGTATTGCTGGTGGGCATTCTGGCTTTCCCCGTGATGCTGTTTCGCAGCGATCGCGCCCGCTTCTACAGCTATCTGCACCGGATCTGGAACAAAACCAGTACCAAACCTGTCTGGCTCAAAATGAGCGAGCGTGGCGAGCGGATCTTCTACTAATCCGCAATGTGATTTCGATGAAAAAGACAGCTTCGGCTGTCTTTTTTTATATGTTTAAAAACACATAGTTAATTATGTGCTCTGCTATTATCCGCATTCCGGTTACATGGTCGGCATCGATAGTTCCTGTGTCGTGCAGATTTGCCGAGCAGGTCCACTTCCCTTTGCCCCCCCTCTCTCGACGTGCTCTGTGATGCAAGGAGATGCGATGATCATTCGTCAGGCAAGGACCGCGGATATTCCCGCGCTGGTGGCTCTGCGCATGCAGCTGTTTTGCGAGGTGGGTGAGCTGGCGACGCCGCAGGCTGACCCGGCCTTGTGGCAGGCAACGGTTGACTACTTTACCCGGGCGATGAGTGAAGAGGGGGCTTTATCCTGGCTGGCCGAGGCCGATAAGCAGGAGGGCGGCAAGCAGATCGTGGCTGCGGGAACGCTGGCGCTGTTTGTGCGGCCACCCTATCCCGGCAATCTGGCTGGAGTGGAGGGGTATCTGCTCAATATGTATACGCAGCCGCAATGGCGTCGGCAGGGGATCGCCACGGCGCTGCTCGACACCATTGCAGCCTTCGCCATAGCGCGTCAGCTGGGCAAGGTGTGGCTCCATGCCAGCGAGCAGGGGCGCCCTATCTATGAGCGGATCGGCTTTGTTGCCAATCCGGCATATCTGGAGTGGGATCTGGCACCTTAATCGATGGGACCCCGTTATCCCTCTGCTTTCTCGTCTAAAGTTCATGCAGATGTGATGTAGTTGTAAACAGGTAACAGAGGGGCAGGGCAAGATGTTCAACTTCAAACTCAAAGCGGAATTACAAGCGTGTCAAATGCAGTTGGCCCAGGCCCAGGCATTTATTGATGCAGTAAAAGTCGGTGTCGCTACCATCAGTTTCACACCAGGTGGCGAGATCCTCGAGGCGAACCCGCTGTTTCTGAGTGTGGTGGGCTATAGCGAGCAGGAGGTGATTGGTAAACACCACCGGCTCTTTTGTGATGCCCACTACGCCCAGTCATCCTCCTACGCCCAGTTTTGGGAACAGTTGCGTCAGGGGCATTCCCACAGTGGCATCTACCAGCGCATTGACAAACATGGCAGGGAGTTGTGGCTGGAGGCTACCTACTTCCCGGTCAAGGTTGAGGGCAAGGTGGTCAGGGTCGTCAAGATAGCCTCCGATATCACCGAGAGTTATCAGCAGTTGAGTCGTCAGAAAGCGATCATCTCGGCACTCGATCGGGCGCTCGCCATTATCGAGTTCACCCCCAAGGGGGAGATTGTGACGGCCAATCAGAATTTCCTCTCCTGCGTCGGTTACTCCCTTTCTCAGCTCAAGGGGCAGCATCACAGGCTGTTTTGCGATGAGAGCTTCTATCGCGAGCAACCCCACTTCTGGGACGATCTGGCCCACGGCCAGCTCAAGTCGGGGTTGTTCAGTCGCCGTGACAGCCACGGCAACGAGATCTGGCTGGAGGCTACCTACAACCCCATCAAGGATGAGAGCGGCAAGGTGGTCAAGGTGATCAAGTTTGCCAGTGAGGTGACAGAGCGGATCAAGCGCGCCCAGGCAGTGAGCGAGGCGGCCAACATAGCCCAGACCATTTCGCAGGAGACCACCCGCTTTGCTGCGACAGGTTCTGAACTGTTGACCGCATCGGTCACTATTTCCAGCGCCATTTCCGAACAGGTGAGTCGCACTTCCGGCCTGATTGGCCAGCTCAATGAGCAGTCGAAAAGCATTGAAGCCATCGTCTCGACCATCAGTAGTATTGCCGAGCAGACCAATCTGCTGGCCCTTAACGCAGCCATCGAGGCCGCCCGGGCTGGCGATCAGGGGCGCGGCTTTGCGGTGGTGGCCGACGAGGTACGTCAGCTGGCTGCGCGCACCTCCCTCTCGACCGGCGAGATCGCCAGCGTGGTTCAGAAAAACCGCGAACTGACGGCCCAGATCACCGGCAACATCAATGAGGTGGCCACCAGTGCCCAGCGTGGCAAGGAGCAGATCGGCGAGGTGAGTGGCGTGATGTCACAGATCGAGCAGGGCGCCATCAATGTGACCGAGACAGTCTCCAATCTGGCCATCGGCTCCTGACGGTTATTGGTTGTTGAACGAGGCGCCGAATGGATGATTATTCCATCGGCGCTTATTTATTGCTCACTTGGTACGCCAATCTGAACTCTTCCTGTATCACCCCGCCATTGTGAATTGTCCTCTTCTGGCCCCTTGATTTAGGCTTGCCGCCTCATTTACTTCAGAGCAGGAACAGAACACGATGGCATTACAACAGAAGGGGCGGGCAATGGCCCTGCTGGTTATGGTCGCGAGCATGGGTCTGGGCGGCTGTATGGGGCAGATGGGGCTTTCCGGCATGGTCACCAAGGGCAACCTGAGCGTGGTGGATAACCGCTACGGTCGTGCCGGGGTTTTTATGCTACTCTCCCCTGTCTACGGTCTGGCCGCGACCGCTGACCTGTTTGTGTTCAATACCATCGAGTTCTGGTCTGGCAAGAACCCCATCACCGGCAAATCTCCGGCTGTGGTGGACATGAAAGCCAATCCGGTGATCAAGGTGAACCAGCATCTGGATCCGGCCCTCAAGAAGGTGCCGCTGGCCATGCTGCCACAAGGGGTGCGCGAGGTGGAGATCAGCTACCCGGACGAGCATACCGCCCAGATGGAGGTGCACTATCTGGATGGTCGCCGCAGCATGATGCGTGGCGAGAAGCGTGGCGAGTTGATGGATATCTACTTCGATGGCCGCTTTGTCTCTACCCTGAGCCGTGCGGAGCTGGAAGAGCGGGCTAATCAGGGCAAGGCTGCTGCCTAAATTCAACTGAATCCAGATCGATCCAGCTTCAGATGGGGTATACCTAATCTGCTGGCAAAATCGCCATGATGTCTAAGGGAGTAGTCTATGACGGTGAATGGATTGCGATTGGCGGAGTTGATTGGTTCCCTCAGTCATGCGCTCGATATGACTGAGGGGCAACCAAGAGGACACTGCATTCGCTGCTGCTGGATAGGTTCCCGTCTGGGAGAGCGGCTGGGACTGGACGCCCGGCTGCGCCATGATCTCTACTACACGCTCCTGCTTAAGGATCTTGGGTGCAGCAGCAATGCTGCCCGTATCTGCGAGCTCTATCTCACCGACGATCTTCACTTCAAACGCGATTTCAAACTGGTGGATGGCTCCCTCTCCGAGGTAGTCAACTTTGTGCTGGGCCACACCGGCTTGCAGGCGGATCTGCTGGGACGTTTTCGCAGCCTGTTTCATATCTTTCGCAACGGTGACCAGATTGCCAACGAACTGATCCAGACCCGCTGTCATCGGGGGGCGGATATTGCTCGCCAGCTGCGTTTCAGTGACGAGGTGGCCGATGGCATCCTCTCCCTTGATGAACACTGGAATGGCAAAGGTCGGCCCCTGCAACTGGCTGGCGAGGCGATCCCGCTCTTCTCGCGCATTGCCCTGCTCTGTCAGGTGGTGGATGTGTTTCACGCAGCCGCAGGCCCGGATGCGGCGCTCAAGGAGCTGCGCGAGCGCAGCGGCAGCTGGTTTGATCCGGCACTGGTTCGCGAATTTGAAGCGCTGGCCGACGAGGAGTTCTGGCAAGGGCTGGCCGATCCCCGGTTGACCGAGTGGGTGCTGGTCCAACCGGCCGGACAGGGGGAGGTAGCGCTGGATGAAGATTATCTGGACGAAATCGCGGCTGCCTTCGGGCAGGTGGTGGACTCCAAAAGTCCCTACACTGCGGGTCACAGCGGCAGGGTGGCGCTCTATACCGATATTCTTGCCACCCAGATGGGGTTGTCCGAGTCGCGTCGACGCTGGCTCAAGCGGGGCGCCTTGCTCCATGACGTGGGCAAGCTCGGGGTGAGCAACGCCATTCTCGACAAGCCGGGCAAACTCGATGCACAGGAGTGGGCGGCGGTGCAGATGCATGCCGCCTACACCGAGGAGATCCTGAGCCGTATCGGTGTCTTCGAGGAGCTGGCGAAAGTGGCGGGCGCCCACCATGAGCGGCTCGATGGCAAAGGCTACCCCAAGGGGCTGAAAGGGGACGAGATTACCCTTGAGACGCGCATCATCACCACAGCCGACATCTTCGATGCCATCACCGCCAAGCGCCCCTATCGCGGCGCCATCCCTGTGCCGCAGGCGCTGGAGATGATGGCGGAGAATCTGGGCACCGCAATAGACCCTGACTGTTTTGCCGCCCTGCAGGCGGGTATTCAGGATTTCTCCCTCTACCTCACCACCGAGCAGCCGCTGGCCAATGCCAGTTAAGAGTTACTGATCAACGGCCCAAGCGGCCAGTCAGATAGCAAAACGCCCCGCCACTGCGGGGCGTTTTGCATTGGGCCTAGTCGGGCTGCTTGCGATGGGGCGGGGTGAGGATCAGACCCAGCAGGCGGCGCAGGTGAGTCAGCTGCTCGGTCAGCTGGACGTTGAGCCAGAGGTAGCCATTGATGGCCGCCTCGGTATTGGGGGGGAGCGATACCTGGGTTGCCAGCTCGTGCAGGCGGGCGATGGCGGCATCCGCGCCACGCCCGTCACCGGTTTGCATCATCAGGGCAAGCTGGTTGATCGCCTCCTCGGTGGCCAGATGGCAGGCTTGCAGCGCAGCCGTGCTCTGCATCAGGAAGTGGCTCTCCCGATCGTTCCAGTAGGTGTTGGCCAGCATCTCCAGAGTGCAGAGGGTATTGCGCATGGTGACCTGCACCGCATCAAACAGGGCGACGCTGTGGCGTGTCTCCTTGGCCGCAGGGGCCAGCAGGGCCCGCAGTTTGCCGGTCTGTGCCAGCAGCTGGGAGAGATTGTGCTTGAGGCGCGGGCGCTCCAGCACATTGGGGGAGAGGTGAGTGTGATAGAGCCGCCCCGACTGCTGCAGGATCTGGTGCAGTTGCAGCCGCCAGTGGCTGTAGGCCCGCTGGGGGTAGATGCTGCAAAAGAGCAGCGCCAGCAGGGAGCCCAGGATCACGTCGGCACTGCGCCACAGCGCCGTCTCTATATCCCCCGGCATGGCCCCCATGGTGACTCCCAGCGTGATGCCGATCAGCAGCCCCACATAGGGGCGCTTGCCGAGGGCCAGATAGCCGCAGAGAAACATGATGCACCCGCACCAGATCAGGGTGAGCGGTAGCGAGTAGATCTCGAGATAGAGCGCCACCACCCCGCAACTGGCGCCGAAGATGGTGCCCACCACCCGCTGCAGGGCGCGGGAGAGCACATTGCCCCAAAACGAGATGGGGCCCATCACCACCACCAAGGTTATCAGCGGCCAGGTGCTCTCCGGCAGTTTCAGCTCGCGGGTCAGCAGAAAGGTGAGCATAAAGGCGAGCGCAATGCGCAGGCCATGGACGATCCGGTAGCGGCCATAGACCAGCAGATCGAGTCGGGAGAGGGGGGCATCAAGACGCACGGTCTGCCTCCTGTCAGTTGGGTGACGGGGCGCCGTGCATCCGGCCGACGCCCCGTCGGGATTTAGGCCAGTCGTCCCTGCAGGGGGTGGATCCAGACCCGCTCGCCAACGGCGATCCCGGGTTGATCCGGTACGATTTCGATCAGGCAGTTGGCATCGGCCATGGAGCTGAGAATGCCCGAGCCCTGTGGCCCTGTGGTGCGCACCCGCAGCTGTCCGTTACGGTCCTGATGGAAGATGCCGCGCAGAAACTCGGTGCGCCCCGGGCGGCTCTTCATCTTCTCGTCCGCCAGTGCCGAGAGGCGCAGCGGCTGCCACCGCTTGCCTTGCAAGCGGGCGATGGCGGGCTCGACAAACTGCAGCACGCAGATCATCGCCGCCACCGGATTGCCCGGCAGGCCGAAGAAGGGGGTCTGCCCCAGCTTGCCAAAGGCGAGCGGGCGGCCCGGGCGCATCTGGATGCGCCAGAAATCGATCTGGCCGAGCTCTGCCAGCACCAGCTTGATAAAGTCGGCGTTGCCTACCGAGACCCCGCCGGAGCTCAGCACCAGATCGGCGCTGGCGGCGGCCTGCTCCAGCTGCTGGCGCAGGATGGTTTTGTCATCGGGAATGATGCCAAGGTCCATCACCTCACAACCGGCGGCGCGGATAAGGGCCATCAGGGTGAAGCGGTTGCTGTCGAAGATATGGCCGGGGGCGAGCTGCTCGCCCGGCGCCTGCACCTCGTCACCGGTACTGAACAGCGCCACTTTCAGCGGGGTGCGCACGCAGAGCGATGCCTGACCGAGTGATGCCGCCAGCCCCAGCTGGGGGGCACCAAGCCAGGTCCCGGCCGGGATGGCGATCGCACCTTTGGCGAGATCTTCCCCGGTGAGGCGCACATTCTGCCCTGCGCGGATCGGTGCGGTGACCGTGACCCACTCACCTTCAATCAGCGTCTCTTCACGCATCACCACGGTATCGACCCCGGGGGGCAGCGGGGCACCGGTCATGATCTGCACCGCCTGACCGGCCAGCACAGGCTCGCGGCGCTGCTGGCCCGCCAGCACTTCCCCCACCAGCTGCCAGCGACCGGTGGCGAGATCGTCGCTACGAAGGCCAATGCCGTCCATCGCCGAGTTGGCGTGGGGGGGCACATTGATGGGGCTTATCAGATCGGCGGCCAGCACGGCGCCGTGGCACTGGGCCAGCGGTTTGTCGCTGCAGGCCGTGCTCGGGGTGAGGGCCGCCAGAATGGCGTTGCGGGCCGCTTCGACCGAGAGAAAGCCCTTGCCCGCCTCAGGCTCCTTGCTCTGGCAGCCGTCAAGCCAGCGGCAGACGAAGTCGGCGATAGCCGCCAGATCGTTGATATCGAGTTGCGGCAGGGTGGTCTCTGCGGGCTGATCGCTGGCTAGCGCGATGATGTCGCTGTCTTCGGGGAAGAGCAGCGGCTTGCCAATCTCGGCGCGGTGCAGCTCGATTTTCGGGAAGTGCTCGTGCTTGAACCCCTCGACCAAGAGCAGGTCGAGCTCTGTCTGATCGAAGCTGGCCAGCAGCTGGCGAAAATCGGCTTCGGCCAGCTCGGTTTCAATGATGCGAGCATGACGGCGGCGGGAAGCCACCATCATCTGCTGGGCACCCGCCTTGCGCAGGCGATAGCTGTCCTTGCCCGGCTGGTCGATATCAAAGTCGTGGTGGGCGTGCTTGAGCACCCCAATGCGCAGGCCGCGATCCACCAGCAGGGGGATCAACTGCTCCAGCAAGGTGGTCTTGCCGGTGCCGCTCCAGGCGGCGAAGCCGAGCAGGGGAAGAGTGGGGGCCGGGGTCATGAGGTGACTCCTTGTTGGGGGTCGATAGCCGAGGCAAGCAGACGGGCCTCGTAGGCGGCCAGCTCGTCCGGGCTATTGAGATTGATAAAGGCATCCGGCTGATCGGCAAAGCTCACCACCGCCATGTTGTGGCGGGCAAACCAGATATCGATTTTGCGCTCTCCCTCTGCCAGCGCAGCGGTGAGGGAGGGGAGCAGGGATTTGTGCAGCAGGGCCACCACGGGTTGCAGCCAGTCGCCATCATGGGCCACTACCAGCTCGGTATCCGGGGTCAGGGCGGCGCGAAAGCGGCTCATCAGATCCAGCGGCAGGGCGGGGCCATCGCAGGGGACAAACAGCACCCAGTCGTGACGGGCGGCAGCAAGACCTGCCTGCATGCCCGCCAGCGGGCCGAGATAGTCGTTGTTGTCATCGCTGATGACCGGTGCCAGCGCCTGATAGCGGGCCTGACTGCGGTTGGCGTTGATCAGCACCTCATCTACTTGGGGGCGCAGGCGCGCCAAAACATGGTCGATAAGAGGGCGTCCCGCCAGTGCTACCCATCCCTTGTCTTCGCCCCCCATCCGGGTGGCGCGGCCTCCTGCCAGGATCACTGCTGATACGGCAACGGGATCAGAGTGGCTGTCGCTTTTTGAAGTCATGTCGCTCGATGATTTTTAAAGGGGTCGTCTCTTGCAGCTGGCCACGGGCGAGGGTCCATTGCCGCTCGCACAGGTCGGTCAGGGCGTTGCTCTGGTGGCTGATGACGACCAGGCCGCTGCCATGTTCCCGCAGATCTTGCGCCAATGCGGCCATCAGGGCAACCGAATGTGTGTCGAGATTGGCGGTGGGCTCATCCATCAGCAGAAAGGCCGGTTGCAGCGCCCAGGCGCGGGCCATCGCCAGCCGTTGCCGTTCGCCACCAGAGAGGATGCTGATGTGCTCCCGCGCCAGCCCTTCCAGCTCGACCCGGCGCAGCGCCTCGAACACCCGGATCTCGCTGCCGAGTTGTTTATCGAGCGCCCAGGCCACGTTGTCGTGCACCGTGCGATCGAACAGATAGGGGGTCTGGTGCAGATAGGTGACCCGGCCCGGCCCCAGATCCCGCTTGAGCAGCCGGTTGAGCCGCTGTTGCCAGCGCCCCGGCAGATTGGTGTGACCGCGGGTGGGTGCCAGCAGCCCCGCCAGGATTTTGAGCAGAGTGGTCTTGCCCACCCCGTTGGCTCCATGCAGCCAGATGGCATCCCCCGGGGCGATGGCGAGCCGGTCAATCTCGAACAGCTGGCGCTCGCCAAAGCGCATCGTCAGCTGGTGGGCGGTCAGGGCCATGGGGTACTCCTGTTGATACACAGTGGGGGCATGGTCAGTTCTTCAGATAGCTGTGGCCGCGACAGGCCGTCAGCAGCAGGTTGAGCAAGAGGGCGAGGGTGAGCAGCACTATGCCGAGCGCCACCCCCTGGGTGAAGGCCCCTTTCTGGGTCTCCAACGCGATGGCGGTGGGGATATTGCGGGTAAAGTGCAGGATATTGCCCCCCACCATCATGGAGCAGCCCACCTCGGTGACGATGCGGCTGAAGGCGCCGATGATGGCGGCCAGCAGGCCAAAGCGGCACTCGTGCATCAGGCCGATCAGCGCCTTGGGCCAGGAGACCCCCAGGGTCAGGGCGGTCTCCCAGGCACGCCGGTCACTCTGGACAAAGGCGGCGTGAGCCATGGTAGCTATGACCGGAAAGGCGATCAGCATCTGCCCCACCACCATCGCTTGCTGGGTAAAGAGCAGCTTCCAGTCACCGAAAGGGCCGGCCCGCGACAGCAGCATATAGAGCAAGAGGCCAATCACCACAGTCGGCACCGATTGCAGGGTATTGATGCAGGAGAGCCAGAGCCAGCGGCCGGGCAGCGGCAGATAGGCCAGGGCAAAGCCCAGCAGCAAGGCGGGCAGCAACACCAGCAGCAGGGCGATGCAGGAGACGGAGAAGGAGACCCCCACCACCTGCCACAGTTCTGTGTCACCACTGAACAGCAGGGCGAGGGCTGCTAATGTCGTGTCGATCAATGTCGGCATCAGACCTCTCTCTCATCGTGCAGGGCGAGGGCCGTCAATACGGTCGTGTCGAGCAGGGCCGGCATCAGGCGCCTCCCTCAGTGAACCGGGGGAGGGCCATCAAGGTCATCGCAGGGGTCAGCGTTGCCATTATTTCCCGTTGGCATCCGCTACAAACAGCGCCTGACCGGCTACCTTGAAGTCGCCGATCAGCTTCTGGCCATGCTCGGAGATCAGCCAGTTTTTCAGGGTGCGCGCCCCTTCAGTGTTGAGATCCGGGTAGCGCTTGGGGTTGACCAGGATCACCTGATAGGGGTTGAACAGGCGCTTGTCACCCTCCAGCAGTACGGCGAGATCCAGCTTGCTCTGGTAGGCGAGCCAGGTGCCGCGGTCGGTGAGGGTGTAGGCACCCAGCTCGGAGGCCATGGTCAGGGTCGGGCCCATCCCCTGGCCGATGGATTTGTAGCCGGCAAACTCGGGTTTGACGTCAGCGGCTTGCCACAGGGTCTTCTCCTTGATGTGGGTACCGGACTCGTCACCGCGGGAGATAAAGGTCTGGCCCTGCTCCTTGATGGCTTGCAGCCCCTTGGCCGCGTCGTGCAATTTGGCCAGACCCGCCGGGTCGTTGGCCGGGCCGACGATAACGAAGTCGTTGTACATCAGGTGCACCGGCTCGATGCCAAAGCCTGCGTCGACAAACTTCTTCTCGGCAGAGGGGGCGTGGGTCATCACCAGATCCGCGTCGCCGTTCTCACCCATCTTCAGGCTCTGGCCGGTACCGGCCGCCATTACCTGCACCGGATAACCAGTCTCCTTGGTGAACTGGGGCAGCAGCCAGCCCAGCAGACCGGACTGCTCGGTGCTGGTGGTGGTGGCGAGGCGGATCGGCGCTTTTGTGGCATTAGTATCAGCTTCGGCGTGGGCCGCACCGGCGATCAGCAGGCTGGTGGCGAGGGAGAGGGCAAAACGTTTGAGGCTGGTTTTTATCGTCATCGTGATGCAACTTTTTTCAGGGTGGCTGAGGAGAGGGCAAGAGTAAGCAAGCAGGGTGCCAAACCGTTCCTGTGCCGCTGTATTCACGGTTTGCCGTTTAAAAACAGAAGCTTATTAGAATCAATTAGGTGAGCTTGTTATCGCTTTTAATAATTGGTGTTGGTGCTTTTGATACGGTAAGGACAAAATGTCCCACTAAGGTTCCGGTTATCGGGACATTCACCGACCGTACGTGCATCCGAGGTACTTTTTTCCATGACACTCCCTCCCAGCCGCTGGTCTGCCCTCTCTCTGCTTATCGTTGACGATGAGCCCGGCATGCGCAGCTTTCTGGCCAAGGCGCTGGCCAAGCGTTTTGCCCAGATTGAGACTGCCGCCAGCGTGGAGGAGGCGGAAGCCCTGCGCTGCCGCCTTCACTTCGACCTTATCATCGCCGACATCCGGTTGCCGGGGCGCTCCGGCATCGAATGGCACGAGGCCATCGACCCGGCCACTCGCCGCAGCGACATCATCTTCATGACCGGTTTTGGCGATATGGAGACCGCCCTCAAGGCGCTGCGCCTCGGCGCCAGCGACTTTATCCTCAAGCCCTTCAACCTCGATCAGATGGTGCAGGCGGTGGACAGAGTCATCGAGCGCCGCCAGATGGAGCGGGAGAACCTGCTGCTGCGCCGGGAGGTGAGCAAGCTGTTCCCGCCCACCCTGATTGGCGACAGTGCCAAGACCCGCGAGCTCAAGACGCTCATCGCCAGAGTAGCCCCCTCCAATGCCGCCGTATTGGTGGAGGGGGAGTCCGGCACCGGCAAGGAGTTGGTGGCTCGCGCCCTGCATCAACTCTCCGGCCGTATGGGGGCCTTTGTGCCCCTCAACTGTGCCTCCATCGCGCCGGAGCTGCTGGAAAGCGAGCTGTTCGGCCATGTGCAGGGGGCCTTTACCGGCGCCCGCAAGGGGCGTGACGGCCTGTTCCGGGTCGCCCATCAGGGCACCCTGTTTCTCGACGAGATCGGCGAAATGCCGCTAGCCATGCAGGCTTCCCTGTTGCGGGCGCTGGAGCAGAAGGCCATCCGCCCGGTGGGGGCTGAGCGTGAATTGGCGGTGGATGTGCGCATCGTCGCCGCCACCAACCGCAACCTCAAGGCCGAGGTGGAGGCGGGCCGCTTTCGCGAAGATCTCTTCTATCGCCTCAACGTGGTGGCGCTGCCGGTGGCCCCGTTGCGCGAACGCATCGACGATATCCCCGCGCTGGTGCACCACTTTACCCGCCAGCTCACCGCCGAGATGGGGATGGGTTCCTTGAGCTGGACCCACGAGGATGTGGTGGCGATGCAGGCTTACCCCTGGCCCGGCAACGTGCGGGAGCTGCGCAACCTCATCGAACGCTGCCTGCTGCTGGGCAAGCCCCCGGCGGATTACTGGCAGAGCAGCAAGCCCGCCGAACCGGGCACGAGCGAGGAGGGCTACCCGCTGGCGTGGCCGCTGGCGGAGGTGGAAAAAGCCCACATCCTGCAAGTAGTGGCGAGCCATGATGGCAACAAGTCGGCCGCCTCCCGGGTGCTCGGGGTGGCCCGCAAGACGCTGGATCGCAAATTCAAGGAGTGGGCCATCGAATGAGGAAGGCTGATCGGATGGGGTGGCGATGAAACTGACCCTGCTCTCCCGCTGCATGCGCGCCCTGTTGCCCCGTTGCGTGCGCACCAAAGTGCGCTGGCGCCTGCTGCTGCTCACTTCGGTACCCATCATGCTCACCCTGGTGGGCATGATAGCGCTCACCCTCTACTGGACTCTCACCTACAGCTGGCAGAACCTGCTCACCACGGTGCGCAGCGATCTCGGGGTGGCCCACCACGCCATCACGGTGCAGCAGCAGCGCCAGACCGAGCATCTCGAGCATCTGCGCGATGCCTGGGCTTTTCAACTGCGGCTGCGGGAATCGCCGGATCAGCTGCATGACTGGGTGATGCCGCTGGCGGCCAACTATGGTCTCGATTTTCTGCGCTTGCGCCGCGGCCCCGAGCTGGATCAGCTGACGGCGCAGGAGCGCGCTGCTCTCACGGCCGGACGCAGCGTCAGCCACTTCGTGGTCTGGTCGCAGCAGGAGATGCTCGCTCTCTCCCCGCAACTGGCCAAGCGGGCTGTGTTGTGGCAGCGGGATGGCACCAGGGTGGTGGAGGACAGGGGACTGATCAGCCTGTCACTGACCCCTGTGATGGGCCGCGACGGCTCCCTTTGGGCCGTGCTGGAGGGGGGCGAGCTTGTCAACGGCAGCACCCGGCTGGTGGATGAGCTCAAGGGGCAGGTGTTTGCCAAAAACACCCTGCCGGATGGCAGTGTTGGCACCGTCACCCTGTTTCTCGACGATCTGCGGGTGAGCACCAACGTACCGGTCAGCAGCAGCCGTCAGGTGGGCCGGGCGGTGGGCACCCGGGTCTCGCCGCCAGTGCGCGATCAGGTGCTGGGACGGGGGGAGATGTGGGTTGACCGCGCCTTTGTCCACGACGCCTGGTATGTCTCGGGTTACGAGCCGCTCTTGGGAGCCAGGGGCGAGCGGCTCGGCATGCTCTATGTGGGCTTTCTCGAGTGGCCCATTATCCGCACCTACCTCACCAATCTGGTGGAGCTGGGCTCCGGCGTAGTGCTGCTGTTGCTGCTCTCCGGCCTGCTGGTCTATCGCGGCGCGCGGGATCTCTTCTCCCCCATCGAGCGGATGCACAAGGTGGTGCGGCAGGTGCAGGCCGGGGAGTCGGCCCGTATCGGCCCGCTGGCCCTCGATCCCGATCACGAGCTGGCCCAGCTAGGTCGCCAGTTTGACGCCATGCTGGACAGGCAAGAAGCGCACCAGCAGCAGATGGCCCGCAGCGCTGACGAGCTGGAGCAGAAGGTGGCCGAGCGCACCCAAAGTCTCGAGCTCAAGACTGCGGAGCTGGAAGATCATATCCATATGCTGACCGAGGCGCGCCAGCAGTTGCTGATCAGCGAGAAGCTGGCAGCCCTTGGCGAACTCTCCGCCGGTGTGGCCCACGAGATCAACAACCCGCTAGCGGTGATCCTCGGCAATGTGGAGCTGATGAAGCTGGAGCTGGGAGAGGCGGCCGAGCCGGTCAGCGAGGAGCTGGCGCTGGTGCTGGCCCAGATTGAGCGCATCCGCGCCATCACTCGCAGCCTGCTGCAATATTCGCGCCCCGGCGATTACGAGACGGCGCCGGTGTGGCAGCACCTCAACCCCATCATCGAGGAGAGCCTGACCCTGGTGCGCTCCGCCCTGCGCCAGCAGCAGGTGGAGCTGGTGGCCGATCTCAGGGCCCAGCAGCCCATCGAGGCGGACCGCCAGCAGCTGTTGCAGGTGCTGATCAACCTCTTGGTCAACGCCAGCCACGCGCTGGGAGAGCAGGGGAAGATCCGGGTCGAGAGCCGCGACTGGGTCGATGAACTGGGTCAGCTGCGCGGGGCCGAGGTGCGGGTGATCGACAACGGCAGCGGCATCGAGGCGGCCATTATCGACAAGATCTTCGATCCCTTTTTCACCACCCGCGCCACCGGCACCGGTCTGGGGCTGGCCCTGAGCCACCGCATCATCAGCCGTTGGGGTGGGGAGCTCTTGGTGGACTCCACCCCGGGGCAGGGGAGCTGCTTTACCGTGCGGCTGCGCAGCCACGCCCTGCTGCCCAGCGGTAGCGAGCCTGCGAAACTGGAAGGGTGGCGCATTGCGCTCAATGCCGAGGGGCGTGAGACAAGCGATTGATGCTGTTATAAAAAGGCCCGTGATAAAAACAGCCCGTCAACATGGTTGGCGGGCTGTTTTGTCTGTGGGTGAGTGGTTATTTACTGCGGACTCCACACCAGCTTGCCGCTCTGGGTCAGGTCATAGCCGCCGAGGCGGGCCGCCAGCTCGCGTCCCTCGGGAGATTGCAGCCAGCCGATCAGCTGTTGCAGCAGGGTGCGAAAGAAGACCCCCTGCGGCATCACCAGATCGAAACACTCCTGCGACAGCGGCATAAAGCCGAGGCCAAACTCGGTGGCTGTGCTCTGGGCGCCGGGCCCGACATCCGCATCGCCACGGCTGATGGCGGCGGCCAGCTCCCGCTCGCTATTGACCTCGAGGTTGCGCTCCAGCCGGGTCAGCGACTCCCCCTGGGTTTGCAGCCACTCCTGCAGGGCGCGCTGGCTGCCAGCCCCCTCCTGACGCATGGCCCAGCGCCAGTCGAGCGCCTCTTTCGCCTCCTTGGGTTGCAGCCCTTGCCGCAGCACCAGCCCCTGCACCCGCCTGAATCCATGAACGATCACCCATTGCCGGTGGCCCTGATACTGCTGCACCAGCGCCGGGTGGCGCAGGTGCGCCTCCTCGGCCTGCCCCCAGTGGATGGCGCAGAGATCAACATGGCCGCGCGCCAGCATCGCCAGCCCCTGACGGGTGCCGCAGGGGGTGTAGCCCACCAGTGCCTGGGTGCCGAGCTGCCGGGCCAAGCGGCTGCTGGCGTAGTGCAGCAGCACGTCGTCCGAGCCTGCCAGCAGCAGCCGGTCGTTCATCACCCCCTCGTGGCAACTGCCGAGCAGCCAGCGGTCGAGCAGGGAGCGGGGAAACAGCCACTTGCCGGTCGCCTTGGTGGCGGGGATGCGCGCCTCGTTGGCGAGCTGGTAGACCTTCTTCTCGTTGAGATCGAGGTATTCCGCCACCTGCTTCACGTTCATAAATTCGTTCATTGCTTAGTCCCGCATCCCGCGACCGGCCGAACCGGGCACCAGCACCGGCGGCTTCTCGTCCAGCACCATATGGTCGTGGCCGCTGAATACCTCGAAATGGCGCCCCTTGGCGCGGGCAATCATGGTGATGCCGAGCTGGCGGGCCAGATCCAGCCCCATCTGGGTGACGCCGGAGCGCGACAGCAGCACCGGAATGCCCATCTGCGCCACCTTGATCACCATCTCCGAGGTGAGCCGCCCTGTGGTGTAGAAGATCTTGTCGTGGCCGCTCTCGCCGCGCATCCACAGCTCGCCCGCCAGGGTATCCACCGCATTGTGGCGTCCCACGTCCTCGACAAAGGAGAGGATTTCGCTGCCGCGACAGATGGCGCAGCCATGCACGGCACCCGCCATCTTGTAGGTTTCGTTATGGGCCGACAGCGCCTTGAGCAGGGCGTAGAGGGTGCTCTGTTTAAGCTCGGGCGCCGCCAAGACCACCCCTTCGAGCTTCTTCATCACGCTGCCATACATAGTGCCCTGACCGCAGCCGGAGGTGACCGTCTTCTTCTCCAGTGACTTGTCGAGGTCGTCGGCCTGCTGGCTGCTCACCACGGCGGCGGCCTCGCTCTCCCAGTCGACGATCACCGACTCGATGGCCGTAATATCCTCGATAAAGCCCTGATTTTTCAGATAACCCAGCACCAGCGCCTCGGGGCGGGCCCCCAGCGTCATCAGGGTCACTATCTCCTTCCAGTTGAGGTAGACCGTCAGAGGCCGCTCACAGGCGATTTGGCGGGTGTTCATTGTGCCCTGCTCATCCATCACCTCGACGGCCATGGTGAGCTGGGCTGCGGCATTGCTTTTGATAAAGGTCGGTGTCATGGGCCCCTCGCGACCGGTTGCCGGGATCTAAGGGGAGGGATACAGCAAGTTTTGTTCCAGATATTAAAGGGGCTTTACCAGAGATAGAAAAAAATGGTTGCGATATTTTTCCAACAGATGACAATGTTTGAAGAAACCTGTAGTGATATTAATTTCATTAATGTCTCGGTGTCAGATTTAATTATGGTGTTTACTAATTAAAGAATTTAATTTGCGCTAATTTCTACATGTATTTAAAATTCCTTAAGTTTTAATGTTAAAGTGTGCTGGGGGTGTATATGGGTAAGAAAGAGTTCTTCTTTAGTGTATTAGCTTCAATAGTCGCTGCTTTTATACTAGAAGTGTCTGGAGCAGTTGAGATTTTATCATACATAAATGTTTTGTTGACTATGCCTGTTTGGGGGGTTATTTGTATTGTACTAACACCTATTCTCATTTCAATATATTGGTTTAGGTCGACAAAAACTCCCGAGCATGAAAAAGCCATTAAAGACCTGAAGGAATTAGAGGAAAAATATAATCTATTGGATAGTAGTCTTACAGAATCAAAATTGCATACTTCAGCCATTGAAACAATGTTTAATGAATCTCAACAAAATAAAGCTTCTATCGAGAGCGAGTTACAACATTGGAAAGAAAATGGAGTCATGTTGCTTGATAATGTTGAGATGGAGAAGGTTGTTGATAAGATATTTGGACCAGAAATTGTAGAAATTGATGGTAAGCATTTTATTGGATGCCAATTTAATGGGTCAATAATGAAATTTCGTGGTGTTGGGCCTGTTGGTTTCAGCCATGATACATTCAATGATGTTCGCTGGGTTATGGATAGTCCAGCAGCAAATGCTATTACAATTCTTAAAGCCATGTATCAATCAGGCATGCCGGAAATGATAGACCTAGTTGAAAAAACATTTGAAAACATAAGGGGGGATGAGTTCCGAAAATAAGTGTTTCGTATGTTTGGATAAATCGTAGGTTGGTGCTTCACGAAGTGAAGCCCAATGTTTACCGCGAACATTCTTATCAAGGCAATAATCGGATAATCTGGTGTTATTCGATTATTGCCATTCCCTCTATCAGTCTCTGGTGGATTGATGTTATGCCGCATGTTGGGCTTCGCTGCGCTCTGCACCAACCTACGCCCGCGCCAACCCATATTCCGCATGACAGGCCAACCCGCATTAAAGCCTCCATCCACCACCAAACCGGCCTTGGCCCCACTCTTGCTATGTCTTATCCCATTGATGGCCGTGGCCGCCCTGAATCTCCTGCTGTGATACGCCCCAAACGGGGTGGTTCAAGGGGGAGGGCGGCCCGGCAGAGACCTTCTGATGGGAGCCGTGACAGTGCAAGAGACAACCAAACCCCTCTCCCCGCAGCGCTGGCTGCAACTGGAGTTAAAGGCCATCGACAGCCAGGTTGGCCGCTGGCAGAGCCGCCGTTTCGAGATTGCGGCGCTCCATCCCGCCGAACCTGAGGCTGCCGGTGCCTTGCCCCTTACCCTGTTTCGCGATGAGCGGGGGGATTATCGCTTCAATTTGAGCTCCGGCTCGCCCCGCCTCTTTGTCACCGGAAGCCGCGTGGACAATGGCTTTGTGGCCGATGGTCTGACCCTGAGCCAGACCGTGGCTGCCGCCTATATGGATGGCGAGCGGCAGGTGCTCTCCTGCCCGCTGCCCGAAGCGCTGCAAGCCTGGGTGGAGGCCTTTATCGGCCGTCACGGCGAGCTGCTGGAGGCCCGTCGCAAGGGCAAGAAGGGCAAGGGGCGGGCCCAGGATCAGCTCGGTGTCGATACGGTAGATCAAGCCAGCTGTGGCGCCGTTAAAGCAACCGGCCCCGATGGCCGCGAGCGTGGCAGCGACGCCGGAACCAGTGCCGTAAACAAGGCCGGAAACAGTGCCCATGAGTGAGTTCCTCAAGCGCTGGTCGTCTCGCAAGAGTGAGGCGCGCAAGTATCAGGCATTGCAGCCGAGGGAAGAGGTTAGCCCCGAGGCTGTTGCCGCCCCCATCGAAGGCAGTGGCGAAGCTGAAACTCCAGATTCTGCGCTGGATAGCCCCGTAGTCAGCACTGACAAGGGGAGTTGTGAGCCGCTTGCCGTTGAAGGGGCCGAGAGTAGCGAGCCGCTGCTAACAACAGCCCAGCCGGGCAAGGCCAAACTCCCCGACAGGGAGGCGCTGCGGGCCATGTTTCGCAGCCACAAGCCGGATGGGCTCGACGACTACACCCAGGATTTCAGCCAGCCCGAATTGTTGCCTGCGGCCCTGACCGCCGGGCTGCGCAACTGGTTGGTGGATCAGGTGATCGCCCCGGAGAACGAATCGGCCAATCCGGCCAGCGGGTCTGCTGAACCGGTGGCGGTTGTCAACGAACCTGCCGCCGAGCCGCACGAGCTGGCTGATAACCATTCTCAAACCCACACCGACGTTCGGGACATTTTGGTTTCCTGTGGTGGACAAAATGTCCCAACCAAAGGTGGGGGAATGGAACCCTCAGGATCCTGACTCCCTGTCAGTTACTTTTTTTCCGGGGGAGTTGGCTCGCCTCTTGCTCTCTCGGCTTACCAACAAGCGCCCATCCCATGAGGTGGCGCGCGCAGGAGTGTATGTGAGCACTGAACAAACATTGCCAAATCTGACCCCAAATCTAGCCTCCAATCTTGCCCATGGGGCGGGGGCGGCCGAGCATAACGCGCGCGCTCGCGCCTATGCCCTGCAGCATACGGTCAAGACCGACAACCTGATCCCGGCCACTGTCTCTTACCAGAGTCAGGGGCGTCTGCTGCTGGTCGGCCCGGAGGATCGCATTCGCCGCGCCGCCAGCCTGCTGCCTGCCGGAGTGAAGCCCACTCTACTGGTGACCGAAGCGGTCCATGATGCCGAGGCGGCCGATCTCGAAGCCATTTTTGATGCCACCGCATCCCTCGCGGCCCTGACCCTGCGCGAACCGGGCCTGACAGGGTATCTCGGCCAGTTCCAGCTTACCGGCCTCAATGGGCAGGGTGAGCGGGTTAATCTGGCTGCGCTCTGTTTTCCACAACAAGCGACGGTCGGTATCGAACCGCGTTTCGATCTGGTGGCCGATCTGGGCCGCGCTCCGCTCTTTGCACTGGAGCGCCCACCGGTCGGCTATCTGCATCTGGCCGATGACCAAGGGCTGGCCGAACGGCTCGCCGAGATCTGCGCGCTGACTGGTATCTTCGACAAGCCACGCTATTTTCGCCTCGACCCCGAGGCCTGCGCCTTTACCGCCCGCGGCGTGCCCGGTTGCAGCCGCTGCCTCGATGTCTGCCCGACCGATGCGCTCAAGCCCATCAATGGTCGCATCCAGATCGATCCCCATCTCTGTCAGGGCTTTGGCAGCTGTGCCTCTGCCTGTCCGACCGGGGCGATTGCCTATCATCAGCCCGATGCCAACACCAGCGGCGACTACCTGCTGCGCTTGCTCAAGCACTACCGGGAGGCGGGGGGCGAAGCGCCCCAGCTGCTGATCGCCGGTGAAAACGAGCGCGAATGGGTGGAGGCCGAACTCACCCGCCTGCCTGCCAACTGGCTGCCGATCTGGGTGGAGGAGAGCGCGAGTTTGGGTATCGAGAGCTGGTTTGCCGCCCTCGCCTATGGCGCCAGCGCGGTACGCATTGCGCTGGGTGACGATACCCCCGCAAGTGTCCGTGCGCTGGTTGAGCGGGAGCTGGCCAGCGCCGCCGTGCTGCTGGCGGGCGCCGGTCTCGCTGCCGATCGCATCGCCCTGTTTAACGTTGATGCCGAGCAAGATAAGCCGATCTCCGGCCTGCCAACCGTTGCCCTGCTGGAGAAGCCGCTGACAGGGGACAAACGGGAGAACTTGTTTGCCGCCTTCGATGCCCTCTGGCAGGCCAACGAAGGGCGCAGCGAGCCGCTGGCGGTGCCCCATGGCGCTCCATACGGCAGCGTGGAGCTGAAAGAAGCTGACTGCACCCTCTGCATGGGTTGCGTGGCGGTCTGTCCGAGCCGTGCCCTGCATGCGGTGGGGCACACTCCGGGTCTCAACTTTATCGAGCAGGATTGCATCCAGTGCGGCATGTGTGAAAAGGCGTGCCCCGAGCAGGCCATCGTACTGGTGCCCCGCCTGCAACCCGTGCCCGAGGCGCGCCGCGCCGTACAGAGCCTGAAAGCCGAAGAGGCGGCCTGCTGCATTCGCTGCTCCAAGCCGTTCGCGCCCGCCTCGATGATCCGCCGCATCCAGCAAAAGCTGGCCGGTCACTCTCACTTCCAGAACGAGGCCGCCCAGCGGCTGCTGATGTGCGAGGACTGTCGGGTCAAGGATGTGTTTGCGGCGCTGGCGGCGGATCCCGTCTCCCAGCTCAAGGTGTGAGGGCCAGTGATGAGTGAACAACATAACGAAAAGGCTGGCGAACTGACCATGACCGAACTGGAACAGAGTAGCGCCGATCTCTACGCCCTGCTGGCAAGCCTCTGGCGCGCCGCTCCCCGTGGCGAACAGCTCGCCTGGCTGCAAGGGTTGCAGCCGATGCCGGGCCCCTTTGCCAGAGGGCTGGGGCTGGTGCAGCTGGCGGCCAGTAGCCACCACGAAAACGAGCTTGCCGAGGAGTATCAGGATCTCTTTATCGGGCTGGGGCGCGGGGAGATTGTGCCGTTTGCCTCCTGGTATCTCACCGGCTCATTGATGGAGCTGCCGCTGGCGGTGCTGCGCGCAGATCTGCAGTCCCTCGGTTTCGAGCGCCAGAGCGGAGTGTGTGAGCCGGAAGATCATCTCGCCGCCCTCTGTGAGGTGATGGCGGTACTGATTGGCGAGCAGCACCCGGAGCGCAACCGCTTCTATGAGCGCCACCTTGCCCCCTGGGTACTCGCCTGCTGCCGCGATCAGCAACAGGCGAAAGGGGGCAGCTTCTACCGGGCGGTCGGCGCCCTTGCCGAAGATTTCTTCAAGCTGGAAAACGAATTGCGCCTGCCGTTTGGCGCCTGCGTGGTGCCGGGCTGAGCGCCCCTATCTGCACATAACAAGAGCTGCGCATAACAAAACGAAAAGACGAGATATCCCATTGGACGCGAAGCTGGCGCGCAGGCGCCGGACATTACAAAAACAGAGGTCACAAGAATGAGCGATGAACAGCTGAAAGACCCGTCCCGCCGCAATCTGATCAAGGGAGTTGGCGTGGTCGCCACTATAGGCGTATTGGCCGGTGCCACCGGTCGGGTGGTGGGCAAAGAGGTGCTGACCCACGATACCAAGCCTGACAAGGGCTATCGGGAGACCCCCCATGTTCACGACTTTTATCGCACCCTGCGCGGCACCGACTGAGCCGGATCAGTGAAGGAGAACTCATGAAACTGACAAAATGTGCCGAGCAGCCCCAGGCGGGCGAGCAGGGCAATGAGGCCATTCGCGGTCAGGGGCTGACCCGTCGCGCCTTTATGGTCAACTCGGGTCTGGTGGCCGGTGGCGCCGTGGCCGCCGGTTGGCTGGCCCCTGCCATGATGCAGCGGGCCGAGGCCAAAACCGTAGCGGCCGGGGTGCCGGTCGAGGTGAAGCGCACCATCTGTTCCCACTGCTCGGTGGGTTGCGGCGTTTATGCCGAGGTGCAAAACGGCGTCTGGACCGGTCAGGAGCCAGCTTTCGATCACCCCTTCAACCTTGGCGGTCATTGTGCCAAGGGGGCGGCCCTGCGCGAGCATGGCCACGGTGAGCGTCGCCTCAAGTACCCGATGAAGCTGGTGGGCGGCAAGTGGCAGCGCATCAGCTGGGATCAGGCCATCGAAGAGGTGGGCAACGAGGTGCTGCGCCTTCGCAAGGAGTCCGGCCCCGACAGCGTCTACTGGCTCGGCTCCGCCAAGCACTCCAACGAGCAGGCCTACCTGTTTCGCAAGATGGCGTCGCTTTGGGGCACCAACAACGTGGATCACCAGGCGCGGATCTGCCACTCCACCACGGTCGCTGGGGTCGCCAACACCTGGGGCTACGGCGCCATGACCAACAGCCTGAACGACATGCACAACAGCAAGTCGATCATGTTTATCGGCTCCAACCCGGCGGAGGCCCACCCGGTCGCCATGCAGCACATCCTGCTGGCGAAAGAGCGCAACGGCTGCAAGATCCTGGTGGTCGACCCGCGCCGTACCCGCACCGCCGCCAAGGCGGACATGTACCTCTCCCTGCGTCCGGGCACCGACGTCGCCTTTATCTGGGGCATGCTCTGGCATATCTTCAAGAACGGCTGGGAAGACAAGGAGTTTATCCGCACCCGCGTCTATGGCATGGACGAGGTGCAAAAAGAGGTGGCGCGCTGGACCCCGGCCGAAGTAGAGCGGGTAACCGGCCTCAACGAGCAGCAGGTCTATGGCGCAGCCAAGCTGCTGGCCGACAACCGCCCCGGCTGCGTGGTCTGGTGCATGGGCGGTACCCAGCACACCACCGGCAACAACAACACCCGCGCTTACTGTATCCTCGAACTGGCCCTCGGCAACGTGGGCAAGAGCGGGGCGGGCACCAACATCTTCCGCGGCCACGACAACGTGCAGGGCGCCACTGACTTTGGCGTCACCTCCGATTCCCTGCCCGGCTACTACGGGTTGGAAGAGGGCTCCTGGAAGCACTGGGCCCGGGTATGGGACGTGGATTACGAGTGGATCAAGGCCCGCTTCGACAACAAGGCCTACAACGGCAAGTTGCCGATGAACAACAACGGCATTCCGGTCTCACGCTGGGTGGACGGGGTGCTGGAGAACGCCGATCTCATCGAGCAGGGCTCCAACATCCGCGCCATGTTCTACTGGGGCCATGCGGTCAACTCCCAGACTCGCGGCCCGGAGATGAAGAAGGCGATGCAAAAGCTCGACATGATGGTGATTGTCGACCCGTACCCCACCGTCGCCTCGGTGATGAACGATCGCACCGACGGCGTCTACCTGCTGCCGGCCACCACCCAATTCGAGACCTATGGTTCCGTCACCGCCACCAACCGCTCCATGCAGTGGCGCGACAAGGTGATAGAACCCCTGTTCGAATCCAAGGTGGACCACGAGATTATGTATCTGCTGAGCAAGAAGCTCGGCTTTGCCGATGAGCTGTTCAAGCACATCAAGGTCGAGAACAACCAGCCACTGCTGGAAGACATCACCCGCGAATACAACCGCGGCATGTGGAGCGTGGGCTACACCGGCCAGAGCCCGGAGCGGCTCAAGGCGCACCAGCAGAACTGGCACACCTTCCACAAGACCAACCTCAAGGCCGAGGGCGGCCCGGTCAGTGGCGAAGTGTACGGTCTGCCCTGGCCCTGCTGGGGCACCCCGGAGATGAAGCACCCCGGCAGCCATATCCTCTACGACACCAGTATTCCGGTGTCGGAAGGGGGGGGCGGTTTCCGCGCCCGCTTCGGCATCGAGTATCAGGGCGTCTCGCTGCTCGCCGAAGACTCCTGGCCGAAAGGGAGCGAGGTGGAAGACGGTTATCCCGAGATCACCGCCGACCTGCTGAAGCAGCTCGGCTGGTGGGATGAGCTGACCGAGGCCGAGAAGAAAGAGGCCGAGGGCAAGAACTGGAAGACCGACCTCTCCGGCGGCATCCAGCGGGTCGCCATCAAGCATGGCTTCGTGCCCTACGGCAACGCCAAGGCACGCTGCGTGGTGTGGACCTTCCCGGATCAGGTGCCCAAGCACCGCGAACCGCTCTACACCCCGCGCCGGGACTTGCTGGCCGACTACGCCACCTGGCCCGATGCCAAGAGCCTGTGGCGCCTGCCGACCCAGTACGCCTCGGTGCAGGAGAAGGATGTCAGCAAGGAGTTCCCGATCATCCTCACCTCCGGCCGTCTGGTGGAGTACGAGGGGGGCGGCGACGAGACTCGCTCCAACCCCTGGCTGGCTGAATTGCAGCAGGAGATGTTCGTCGAGATGAATCCGGCGGATGCCAACGATGTCGGCGTGCGCGACGGTCAGGACGTGTGGGTCGAGGGGCCGGAAGGGGGCCGGGTCAAGGTGAAGGCGCTGGTGACCCCGCGGGTCAAACCGGGGCTCGCTTTTATGCCGTTCCACTTCGGCGGCCACTTCGAGGGCAAGGATCTGCGATCCAAATATCCGGAAGGGTCTGATCCCTATGTGCTGGGGGAGTCGGTCAACATAGTCACCACCTATGGCTATGACCCGGTCACCCAGATGCAGGAGACCAAGGTCACCCTGTGCCGTTTTCGCAAAGTAGGAGCCTGATCCCATGGCCAGAATGAAATTCATGTGTGACACCAAGCGCTGCATCGAGTGCAACGGCTGTGTGACGGCGTGCAAGAACGAGAACGACGATGCCCTCGAGTGGGGCATCCAGCGCCGCCGTGTGGTGACCCTCAACGACGGCCTGCCGGGTGAGACCTCCATCTCGGTCGCCTGCATGCACTGCACAGATGCCCCCTGCATGGCGGTCTGTCCGGCCGACTGCTTCTATCACACCGATGACGGCATAGTGCTGCACAACAAGGATCTCTGTATCGGTTGCGGCTACTGCCTGTTTGCCTGCCCGTTCGGGGCTCCCCAGTTCCCGAAGACTGCCGCTTTTGGCGATCGAGGCAAGATGGACAAGTGCACCTTCTGCGCCGGTGGCCCGGAAGAGGATCACAGCGAGGCGGAGCGCCAGAAGTACGGTGCCAACCGTATCGCCGAGGGCAAGCTGCCCATGTGTGCCGAGCTCTGCTCCACCAAGGCGCTGCTGGCGGGGGATGCGCAGGTGATCTCCGATATCTTCCGCGAGCGGGTCGCCTATCGCGGCGCCAAGGACGCGGGCTGGGGCAGCGGTGAGGAGCTGTTCCATGACGCCAGCAAGGCGGGCAAGGGAGGGGCGGCATGAAAACCTGGCTAATGGCCCTGTTTGCCGCCCTGCTGCTGGTGAGTACCGCAAGTTTCGCCGACGCCGAGAAAGAGGCGGTCGGTTTTGCCGGCGCCGACTACTGGCGGGCGGTGAAGGATGGGCAGGAGGGGGTGACCACCTCCCGCTCGCCGGAGCACGGGGTGCTTATCTCGGTGCCGGGTCAGCTCTGGTTCGAGGTGAAGACCAAGTGGGTGTCGCCGCTCGGCGCCATCGCCATCTTCGGCTCCTTGGCCATGTGCGGCCTGATGTACTGGGTGGTGGGGCCGACCAAGCTCTCCAAACCGCGTACCGGGCGCAAGCTCAAGCGCTGGAGCCGGCTGGATCGGGCGCTGCACTGGACCACGGCGGCCATGTTCCTGACCCTCTCCGGGTCAGGGCTGGCCATCATCTATGGCAAGTACTTCATCAAGCCGGTGGTGAGCATGGGGGTGTGGGAGAACTGGATCTGGTTCGCCAAGGTGTTCCACAACTACGTGGGGCCGCTCTTCTTCCTCTGCTTGCTCGGTGTACTCATCAAGTGGTTCCGCCACAACATCGTCAACATGGTGGATGTGCAGTGGTTTATGAAGGCTGGCGGCATGCTGGGGCCCCACAAGGGGAGTCACCCCTCGGCGGGCTTCTCCAACGGCGGCGAGAAGGCGATCTTCTGGCTGCTCATCTGGTTTGGCGGCATAGTCGTGGCGACCGGGCTGTTTCTGGACTTTCCCATCTTCGGCCAGCTGCGCCGTCAGATGGAGTGGGCCAGCTTTATCCATATCGTCGGCGCCTTGATCCTTATCTGCGGTTTTATCTTCCATATCTACATGGGCCTGTTCCAGCTGGAAGGGGCGCTGGAGGGGATGGTGACCGGTGAGGTGGACGAGACCTGGGCCAAGGAGCACCACGACCTCTGGTATGAAGAGGTGAAGCACACCCTCGATGAGCCCAAGGTGGGTAAATCAAGCTGACGGTCGGACAAAGAGTAAAGGGAAGGGGCGCTGCGGCGCCCCTTTTGATGGCAGGTCGATCGTGATGGTAAATTGATTGAGCGATGCCGCAAACGGCGATGGTTTTTTGGGTCACCTTGAGCAACAGTAACAGGGAGTTCCATTCACATAAGGGATGACAAATGATGAGAAAAGCATGGTTGGCCGCGGTATGTGCATCTGCGATCTTCGGTGGTATTGCGGGCGTGGCGCAGGCGGCTGACGGGATCAAGACCCAGCAGGTGCAGTTCAAGAAGGGGGAGTCAGGGGCAACCATCAACGGCACCATTCAGGGTAGCCAGACCCTCGATTACAAGCTGACGGCCAACAAGGGCCAGAGCATGGTGGTGATCCTGACCGGCAAGCCCTACTTCAATATTCTGCCGCCGGGCAGCAAGGGGGAGGCGATGTTTATCGGCTCTACGGAAGGGAACAACTTTGAGGCAACCCTGCCTGCCAAGGGCACCTACACCATTCGGGTCTACCAGATGGGGGCGGCCGAGAGCAGCAAGGCCAAGACGCCGTTCAAGCTGGAGGTGGGTATCAGCGGCTAATGCCAGCAGCTGACAAGCATCACAGAGGTGGCGGCCACAAAGGGCCGCCACCTCTGTTTTATCCTCTCTGTTTTTGCCTCGCCACGGTCAATATTCACCCCGGGCCAGCCGGTCGAAATAGGTTTGATAACGTCCGCTGGCGATGGCCTGCTGCAACTGCTGATTGAACTGATCACGCAGTTTGGCTGAATCCTGCATTTTGCGCGGGAACATCACGAAGCTGTCGTTGCGCAGAAAAGGGGTCTGACTGTGGGTGATGAGTGCCGCGCTGGCGGGATCGAGCTGACTCTGCAACTCGGCCAGACCGACCCGCAGCTCTTGCGGATAGAGGTCGATCCGCCCGCGCAGCAGCTTGCCGAAATTCTGCTTCACGTCGGTGACACGCTGCTGGCTCACTTTGCCGTCGGCCACCATCTTGTCCAGCTCTGGTCCGTAGCTGTAGGCGATATCGCCCCCCAACCGCATGCCAACGATCTGCTCGAGGCGCTCGGCTTGCAGATGTCGTGCTTTGAGGGAGAAGAAGACAAACTGCTCCTGCAGCACCGCTTTGCTGAACAGAAAATCCCGCTCACGTTCCGGCTTGTGCATCCAGACGGCGGTGGCATCGTAGAGCTGGCTGTTGGCTGCCAGCGAATAGACCCGACCCCAGGGGGCGAAGTGGAACTTCACCTCGTAGCCCGCCTCCTTGAACAGATCGCGGATGAGGTGGGCCACTGGCCCGTGCTGTTTTGACTGCTCGGAGACGAAAGGGGGCCATTCACCCACGATGATGTTGAGTTCTCTCCCCTGTGCGGCGAGAGCCGACTGGCAGGCAAGCAGTTGTGACAGGGCAAGGAGCAGTATCAGACGCATGGCGAGAGGAGGCAAAAGCTGGCTGAAAAAGTCGAGGGCATCAGGTCACTCCCGGCTGCGGCATGGTGAAACGTTGCGGAATTGATCGCAATGCTAGCATGAGTCTCATTCCTTGCCGTGGATATTTGTCTCGCTGGGGCCGCCAGGCGCCTATTTTGGCCGCAGGGTATGCCCAAGCTCACAAAACCGATCGAGTAAACGTCATATGATTGATTTCATTATGAGTCTTGCTCTCCTGCCGAACGGCAATTTCACGTAAATCAAAGAGAATGACTATGGCTACCGGACAATATCTGCTGTGGAAAGATGCACAGGGACAGGATTTTCGCCCCGTTGCACTGACCGGCACTGATCTGCTTAACAATCGATACCTCAACAAGGGCACGGCCTTCACCGAACAGGAGCGGGCCGATTTTGATCTCGATGGTTTGCTGCCGCCTCAGGTACAAACCTTTGAAGCCCAGCTCGAGCGAGTGTATGAGGGGTTCAAGAGCGCTTGCAGCGATATCGAGAAGTACCAGAACCTGCGTGCCCTGCAGGATCGCAACGAGACTCTCTTCTATGCCCTGTTGTCACGCCATGTAGAGGAGATGACTCCCTACATCTATACCCCGACTGTGGGCAAGGCGTGTCAGGAGTTCAGCCACCGCTTCCAGAAGCCGCGCGGCCTCTACATCACTCCGGACAACGTGGATGACATGGGCAGTCAGGCCCGCCACTTCGATGCCAAATCGATCCGCATCATAGTCGTCACCGACAGCCAGGGCATTCTGGGGATCGGCGACCAGGGTGTTGGCGGCATGGGGATCCCCATCGGCAAGCTGGCGCTCTATACCCTGGGTGCCGGTATTCACCCCGCCTGCTGCATGCCTATCGCGCTGGATGTGGGCACCGACAACCAGAAACTGCTCGATGATCCCATGTATCTGGGCCGCCCCCACAAGCGTATTCGCGGCAAGGAGTATGAGGAGTTCATCGACAAGTTCGTGCAGGGGGTCAAGCGCCACTTCCCCAATGCCGTGCTCCAGTGGGAAGACTTCAGCAAATCCAATGCCTTCAACAATCTGGCCCGCTACCAGCAGTCACTGCCGTCATTCAACGATGATATTCAGGGCACCGGTGCCGTGGTGCTGGCCGGTATCATAGGCGCGGTCAAGGTCAAGGGGGAGACCCTGGGCCAGCAGAACTATCTGGTCTATGGCGCTGGCGCCGGTGGGGTTGGTGTCGCGGATCAGATCTGCGCGGGGATGATCCGCGAGGGGATGGATCCGCAGGCGGCCCGCGATCGCATCTACATCCTGGATACCCAGGGGCTGGTGTGCGACAACCGGGATGGGCTCGACGAGTACAAGCGCCGCTATGCCAAGCCGGGGCTGCTGCTGGCGGGCTGGGATACCGAGGTGCCCGGCAAGGCCAATCTGGCCGATGTGCTGCGTCATGTGCCCATTACCGTGTTGCTGGGTACCAGTGGCTCGGGCGGCGCCTTCCAGGAAGAACACATCCAGCTGATGCTGCAGCATTGCGAGCGCCCCATGGTGTTCCCGCTCTCCAACCCGACCGCCAACTGTGAAGCGCTGCCGGAGGATATCTACCGCTGGAGCAAGGGCAAGGCGATCGTGGCGACCGGTAGTCCCTTCAAGGATGTGAGCTACGAGGGGCAGGAGTTCAGGGTCGGGCAGGGCAATAATGTCTTTATCTTCCCCGGTGTAGGTCTGGCGGCCATCGTCAGCCAGATCCGCGAGATCACACCCGATGTCTTCACGACCGCCGCCTTTGCGCTGGCCGAGTGCGTGAGTGAGGTGGACCTGGCTAAAGGGGCTGTTTATCCGCGCATTCGCGAGCTGCGCAGCATCTCGGTGCATGTGGCGACCGCCGTGCTCAAGGATATCGTGCGCCGGGATCCCTCCCACCCGCTGATCGGTCAGGATCTGCAGCAGCATATCCTCAACCACATGTGGGAGCCGGTTTACCTGCCCTATCGTCGGGTATAACCGCGTATTCACCGCCCGGATAACGGGTCGGAAAAGATGACAAGGGGGTAGCGCTGCTACCCCCTTTCGTTTATCCCGTGGCATTCACTAAGTTCGCAATGGCCGCCAGCGCCCTTGCTGATTGCGACAGGCGGTATCCTGCCACTGCTGGCTCGCCTTGCCGATATAGAGTTGCTCGCGATAGTCGCGACACCAGTCCCCGCTGGTATGGCGGAAGGTGCGCAGCGGGGTGACGCTACCCGAGTGACGGTTAGCTGGATTGAACCAGGTGAGGCTTTGGCCTTTGGTACGGGTTTCCAGCGCCTTGGCGAGGGCCTGATTGGCCAGTTGAACATCTGCCTTATCCATCTGATGGTAAAGCGGCGGGGTGTCGATCGTGGCGCAGCCAGTGAGGCCGAGCAGGAGGAGTGGTAACAGATATCGCATCATGGTTGCCCCTGTTGGCGAAAGCCGTTGTTGAGCAGCACCCGCTCCTGCTCATCGGTAAGCACTTGCTGGCGATCATCGATCGAGCCATCGCCCCTGAGTTTGTTGCCATTGGCATCGACGGCATCCACACCGTTATCATCGACCGTACCATCGCCCCTGAGCTTGTTGCCGTTGGCATCGACGGCATCCACACCGTTATCATCGACCGTACCATCGCCCCTGAGTTTGTTGCCGTTGGCATCGACGGCATCCACGCCGTTGTCATCGACTGTGCCGTCACCTCTGAGCTTGTTGCCATTGGCATCGACTGCATCCACGCCGTTGTCATCGATGGTGCCGTCACCTCTGAGCTTGTTCTCGTTGGCATCGACGGCATCCACACCGTTGTCATCAACGCCATTGCCAAATCCGCGGCCACCCCCATGGCGTTCTCCCCCTGCATGTTTTTCTCCACCAGCATGCCGTTCACCTCCACCATGCTGCTCTCCGCCGGCATGCTCGCCTTGGCCGCCACTGTCATCGCTGCCCCCATCGCTGCCACCGCCGCTGTTGCTGCCCCCACCGCTGTCGCTGCCACCGCCGCTGTTGCTGCCCCCATCGCTGTCGCTGCCACCGCCGCTGTCGCTGCCTCCGCCGCTGTTGCTGCCTCCGCCGCTGTTGCTGCCTCCGCCGCTGTTGCTGCCTCCGCCGCTGTTGCTGC
>NZ_JAAKUJ010000022.1:0-42326 GCF_049175075.1 Aeromonas sp. 600774
GGTTTGCTCATAAGAGCCACAGATTTGCACACCAGAGCCAACACAAGCCCAGTCTGACGACCGGGCTTTGGTGTTTTAGCTTGTTAAACCAGCCAATGGCTCGCTTTTACCTGTCGGAAGAATGGCCAGATAGCAGACTATTCCCACCATTTTCTGGCTATATCAGCGTTCTATCAGCTTCATTTACAGTTATTTGAATGATCCTGCAGGTGGTCAAATCAGGCTTCTGTCGCTTGCTGGCTACAGAGCAGTTCCATATTGACCACCCCCTCCTCCATCTGCACGTCGATCTTGAAGCCAAGCCGTTTGGCGAGGTTGACCATGCCGCGATTGCTGGGCATGGTCATGCCGGATAACTTGCCAATCCCCTGTTCTTTGGCGTAACGGATGATCTTCTCCATCATCAATTTGCCGAGCCCCACCCCTTTCAAGTCCGATCGCACCAGAATGGCAAACTCGGCATCGCTCTGGTCCGGGGTCGAGATAGCGCGCACTACGCCGAGGATCTGATCCTGCAGCTCGCCATCTTGCCCCACCGCTACGAAGGCCATCTCCCGGTCGTAATCGATCTGGGTCATGCGGGCCAACTCTTCGTGACCCAGTTCACCGACATCGGCGAAGAAGCGTTTGTACCTGTCTTCATCAGAGACTTGCAGCACGAACTGCTTGTGAGCCGGTTCATCTTCCGGCCGGATCGGGCGCAGTAGGATATGGCGTTGATCTTTAAGCCAGGCACCTTCCTCCAGTTCGGTAGGATAGGGGCGGATCGCCAGTCGGTTGCTGGTTGTGATGGCGGGGTTAGCCAGCGTGAGGCTGGCATCCAGTACCACCATCTCGGCGCCGCATGCTTGCAGCGGGTGCAGGTCCAGCTCCTGAATCTCCGGAAAGGCGAGCAATAGCTCGGAGAGCTGGCAAAGCACTTGGCCCAAGGCATCAATATCCAGTCGTTCCGGCGTCGCCTGTTCGCGGATCTTGCGGCTCTTGAGGGCACCGATGATCTGATAACGCGCCAGTGCCTGATTGAGCGGTGGCAAGGCTGCTACCATCTCCTGCGGTTCGGCGCCCGACTCACCCAGCAGGATGACGGGGCCAAAGATGGCGTCTTGCTGGATCCGCACCCGCAGCTCCAGGCCGCCGCTGCGGCGGGCCATGCGTTGCACCAGCAAGCCTTCGATGCGGGCGCCCGGATCGTGTTGTCTGACCCGATCCAGAATGGCATCTGCGGCTTGCGCCACTTCTGCCGAGGTGCGCAGATTGAGCACCACCCCGTGTACGGCAGACTTGTGTTGGATGTCGGGTGAGCGCAGTTTCACTGCCACCGGATAGCCGATCTGCTCGGCGGTCAGGGTCGCCTCGATGGCATCGGTGACGATCCAGGTTGGCAGGGTCGAGAGGCCGGCAGCCTGCAAAATTGGATGCACCAGATGGGTATCCAGCCTCAGCTGCTTGCGCTCCTGCGCCTGACGGACCAGATGTTGGCAGAGCTCGACATTGAGCTGGTTGCCATGCAGTGATGCCGGTGTCTCCATCAATTGCTTCTGGTTGCGGCGGTATTCCACCATGTGCATGAAGGCGGCCATGGCACTTTCCGGCGTGCGATAGGTCGGGAAACCTGCCTCGGTAAAGAGTTTGCGACCCTCCTGCGCCGAGTATTCGCCCGCCCAGTTGGTGAGGATATTGAAACGGCGCGCTCTGGGATGCTGTTTCAGATGGGCGATAAGATGGCTGGCCAGCGGTGCATTCGGTGCTGTGAGCGAGGGTGCGTGGATAATCAGGATGGCGTCGATACCATCCTCCTGCAACACGCTGTCCAACGCCTCCTGATAGGTGGCGATGGTGGCATCGCTGCCGATGTCGAGCGGCGGGCGAGCCAGCTTGCCGCCACGCTCCAGCAGCACATCCACCGCCATATTGGCCAGCCCGCGGCCGTTGGAGATGATGGCGAGCCGCTCCCCCTTGAGGGTCATGGAGTGGCTCAGTGTTTCCACTGCGGCAAACAGCTCGTGGGTATCCCGTACCCGCAGCATACCGGCGCGGCGGATAGCGGCGTCATAGACATTGTCGAGGCCGTGGGCCGGATCGTGGCGCCCGCTTTTCAGTACCAGGATCGGCTTGTTGCGCGAGGCGGCCCGCGCCGCCGAGAGAAAGTGGCGGGCGTCGTGCAGCTTGTCCATATAGATCAAGATGGCACGGGTGACGCTGTCGCGGGAGAGCTGATCCAGCAGCTGGCCGAAGTCGATATCGCAGTGATCGCCAAGTGAGATAAAGGCGGAAAAGCCCAGTTCATGCTGCTTGGCCCAATCCAGAATGGTGGTGCTGACGGCGGCGGATTGCGAGAGAAAGGCGACCTGCCCCGGCTTGGCGGCAATGGGTGAAAAGCTGGCGTTGATCCCTTGGCCGGGTAGCAGCATTCCCATGCTGTTGGGGCCGAGCAGGCGAATGCCGTATTGTTGGCAGACCCGTTTCAGCTCCAGCCGCTCCTCGGGGGAAAAGTCGGCGGCCAGTATGATGGCTGCACCAGAGCCCTTATGGCCGAGCGCTTCCAATAGTGGCAAGACTCGTTCCCGTCTGGTGCAGATGATGGCGAGATCCGGGATCAGCGGCAGGCTGGCAATATCGGGATAGGCCAGCACGCCGGCGATGGCCTTGTTGCGCGGAGTGACCGGGAGGATGGGCCCTTTGAATTGGCCTGCCAGCAGGTGACGCACGATCACATGACCCGCCTTGAGCGGGTCGGTCGAGGCGCCGATCACGGCGATTGATTGGGGTTTGAACAGCCGATCCAGACCGCTTGCTTTCATGGGCACTCCCGACAAAAGGGGGAAGATACCAGTCTAATACGCCTTTGCTGCGGGTTCTGTGACCGGCTCCCGATCACCGTTTGTTCAGGGCATTGGCACGCAGATAAAAGCGCAGTTCGCCCTGTACCCGACGAATGGCTCCCAGGTAGCGTTCCTGCAGATAGATATCCTGCTCCCTATCCAGCGCCGTGCTGGGCACCCCCATACTTTGCAGATACTCGTCAAACAGGGTAGAACCCTTGATCTCTACCAGATGCTGTTTCATGGCTCTCCTCCCTGCGCCTTGGTGTTTGTTGATGAGTGCTCAGTCTGCGATGAGCTGCATGGTTTGCCTATTGTCACTTTTGACACGAGAGCGCTCACACATCTTTCAGAGAGGGCACCGTTGAGCCGCTGGCTGGCGTTATAGTATGGCGAGGAGAATGAGGTGCATGAGGAGCGGATGGTGCACGGGATGATCAGAGTCTGGTGGTGGTGTATGGGATTGTGGGCGGTTGGCGTATCGGCAGCCGAGCAGCCTATCCGCGCCTGGAATCTGTTGCTGGATCACCCCAACCCCGCCGTCGTCCAGTTGCTGCGGCTCTCTCTCGATCTCACCGTACCGGAGTATGGCCCCTACCAGCTGGTCCCCAGCCCCCAGATGGAGCAGGGGCGGGCTGTGAAGGAGTTGCGTAGTGGCGAGCTGGTTCAGATTGGCGTCTTTGCCCCGGATGGTGAACGGGAACGAGAGCTGTTGGCGGTCCACATTCCGCTGGCCAAGGGGCTGCTGGGGTGGCGGGTGTGTCTTGTTCGGCAGGGTGACGAGGGGCGTTTTGCTGCGATCGGCTCGTTGGTGGACTGGCATCGCGCCGGACTCTCCATCGGTCAGCACAGATCCTGGCCCGATACCCAGTTGCTCAAGGCCAACGGCCTAAAGGTGGCGGTGGGCAATCTTTATGAGGCGCTTTTCAACATGCTGCGCAAGAAGCGTTTTGACTGCTTCCTGCGCTCGGTCATCGAGATCGAGGATGAACTCAGGCAGCACCCGGATCTGGCCATCGAGCCTCGTCTGGTATTTCGCTATCCGCTAGCGCTGCTCTTCTTTGTCTCGCCCAACTATCCGGAGCTGGCGCAGCGTATCGAGCTCGGCCTGCAGCGGGCACGGCAATCGGGCGCTTTTGATCGGGTTTTTGAAGAGGGATTTGGCAGCACCATTCGGCGGCTAAAACTGGATGAGCGGGTGCGCCTCGAGCTGCACAATCCCGACCTGCCGTTGCCCAGTCGCGTCATGATGGCTGATCCGGCACTCATCTATAAACCGGTGTCAGCGCAGTGAACCCTGATTCTGCGCGGTATCCCAGAAGGCGCGGATCAATGGCTCCTCCAGCCGCTTCTTGAGTACCCCGATCCCCACATCAAATGGCTTGAAGGCGGGCTTGAGGTCGATGATCCGTACCTTGTCGCCGAGCGGGCTGTGGTCGATCACCGCCGCCGGTACCAGCCCCACGCCACAGCCGAGCGCCACCATGGCGACAATCCCCTCGTTCCCCGCCACTTCGGCATAGATGTTGGGGGCTATCCCCTTGTTGCGAAACCACTGATCGCTGCGTTTGCGGGCCAGTCCCTGCTCGGAGAGGATGACTGGCAGCTGCTCCCAATCCGGCTCCCCTTGACGGAACCACTGGTTCAGCTGCGGGGCATTGCGCGGCGCGATGAAGACCAGCGGCACCAGCTGCAGGCTGGCAAATTCGAGTTTGGCCGGCAGGGCATCGGGGCGGGCGGCGATGGCGAGATCGGCCTCGTCGGCCAGGATCTTGTCCACCGCCAGCGCCGGGTCGCCGGTCTCCAGCTTGATCTCCAGCTGGGGGTAGCGGCGGCGAAAGCGCTCCAGCACCTCGGGCAGCAGAAAGTAGCTGGCAGTGACCGAGCAGAACACGCGCAGCCGTCCCTGCAGTGGTTCATCGCTGCGTTTAAGCTCCTGCTTGAGCTGGCGCCACTCCTGCAACAGGCCGCCGCCAAACTCCCGCAGCTTCTCGCCGGCGGGGGTGAGTCGCACTGAGCGGTTATCTCGCTCGAACAGGATGCAGCCGGTCTCCTGCTCCAGCCGCTGGATGGCGCGGCTCAGGGTCGAGGGGCTGACCGCCATGGCATCGGCGCTCTTGCCGAAATGAAGGGAGTCGGCGAGGTGGAGAAACAGTTCGAGATTACGAAGGTCCATTGATCACTTCCTGCAGCTGTCAGGGCATAAAGTCATGCCGAACCGTCCGGCTCTGGCAACCGCATCCCCGCACAATTCAGCGGCAATATTGCCGAAACGGGGCGTGCATGGGGCGCAATTGCCAAAAATCATCTTTCAATTATTGCAACGTACTGTTTCGAATATATCAGTTCAGGCAATAAGTGTCCCGCGCTATAGTGGTTCAGACAACGCCGCTACCCGGCATGGAATCAATCGAACGGAGCAATCACCATGGCTAACTATTTCAACACCTTGAACCTGCGTCAGCAGTTGGCCCAACTGGGCAAGTGTCGTTTCATGCAGCGCGAAGAGTTCGCGGACGGCTGCAACGTGCTGAAGGGCAAGAAGGTGGTGATTGTGGGCTGTGGTGCCCAGGGTCTGAACCAGGGTCTGAACATGCGCGACTCCGGGCTGGATATCTCCTACGCCCTGCGCAAGGCCGCCATCACCGAGAAGCGTGCCTCCTGGCAGAAAGCCACCGACAACGGCTTCGCGGTCGGTACCTATGAAGAGCTGATCCCGACTGCCGATCTGGTGCTGAACCTGACTCCGGACAAGCAACACTCCGACGTGGTCAAAACCGTGATGCCGCTGATGAAGCAGGGCGCCGCGCTGGGTTACTCCCACGGCTTCAACGTGGTGGAAGAGGGTCAGCAGATCCGCGCCGACATCACCGTCGTGATGGTGGCGCCCAAGTGCCCGGGTACCGAAGTGCGCGAAGAGTACAAGCGTGGCTTTGGTGTGCCGACCCTGATCGCCGTTCACCCGGAAAATGACCCGAAAGGCGAAGGCATGGCCATCGCCAAGGCGTGGGCCTCTGCCACCGGCGGCGACCGTGCCGGGGTACTGGAATCCTCCTTCGTGGCGGAAGTGAAATCCGATCTGATGGGCGAGCAGACCATCCTCTGCGGCATGCTGCAGGCCGGTTCCCTGCTTTGCTACGACAAGCTGGTTGCCGAAGGCACAGACCCGGCCTATGCCGGCAAGCTGATCCAGTTCGGCTGGGAAACCATCACCGAAGCCCTGAAGCAGGGTGGCATCAGCCTGATGATGGACCGCCTCGCCAACCCGGCCAAGCTGCGCGCCTTCGAACTCTCCGAGCAGCTCAAGACCCTGATGCGCCCGCTGTTCGAGAAGCATATGGACGACATCATCGCCGGTGAGTTCTCCCGCGGCATGATGGCCGACTGGGCCGAAGATGACGTCAAACTGTTCACCTGGCGTGAAGAGACCGGCAAGTCTGCCTTCGAAAATGCCCCTGCGTTCGCTGGCAAGATTGCCGAGCAGGAGTACTTCGACAATGGCGTGGTGATGGTGGCCATGGTCAAGGCGGGTGTCGAGCTGGCGTTCGAGACCATGGTGGCTTCCGGTATATACGAGGAGTCTGCCTACTACGAATCCCTGCACGAGTTGCCGCTGATCGCCAACACCGTTGCTCGCAAGCGTCTGTACGAGATGAACGTGGTCATCTCCGATACCGCCGAGTATGGCAACTACCTGTTCGCCAACGCCGCCGTGCCCTTGCTGCGTGAGCACTTCATGCCGACCCTGAAAGCGGGCGATCTGGGTGCCAGCAAGGCGGAAGGGCAGAACGTGGATAACCTGGCGCTGCTGGCGGCCAACGAAGCGACCCGCAACCACCCGATCGAGAAGATCGGTCAGGTACTGCGCGGGTATATGAAAGACATGAAACGTATCGCCGTTGGCGGTTAATCAGGTATGACCCGCAACCATGCCTGATGCGAGAAGAGCGGTCAGGTACTGCGCGGTTATATTAAAGACATGAAACGCATCGCCGTCGGCGGTTAAGCCGGCATAGGGCAGGATGATGAAGGGGCGGGGATGACGATCCCCGTCGCCGGTCGGACTGGACACCCGACCGGCCAGCCAGAAAAACCAGCCTGACAGTCATAAAAAAGCCCCGCTCATCGAGCGGGGCTTTTGCATTCAGAAAGGCTGGATAAATCAGGCTTTCCACGCTTTCCAGGTGTTGATCAGACCGTTGGTGGAGCAGTCGTGGCTGGTGACAGCCTCGTTGTTGCCCAGTTCTGGCAGGATCTTGTTGGCCAGCTGTTTACCCAGCTCCACGCCCCACTGGTCGAAGCTGAAGATGTTCCAGATTGCACCCTGTACGAAGATTTTGTGCTCGTACATGGCGATCAGGGCACCCAGGGTTTTCGGGGTCAGGCTCTTGAACAGGATGGAGTTGGTCGGACGGTTGCCTTCGAACACCTTGAACGGCACCAGATCCTTGACCTGCTCCAGGGTTTTGCCAGCAGCCAGGAACTCGGCTTCAACCTCTTCCTTGCTCTTGCCGAAGGCCAGCGCCTCGGTCTGGGCGAAGAAGTTGGCCAGCAGTTTCGGATGGTGGTCACCGATCGGGTTGTGGCTGATGGCCGGCGCCAGGAAGTCACAGGGGATCAGCTTGGTGCCCTGATGGATCAGCTGGTAGAAGGCGTGCTGGCCGTTGGTGCCCGGCTCACCCCAGATGATGGGGCCAGTCTGGTAGTCAACCGGCTTGCCGTTGCGATCCACGTACTTGCCGTTGGACTCCATGTTGCCCTGCTGGAAGTAGGCAGGGAAGCGGTGCATGTACTGGTCGTACGGCAGAATGGCTTCGGACTCGGCACCGTAGAAGTTGTTGTACCACAGGCCAATCAGCGCCAGCAGCACCGGCACGTTCTGCTCATAGGAGGCAGTGGCGAAGTGCATGTCCATCTCGAAGGCGCCTTGCAGCAGGGCTTCGAAGTTTTCGAAACCGACGGAGAGAGCGATGGGCATGCCGATGGCGGACCAGGAGGAGTAGCGGCCGCCAACCCAGTCCCAGAACTCGAACATGTTATTGGTGTCGATACCGAACTCGGCCACGGCCTTGCCGTTGGTGGAGAGGGCGGCGAAGTGCTTGGCAACGTGGGCCTTGTCACCGGCGATGTTGATGAACCAGTCGCGGGCGGTCAGGGCGTTGGTCATGGTCTCCTGGGTGGTGAAGGTCTTGGAGGCCACCAGGAACAGGGTGGTTTCCGGATCGATCTTCTTCAGGGTCTCGGCGATGTGGGTGCCATCGACGTTGGAGACGAAGTGCATCTGCAGGTGGTTTTTGTAGGGACGCAGTGCCTCGGTGATCATCACAGGGCCCAGATCGGAGCCACCGATACCGATGTTGACCACGTGCTGGATCGCTTTGCCGGTGTAGCCTTTCCACTCGCCGGAGATGATCTCCTCGCAGAAGCCCTTCATCTTGGCCAGCACGGCGTTTACTTCCGGCATCACATCCTTGCCGTCGCACTCGATGGGGCGGTCGGAGCGGTTGCGCAGGGCCACGTGCAGTACGGAGCGGCCTTCGGTCATGTTGATCTTGTCGCCATTAAACATGGCATCGATCGCGCTGCGAAGATCGGTCTCTTTGGCCAGATCAACCAGCAACTTGAGGGTTTCTTCGGTGATCAGGTTCTTCGAGTAATCAACCAGGATGTCGCCGCCGAAGGTAAGGGAAAACTTGTCAAAGCGCTTCGGGTCCTGCGCGAACAGATCCTTGAGTCGGGTCTCTTTGTTTGCTGCAAAGTGGGCTTCCAGTGCCTGCCAGGCCTGGGTTTGGGTTGGATTGATATTTTTCATAGGATTCCTGAAATGCCAAGTTGTGTTTGAACCTTGCAGGCAAGGTCCCGCCAAACCTTATTATCCGAGCATTATAGCGAGCCGGCCGAGCGGCCCGTGTAACAGAGTTTTACCGATTGTCTTTAACCGCAATGGGGCAACCGTCGGGAGTATACAACCAGAACATCGGGATTATGAGTCACGAAAGCAAGGGGGATCTTGCGCTCGCTCATGATTGGGGCTGGCCCGCAGCTCTGAAATTGTTTTCATTCAGCCGGCCTGATTATGCAGCGGATGGCGCGCTAGAAATGACAATGCCAGCCCGAAGGCTGGCATTGTGGGTTGCTGCTTTACCGCGATCATGCCTGCGGTTTTTGCATGTGCATCACCATCTGCGGGAAGGGAATTTCGATCCCTTCGGCATCAAAGGTGAGTTTCACCTTCTCGTGGAAGTCGAACCAGACACCCCAGTAGTCGCCGGTCTTGACCCACGGGCGCACCACGATATTGACCGAGGAGTCGGCCAGCGCGGCGACGGCGATGGTAGCGGCCGGATCCTTCAGGATGCGCGGCTCTTCGTTCACCAGACGCTCAAGGATCTGCTTGGCCTTGCGCAGGTCGGAGCCGTAGCCGATACCGAAGGTCATGTCGACGCGGCGGGTATCCATGCGGGAGTAGTTGACGATGGTGCCGTTGAGGATGGCGGAGTTCGGAACTACCACCATCTTGTTGTCACCGGAGGTGAGGGTGGTGGTGAATAGCTGAACGGATTGCACCACGCCAGACGTGCCTGCCACTTCGATAAACTCGCCCGCCTTGATGGGGCGGAAGATGATCAGCAGGAAGCCAGCGGCAAAGTTGGAGAGCGAGCCTTGCAGCGCCAGACCGATGGCCAGACCGGCGGCACCGATAATGGCGACGAAGGAGGCGGTCTGCACGCCAACACGGCCCAGCGCGGCGATCACCACGAACACCAGGATGGCGTATTTGAGGATGCTGCCAACGAAGTGGGTGACGGTGGTGTCGAGCTTGCGCGCCTGCATCACTTTTACCACGCCACCGCTGAGCAGATTGGCTGCGATATAGCCGACCAGCAGGGTGAGCAGGGCGGCCGCGATGTTGACGGCATACTCGATCAGCAGGCCCTGGTTATTGACCAGCCAGGTCTGCGCTTCGGTAATGATTTCGGGTTCCATAGGATGTCCTTTCGGGTGCTAAAGGTTTATGGCGCATGAATCTAACATCGCAGCGCGACAGTCCGGGTCGCATCTGGTGCTTATTTTACTGCCATAAAAAGCTGCCACAAAAAAGAAGGGAGGCCAAGGCCTCCCTTCTTCAAGCTAGGTGAAAGCGCTGCCGATCAACTTTGTAGCAGTTGACTGCGAATAAATTGCCACTGATCCTCAAATCCGGCGGTGGGCTTGAGCTTGAACTCGGAGCGGACAAACTGGCTGATGCGGCCCTCGGTATAGGCCAGCAGCAGATTGGCCAGCATGGTCTCATCGAGCTGGAAGCCCTGACCCTCGCGCAGCCGCTTCTCGCGCAGCACCTGTTTGATCTGGGTCTCCAGCTTGTCGAACAGGATGCTGATGCGATCCCGCAGCCGATCGTGCTCACCCAGCAGGGCGTCGCCATTGAGGATGCGGGTAATGCCGGGATTGCGCTCGGCGAACACCAGCAGCAGCTGCAGAATGTGGTGGCAGCGCGCCATGGTGTCCTTCTCTTCCGCCATGATCAGATTGACCCGTGACAGCAGGGAATCCTCGATAAAGTCGATCAGCCCCTCGAACATCCGCGCCTTGCTGGGAAAATGTCGATAGAGGGCTGCTTCAGAGACGCCGACCTCGGCCGCCAGACGGGCCGTGGTGATACGCTGACCCGGACTGGTTTCCAGCATATGGGCGAGCGCCTGCAGGATCTGATCGCGCCGACTCTGTTTCTGATTACTGCTTGCCATGGATTCCCCTAAAAAAAACAATGGCTTGATTCTGTTATTAGGCACCGCCCATCAGGTTGGTGTGGTCTGTTATTGACGACCGGAAGAACCAAAACCGCCTTCGCCCCGTTCGCTCTGATTGAACTCATCGACCAGTTGGAAGCTGGCCTGAACCACCGGCATGATTACCAGCTGGGCGATACGCTCGCCGGGTTGCATGGTGAACTCATTCTTGCCGCGGTTCCAGACCGAGACCATCAGCTGACCCTGATAGTCGGAATCGATGAGACCGACCAGGTTGCCCAGCACGATGCCGTGCTTATGGCCAAGGCCGGAGCGGGGCAGAATGGTGGCACACAGACCCGGATCCTGAATGTGAATAGCCAGACCGGTCGGTACCAGGGTGGTATCACCCGGAGCCAGAGTCAGCGGCGCATCCAGCAGGGCACGCAGATCCATGCCGGCAGAGCCGGGAGTGGCGTAGGCGGGCAACGGGTACTCGGTACCGATACGGGCATCCAGAATCTTCAGTTCAATTTGTGTTGTCATGAATCGCTTTTTCAGTTGGATCTTGTGTTGGCGCCCCTCTTGGCAAGGCGGGGCGCCGTGAGTCTTGTTCTTTCGGGACGCTCAGCGCCGATAGTGACGCGCAATCAGGGCGATCAGGTGACGGGCCAGCGTCAGCTTGTCGGCCAGTGGCAGCGGGGCCTGGCCCCCTTGCCAGAATACGGTCAGGGCGTTGTCATCGGCGTTGAAGCCTTGCCCCTCGCGGGACACATCGTTGGCGGCGATCATGTCCAACCGCTTACGCTGCAATTTATCGAGGGCGTATTGTTCCACATCCACGGTTTCGGCGGCAAATCCGACAGTGAAGGGCTTGTCTGAAAGGGCGCCGACGGCCGCGATGATGTCGGGGTTTTTCACCAGCTTCACCACCATCTGGTCGTTGTCACCAGTCTTCTTGATCTTCTGGCTGGCGACCTGCTCGGGGCGATAGTCAGCCACTGCTGCGCAGCCGATGAAGAGGTCGCACTCGCCCACCAGGCTCATTACCGCCTGATGCATCTGCTCGGCGCTCTCCACATCGACACGGGTCACGCCTGCCGGCGTAGCCAGCGTCACCGGCCCGCTCACCAGCGTCACCTCGGCGCCCGCTTCACGGGCAGCGCGGGCGATGGCAAAGCCCATCTTGCCGGAGCTGTGGTTGCTGATGTAGCGCACCGGGTCCAGCGCCTCGCGGGTCGGGCCTGCGGTCAGCAGCAGCCTGACGCCCGCCAGCAAGGGCTCGGCGGCCAGTTGCTGGCAGCAGCGATCCACCAGTTCGAGGGGATCCAGCATCCGGCCCGGGCCCACATCGCCACAGGCCTGGCTGCCGGCATCCGGCCCCCACAGCAGAATGCCGCGGCTGGCCAGGGTCTTGAGGTTGGCCTGGGTCGCAGCGTTGAGATACATCTGCTGGTTCATGGCGGGCGCCAGCGCGATGGGCGCTGGAGTGGCCAGACAGAGGGTGGTCAGCAGTTCGTCGGCCATACCGGCCGCCATACGTGCCATCAGGTTGGCGCTGGCGGGGGCAATCAGTACCAGATCGGCCCACTTGGCCAGCTCGATATGGCCCATGCCTGCTTCGGCAGAGGGGTCCAGCAAGCTATCCGCCACCGGATGACCGGAGACCGCCTGCAGGGTCAGCGGGGTGATGAACTCCTTGGCGGAGCGGGTCATCACTACCCGCACTTCGGCCCCTTGATCTTTCAGGCGGCGTACCAGCTCGGCACTCTTGTAGGCGGCGATCCCGCCACTGACACCCAACAGGATGCGTTTATCGGCCAATCTCATCTGCTGTTTCTCTATCCGGCTCACTTTGACTGGTCGGCTAAGATACCACAGGCTGGGGATGACGACAGGGGTTGGCATCAAGGGCTTGTGGCGGGGAACACGCAAATATTTGCTATGTTTTTCCTCAACAGGGAGAGAGGAGAGACAAATGAGCATCAAGGAGTGGCCGGAAGATGAACGCCCCAGAGAGAAGCTGTTGCGTCAGGGGCCTACTGTGCTCAGTGATGCCGAGCTGCTCGCGATCTTTTTGCGCACCGGAGTCAATGGTTTAAGTGCTGTCGATCTGTCACGCAACCTGTTGAATAAATTCGGTTCTTTGCGAAGTTTGCTGGATGCGGATCAACAGACATTTTGCGAGGCCCACGGCCTTGGCCCTGCCAAATATGCCCAGTTGCAGGCGGTGCTGGAGATGGCGAGGCGCCATCTGGCACAGCAACTGCAACGGGGTGATGCGCTCACCTCACCCCAGCTGACCCGCGACTATTTGCAAGCCCAGCTGCGGGATCGGCCGCGCGAGGTATTTGCCCTGCTGTTGCTCGACAATCAGCACAGAGTCATTCAATTTGTTGAGCTTTTTTTCGGCACAATCGATTCGGCGAGCGTCTGGCCCAGAGAAATCGTGCAGATCGCACTCAAACATAATGCAGCCGCGGTGATTCTGGCGCATAATCACCCGTCCGGCGTCGCCGAGCCCAGTCGGGCCGACCGCCAGATCACGGATCGGATCACGGCCGCCTTGGCCCTGATCGATATCAGAGTGCTGGATCACTTGGTGATCGGTGACGGCATCACGGTTTCTTTCGCCGAGCGCGGTTGGTTATGACTGTGCTCTGGCGCCGTATTAGTTGATCTTTGATCACGGATGCTGTATAAAATGCCGCCTTCTGTTTGCCCCGCAATCGAAGGCCAGCGGGGCAGATATTTGCTCGAGCAATGAAGTAAGATTTGGAGAGACTGACATGTCTAGAGTATGCCAAGTAACCGGCAAGCGCCCGGCAGTTGGTAACAACCGTTCGCACGCTAACAACGCTACCAAGCGTCGTTTCCTGCCGAACCTGCACACTCACCGTTTCTGGGTTGAGAGTGAAAAACGCTTCGTAAGCCTGCGCGTATCCGCAAAAGGCATGCGTATCATCGACAAGCGTGGCGTTGAAGTGGTTCTGGCTGAACTGCGCGCCAGCGGTGTTAAGGTATAAGGAATTAGATCATGGCTAAAGGTATTCGCGAGAAAATTCGCCTGAACTCCAGCGCCGGTACTGGTCACTTCTATACCACTACCAAAAACAAGCGCACCATGCCCGAAAAAATGGAGATCAAAAAGTTTGATCCCGTTGTTCGTCAGCATGTGATCTACAAGGAAGGCAAAATCAAGTAATTACTTGATGCTGCATTCCCAAAAACCCGGCTTCGTGCCGGGTTTTTTTATGCGCCGAATTCAGTACACTGCCGGTTCAAAGGGAGGCTTGCCATGTTCAAATTGAGCCGCAAAGGCTGGAATAACGTGATCATTGTGGTGGTGCTGATCGTGATCACTCTGTTGCACCGTATGGACACTGCCCAGCAAGAGAACAGCGCCAAGCGGGCTCGCCCCTTGTTGCCGGATGCGGCCGTGGTGCTCACTTGGCAGGGGCCTAGTTGGCAGATTGAGCGGATCGGTCAGGGCTGGCGCAGCGTGCCGGATTTGGGGCTCGACACTGCTCAGCTGGATGCCCGTCTGGCACGCTGGCAGAGCTGGTTGCTGCCCCCCGGTGAGGCGGTACGCGGTGCGCCGGTGACCATCAAGGTGTGGATTGCCGGCCAGAACGATCCGGTCGAGATCGGCCTCTATCAGAACAGCGGTCAGTATGGTGCCCAGCTGCCGTCCGGTCTCTGGCTCGCCCTCACTGCCGAGCAGTATCGCGATCTGCTGCGTCCTGCCCCCTGATTTCCTTTTACTTGCGAGGTGCCCATGCCTGAATTGCCAGAAGTTGAAGTCAGCCGTCAGGGGATCTCTCCCTGGCTCACCGGTATCAAGGTGACGCGCGTGGTGGTGCGGGATGGCCGCCTGCGCTGGCCGATACCCGGTGAGATTCAGGAGCTGGTGGACCTCACCATCCATCGGGTGCGCCGCCGTGCCAAATACCTGCTGCTGGAGACCGATTTCGGCACCGCCATCCTCCATCTGGGGATGTCCGGCAGCCTGCGGGTACTGGATATCGGCACGCCAGCCGAGAAGCACGACCACGTGGATATCGAGCTGGAGAATGGCAAGCTGCTGCGGCTCAACGATCCGCGCCGCTTCGGTGCCCTGTTGTGGACCCGTGAACCGGCCGAAGCCCACGCGCTGCTCGCCAAGCTGGGGCCAGAGCCGCTCACCGATGCCTTCAATGCCGATTACCTGCAGGGGCGAGCCAAGGGGCGCAGTACTGCAATCAAGCAGTTCCTGATGGACAATCAGGTGGTGGTCGGGGTGGGCAACATCTACGCCAACGAGGCGCTCTATGCCGCCGGCATTCACCCCAAGCGGGCGGCGGGTACTATCAGTGCCAAACGGCTGGGAACCCTGGTGGCAGAGATAAAGCGGGTACTGGCCGAGGCGATTCGTCAGGGCGGCACCACCCTCAAGGACTTCACCAGCGCCGATGGCAAGCCGGGCTATTTCGTGCAGCAGTTGCAGGTCTATGGCCGTGGCGGGCAGCCCTGTTTCCACTGTCACACCCTGCTGACCGAGATCAGAATGGGGCAGCGCACCACGGTTTTTTGCACTCATTGCCAGCGCTGAGCGTACTTTTTTCCCCGATCCGGGGGAAGTTGTAACAGCATATTTCCAGGCTGTTGAATATTTGCGCAGTCATCACTAGTATCTGCGGCCGTTCAGGCGGTTTGAGAACTAGAAATGACTTTAAAATCAATAGACTGGGAATATCTATCCCAGCAAGAGCGCTATTGCGCCAAGAAAATGGCCCGCTTCCTCTACCCCGAGGGGTGCGAGCGCCAAACCTTCAATCGCGGCAAGTTCGTGCTGCGCAGCCTGCTCTATCGCAAGTCGCTAAGCCGGGTCTTCAATCTGTTCCGGTGCGAGTCGCTCAAAGCGCTGCCGGCCATTTATCCCGAGCTGCTCGACAAGCCGATGCGTCCCTATCGCTTCGCCAGTGCCAGTGCCCGTCAGCGGGCCGAGATGCTGGAAAACCACTATCAGCTGCAGCTGAGTTGCTATCCGCAGCTGGTCGAGCCGCTCTATCTGGCGGGCGGCATCGAGCTGGGGCGTTATCCCCAGAGCGATTGCCGCATCGTGCTGCGCCATGACGGCACCTTCCGCCGCGAGGCCGAGCTGGCCCTCTCCATCATCGATAGCGAGGGGTTGCGTCTCTACAGCTGCGCCTTCTCGCTGGCTGGCAGCGCCGAGCAGCTGCATCTGGTGATCGGCTCCATGCAGGGGCCGGAACCCGGGGTGGCCAACGCGCAGGATAAGGTACGCGAGCTGACCAAGGAGGGGCAGGGGCTGCGGCCCAAATCCCTGCTGGTGCAACTGGTGCAGCAGCTGGCGCTGGCGATGGGCAGCGGCGAGGTGCTGGCGGTGCGCAAACGGGCTCACGTGTTTCAGGCCAAGCGTTACAGCAGCAAGCAGAAGGCCAACCTGCAGGCCGATTACGACGAGTTGTGGCAGGAGTTTGGCGCGCAGGATGTGGATGCCAACTTTGTCGCCCTGCAGTTGCAGCCGCGCAAGCCGCTGGAGGAGATCGCCTCCAAGAAGCGGGCCATGTACCGGCGCCGTTACGAGTGGCTCGATCAGCTGGCGCTGGCGATCCGCGAGCAGTTTGCCCGCCGCTAGGCGTGCAGTGCGTTGATGCAACAAGGGCTACCCGTGGGTAGCCCTTGTTGTATCTGCCATCAGGGGAGGAATTAGCGCTGTTGCTGTTTGGCTGCGATGGCCTGGGCCACCACGGGATCGACAAACTGACGAATGTCGCCACCGTGCAGCGCCACCTCTTTCACCAGGGTGGAGGAGATAAAGGAGTTCTCCTCGGCTGGGGTGAGAAAGACGCTCTCAAGCGTGGGCATCAGGCGGCGGTTCATGTTGGCCAGCTGGAACTCGTACTCGAAGTCGGAGACGGCGCGCAGGCCGCGGATCAGCACGTTGGCCTGATGCTCTTTGGCAAAATCGACCAGCAGGCCGGAGAAGCCCACCACCTTGACGTTGGGAAGCTGGCTGGTCACTTGCTGGACAAGCTGGACACGTTCTGCCAGATCGAACAGCGGGCGCTTGCTCGGGCTGTTGGCGACCCCGACCACCACCTCGTCAAACAGCTTGGCGGCCCGGCCGATCAGATCGGCGTGGCCATTGGTAACGGGATCAAAAGTCCCGGGATAAATTACCCTGGTAGTCATCTTTGCGGTCCTGCAACCTGGAAATTTGGTCGCATTATAAGGTCGTCGCTTGAGAATAGCAGTGCATCAGGCAAGAATACGCCATCGCGCATCAAGCCTCCTTGCATTGGTGACAGGGAGCAAAGGGATTTTTTATGAAACGTATTCTGGTCGTTCGCAATGACAAGATTGGTGACTTCATGCTGGCGTGGCCGAGTTTCGCCATGCTCAAAGGCTCCATGGAGTGTCATGTGACTGCCCTGGTTCCGGCCTACACGGCGCCGCTGGCCCGGCTCTGCCCCTGGATTGACGAGGTGATCATCGATCCGGGCGTGCGGGCCGACAAGGAGCAACAGCGAGCGCTGCTGGCGCGGATCAAGGCGGCGGCGTTCGACGCGTCCATCTGCCTCTTCTCCAACTCCCGCAACGCCATGCTGGTGTGGAAGGCACACATCCCTTACCGGTTGGCCCCGGCGACCAAGCTGGCCCAGGTGCTCTACAACCAGCGACTGGTGCAGCGCCGCTCCCGCTCCCAGAAGCCGGAGTCCGAGTACAACCTGGAGCTGATCCGCCGCTTCCTGGCCGATCAGCAGGTCGCCGTGGTGGAGCCCAAGACCCCCTTCCTGCAGTTCGATGACGAGACCCTGCGGCAGGTGCGTGAGCAGCTGGCACTCAAGCTCAAGCTCGATGCCAGCCGCCCCTGGTTGATGGTGCATGCCGGTAGCGGCGGTTCGGCCAACAACCTCTCCATCGAGCAGTACGCCCGCATCATCATCAAGCTCAATCAGGCCTGCCCCGAACTGCAGTGCGTGCTGACCGCAGGCCCGGGTGAGGAGAAGATGGCTGAACAGCTGGCGGCCGAGCTGCTGGCCCACGGCGGCAACGGCTGGATCTACCGCTCCAGCGACGGTCTGCCGATGTTCTGTCAGGTGCTGGCCAACGCCGCCCTGTTCGTGGCAGGCAGTACCGGGCCGCTCCATATCGCCGGTGCGCTCGACGTGCCGACCATCGGTTTCTTCCCGATGCGCCGCTCCGCGACTCCGCTGCGCTGGAAGCCCCTCAACAGCGAAGGGCGTCACCTTGCCTTCAGCCCGCCGGAGGATAGCGACCATCCTGAGGATATGAGCCAGCTCGATCCCAAGACCATGGTGCCGGTGATGGCCCGCTGGGCGGCGCCTTTCTGGCGCAAATAACGTACGCAGCAATGCAAACAGGGCCCCGCGGGGCCCTGTTTCGTATGACGGTTATTCCGGCTGCTGCGGCTGCTGGCGCACCCAGAGGTCGGCGTATTTGACGAAGGTGGAGTGGGCGGAGAGGATGGCCAGCAGCAACCCCTGCTTGCCATCGAGGAAGCCCGCTTTGAGCAGGTACATCTTGAGGAAGCAGCCGACCGCATGGATCAGCCCCTGACTGAGGGAGCCCTTCTTGCCGCGGGCGGTGCGCTGGTCGGCCCAGGCGCGGGCATAACCGGCGGATTTGACCAGATAGTGCTCCAGATCCCGATAGGTGAAGTGGAGCAGGTCGCCATGAATATTGACGATCTTCATGTTGGCCCGCACTTCCACCTTTTCGTGCACCAGCGCCTCGTTGTAGCTGGTGAGCGCCTTGGGATAGAGGCGCAGCACCCGATCCGGATACCAGCCGCTGTGGCGGATAAAGCGGCCAAACACCCAGGAGAGGCGCGGGATCGAGTAGATGGTATCGCTGGCCGGATTGGCTATCACCTCGGCGATGGCGGTTTTCAGCTCGGGGGTGAGCCGCTCGTCGGCATCCAGCCACAGCACCCAGTCGGACTGCACGTGGGACTGGGCCAGTCGGCGCTGCTTGCCAAAGCCCGGCCACTTGGCGTTGACGAAGAAGCGGGCGCCAAATTCGGCGGCAATGGCCGGGGTCTCGTCCTGACTGCCGGAGTCCAGAATGACGATCTCGTCCACCAGTCCGTCGAGGGAGGCGAGGCACTTGCGCAGGTTGTCGGCTTCATTCTTGACGATCAGAACGGCAGCCAGAGTCGGTTTTTTCACGAATGTGGGCTCACGGTTATTGCCCGGCTGGCGGGTCGAATGCGTATTGATGGACCATTCTAACGGAAAAACGGGTCAAAGAGAGAGCCGCCATTGCCCGTTTCTGCCAGCTGTTTACCTGTCCGGCTGGCGTTGCGTCTCTTCAGAAGACCTGTGGAAAAATGAGACGGCAGAGGTACCTGGCAAGGATCTTCTGTTATTTATCCGACCATTGCATGTGGCGCGTAATCTCGCCCAGTTGGAAGAAGATCGTCACTGGGAAAATGAGACGGCAGAGGCGATTGCCAAGGATCTTCTGTTATTTATCCAGTCATTCTTGGGGCATAATCTCGCCCAGTGATGATTAACAGCCGGGCCCGTCCCGAGAGAAGACGCGTGATGAAAATATTGGTGATCGGCCCCTCCTGGGTCGGCGATATGGTGATGTCCCAGAGCCTCTACAAGGCGATCAAGGCCAACCATCCGGAGTGCGAACTGCACGTGATGGCCCCCGCCTGGTGCTGCGCCCTGCTGGAGCGGATGCCGGAGGTGGACAAGGCGATCACCATGCCCCTTGGCCACGGTGACTTCAAGCTGGTGGCGCGCCGCCGCCTCGGCAAGCAGCTGGCGGCCGAGCAGTACGATCAGGCCATCGTCCAGCCCAACTCCATGAAGTCGGCGCTGATCCCCTGGTTTGCCCGCATTCCGGTGCGTACCGGCTGGAAGGGCGAGAGCCGCTACGGCCTGCTCAACGACCTGCGCAGCAACAAGTCCGCCTTCCCGCTGATGGTGGAGGGCTATCTGGCGCTCGCCTATCCCAAGGCGCAGATGAAGAGCCGGGCCGATATCCCGACCATTCCGCACCCGGCGCTCCACGTCGATCTGATCAACCAGAGCAAGGCACTGGAGCGGCTGGGGCTGGATAGCACCCGCCCGGTGCTGGTGCTCTGCCCCGGTGCCGAGTTTGGCCCGGCCAAGCGATGGCCGGAGGGGCACTACGCCGTGGTGGCCCAGCAGCATCTGGACGAGGGGTGGCAGGTGTGGATCTTCGGTTCCAACAAGGATGTGCCGGTTGCCAACACCATCCGGGATCGGGTCAACCTGCTGACTCGCCCCAACTGCCACGTGCTGGCGGGCAAGACCAGCCTGCACGAGGCGATCGATCTGATGGCGCTGGCCAGCCGGGTCATCTCCAACGACTCCGGTCTGATGCACATCGCCGCCGCCCTCAACCGGCCGCTAGTGGGCGTCTATGGCTCCACTTCGCCGCTCTACACCCCGCCGCTGGCGGATCGGGTCGAGATCGTTCACACCGACATCGAGTGCCGCCCCTGCTTCAAGCGCACCTGCAAGTTCGGCCATCTCAAGTGCCTGATCGACCTGGCGCCGGAGCAGGTGGTCGATGCCTGCAAGAAGCTGGAGCAGAGTCAGTAAGATGCCCTACCGCCTGCTCTACAACCTGCTGATCCATCTGGGATTGCCGCTGGCGCTGCTGGCCCTCTACAAGCCGAAGAAGGGCAAGCCCGGCTTTGGCAAGCGCTGGGCCGAGCACCTCGGGCGGCTGCCCGCCACCGGACAGGAGGCGCCGCTCTGGATCCATGCGGTGAGTGTGGGGGAGACGCTGGCCATCACGCCGCTCATTCGCGCCCTCAAGGCGGAGCGGCCCGATCTGCCGATCCTGCTCACCACTACCACCCGCACCGGTGCCGATCAGGCTGCCAAGCTGGGGGATCTGGTGATCCATCGCTACGCGCCGCTCGACTACCCCTGGGCCATTGCCGCCTTTCTCGACACCTTCAAGCCGCGCGCGCTCTGGGTGATGGAGACCGAGCTGTGGCCGAATTGGCTGGCCGCCTGTGAGGCGCGCCACCTGCCGGTGACCATCATCAACGCCCGTCTTTCCGAGCGTTCCTGCCAGCGTTATGCCCGCTTCCACGGCGCCTTCGATGCCCTGAGCCGGCCGTTGACTCATCTGCTCTGCCAGCATCAGGATGACGCCGACCGCTTCGCCCGCCTCGGCATCGATCGTTCGCGGCTGGCGGTGACCGGCTCCATCAAGTTCGATATCCAGTTTGGTGACGAGGTGCAGGCCAAAGGGCGTGCCCTGCGCCAGCAGCTGGGCGCCGAGCGGCCGGTCTGGATCGCCGCCAGTACCCATCTGGGTGAGGATGAGCAGGTGCTGGCCGCCTTCGATCTGCTGCTCAAACGCCAGCCCGACGCGCTGCTCATTCTGGTGCCGCGCCACCCCGAGCGGTTCGACCGGGTGGCCGAGCTGTGCGCCCCTTATGGCTGCGTGCGGCGCACTGATGGTGCTACGGTGAGTACCGGGGATAAGGTCTATCTCGGCGATACCATGGGCGAGCTGCCGCTGATGCTGGCGGCGGCCGATGTGGCCTTCGTCGGTGGCAGTCTGGTGAAGATCGGCGGTCACAACCTGCTGGAACCGGCGGCGCTCGGCAAGCCTTGCCTGACTGGGCCCGCCTACTTCAACTTCAGCGACATCACCCGCCAGCTGGTGGCTCAGGGTGGCGCCGCCATCGTGGCCAATGCCGCCGAGCTGGGCGAGCGGGTGAGCCAGCTGTTTGCCGACGGCAACACCCGCCGCGAGATGGGGGAGCAGGCTCGCGCCGTGGTGCTGCGCAATCAGGGAGCGCTGGCGCGCACCCTCTCGCACTGCCTCACTGCGCTGGAGAACGACTGAACCCATGACGAGCACCGCTCTGGCTCTCGATTTTCAACTGCAAAAGCGTCAAAGCAGCTGATCCCCGTTTCACACGTCATCAAAGAGGCAACCATGTTCAAGGCTCTGTTACTGGAAAACCAAGACGGCAAGACTGTTCCAACCCTGACCCGACTGACCGAGAGCCAGTTGCCGGAAGGTGAAGTGCGGGTAGCGGTCGCTTACAGCTCCATCAACTACAAGGACGGGCTGGCCATTACCGGCAAGGGCAAGATTGTGCGCCAGTGGCCACTGGTGCCCGGTATCGACTTCGCCGGTACCGTGCTCGAGTCTGCCGACAGCCGCTATCAGCCCGGCGACAAGGTGGTGCTGACCGGTTGGGGTGTGGGTGAAGGCCACTGGGGCGGCATGGCCGAACAGGCTCGGGTCAAGGGTGACTGGCTGGTGCCGTTGCCCGCCGGGCTGGATGAGCGCCAGGCCATGTGCATCGGTACCGCCGGTCTCACCGCCATGCTCTGCGTGTTGGCGCTGGAAGAGGCGGGTATTACTCCGGATAGCAGCGAGGTGCTGGTCACCGGCGCTGCAGGCGGCGTGGGCTCCACCTCGGTTGCCCTGCTGGCTGCCCTTGGCTATCAGGTGGCAGCGCTGACTGGTCGTCCCGAAGAGCAGGGCGCCATGCTGACTGCGCTGGGTGCCAGCCGCATCGTGCCGCGCAGCGAACTGCTTGTGCCCGCCAAGCCGCTGGAGAAGCAGCTGTGGGCCGCAGCCATCGATACCGTTGGCAGTCAGGTGCTGGCCAAGCTGTTGGCCCAGATGAACTATGGCGGCGCCGTGGCGGCCTGTGGGTTGGCGGGCGGTTTTGATCTGCCGACCAGTGTGATGCCCTTCATCCTGCGCAACGTACGGTTGCAGGGGGTCGATTCGGTGATGTGCCCGTTTGAACGTCGTCAACTGGCTTGGCAGCGACTGGCACGGGATCTGCCTGCCAGCTTCTTCGCACAGGCGGTTACCGAGATTGGGCTGGAGCAGGTAGTGGAGGCTGCCGAGGCCATCACGCAAGGCCAGATCGCCGGCCGCACCTTGGTCAAACTTTGAACTCCCTCTGACTGGCGAGCCCGACAATTCCGGATAAAATTGGAGTGCGGGTGAACTATCCAAGGAGAGTGAAGATGGGTGGACACAAGCCGGATTACGACTCCTCTGATGATGATTGGGAGCCGGATTCCTGGGAGGAAGAGCTGGATCAGTGGGAAGAAGAAGGCTGGCAGGACGATGATCCCTTCGATGACCCCTTCAACAACCCGTGATCCATAGCATTGAATGAACAGGCGGGCATTGTGCCCGCCTGATTTTTTGCCGCGCTCACACGGTTGAGTGTTCGCCCTTGGTCAGGGGCAGGCCGCTGGGTAGAATGAACTGCCCAAACGACGCTCAAGGATGACTATGCGACTCACCATCATATTGTTGGCTGCCCTGCTGGGTGGCTGTGTCTCCAACGATGATCCCTGCGAGAAGGTGTGGAGTGAGGTAGGGGAGGCAGATGGCAAGCTGGGCTTCACCGCCGAGCGGGTCGAGTTCCATCAGGGCCAGTGCGGCAAACAGGTGGACACCGAACTGTGGGAGCAGGGACGCCAGAAGGGATTGGCATGGTATTGCCGCCCCGAGCATCTCTATCTGGCCGGCCGCTCAGGCGAGGAGTATCGCGGAGTCTGCCCGAATGATATCCAGGCGCGCAGATTGTTCGAGCAGGGGCGTCAGGGGTGGACTGATCAATAACGCCCTGACAGGGAGGGGCGTTACTCCTCTTTCAAGCGCAGCGGTTGGCAGAGATAACCCTTGTCATTGGCACTGCGGGCGCACTTTCCGCAGACAAACTTGGGTTTGCGGACTATCTTTCGCAACGCCTTGAGATCGGCTGGGATCTCGTGACGGCGCCATTCACACAGGGTTTTGCTGCCCATAACGACTACCTCTACGACTCGACGGCCGTATTGTAATCGATTTTCATTTCGAGTGAACCGGCAAAACTCGCTTATTGGTTGATATGCCAATAAGCGATTGTTTCGGGAGGGATTACTGGTAAAGGAACTTGGTGAAGATGAGTTCGCGTACTGCTTTCTTGCCAGTCTCTCGGACCAGCAGTTCGTTGACCTTGGTCTCGCACTCCTTGCGCAGCTCTTCGCGGCTGACCAGGGATTTTATCTGCTCGGCACTCTTGCTGCCCATCAAGCGAATGATGGTATCGCGGATCAACGGGTCATGCTGCTCCAGCAGCTTGAGGTCGGCCTCGTTCTCGGCCATCAGCTCCACCGTAACCCGGACATAACCGAGGGTTTTGCCGTTGCTCAGGTAGTTGGTGATGATGTCGGGGTCGAGCGCATGATAGGAGAAACCGGGTTTGGCAGCGCCCTCTGCGCCCTCGGCGGGCGGCTCTTCTTCGGATGAGGCTTGTACATGCAGCGCACCACAGCTCAGTAACAACACCAGCAGAATTTTGAAGATCTTCATATAGATGGCTCATCAGCAAGAGATAACCCATTTTTGATGTTGCCATCGGGGCCGTCAAGCACGGATGTTCTTACATTTCGCTATTGATTTACGGATAATAAACCGGATTTTAACCTGAACACGGAAATCTCTGGATGGTGAAGCTGTGAAGTCCGAGTTGACTGTTCCTCTCACGCCGTTAAGCGGGTGGCTGGCCCCCGAATGTTGTGAATTGCCCGCCAGCTTGCGCCCCTGGCTGCTGGAGCCCGGCTCCATGACCCTGCGGCTGCGTCAGCACAATCGCCACTTTTCGGTGGAGTGGCTGGGCAATCACCCGGTCGCCCTTACTGCCGATGAGCAGTGGCTGGTGGATTCGGCCTCTCCGGCCGGTACCTGCCGCGAGGTGATCCTGCACGGGGATCGTGGGCCCGCCGTGCTGGGTTGGACCCTGTTTGCCGATGACGCGTTGCAAGGGAGCGGCATTGCCGAGCTTGGCGAGCAGCCGCTGGGTGAGCGGGTATTTGGCCATGAGCCTGCCCGCCGCGATCACCTGCAGCTGGCCCGTTTCGATATTGCCGCCAATCCCCGTTGCCCGGCCGCCACTGTCTGGGGGCGTCGTTCCCGTCTGTTTCTGGGGCAGTGGCCACTGCTGGTGCATGAGCTGTTTCTGCCCTCTCTCGTCTGTGACAAGGAGCTGGAGTGAATCTGTTAACCAAGGAGCGGGGACTTGCCTACATGCAGTTGGCCCGCGTCGACAAACCCATAGGCACTCTGCTGCTGCTGTGGCCAACCCTGTGGGCGCTCTGGCTGGCCGCTGGTGGCCTGCCCAATCTCTGGGTGCTGACCGTGTTTGTGGTCGGGGTCTTTCTGATGCGCTCGGCAGGGTGCGTCATCAACGACTATGCGGATCGCAACTTCGATGGCCACGTCAAACGCACCGCTGGTCGCCCCTTGCCTACGGGTAGGGTCAAGCCGTGGGAGGTGTTGGCGCTCTTCTTCGTGCTGGCGCTTATCTCGTTTGGTCTGGTGCTGACCATGAATCCGCTCACCATCGGTCTGTCGTTTGTCGCCCTGCTGCTGGCGGTGAGCTACCCCTTCATGAAGCGCTTTATCTCCAATCCCCAGCTGGTGCTCGGGATGGCCTTCTCCTGGTCGATCCCGATGGCCTATGCTGCCCAGGCGGATGCCCTGCCGCTGGTGGCCTGGTTGCTCTTCTTCGCCAATCTGCTCTGGACGGTGGCTTACGACACCCAGTACGCCATGGTGGATCGGGATGACGACCTCAAGATCGGCCTCAAATCCAGCGCCATCCTGTTTGGTCGTTACGACAAACGGATCATCGGCGCATTGCAACTCTCGACGCTGCTGCTGCTGCTGGCGGTCGGGCAGCTGATGACGCTGGGGGGCTGGTATTACTGGGGATTGCTGGGGGCGGCGGTGCTGTTTGTCTATCAGCAGCGGCTTATTCGTGAGCGGCAGCGGGAAGCCTGCTTCCAGGCGTTTCTCAACAACAACTATGTGGGGGCGCTGGTGTTTGCCGGTCTGGTGCTCGATTACCTGCTGGCGTGACATGTTCCCACGCAGACTCCGATAAAAATGAAGGCCGCATCATGCGGCCTTCTTTGTTTGCGTTGCAGATCAGAGCTGATTGCCTGCCTGAATAGTGCGGCGGATCTTGTTGCTCAGCAGCGGCACTATATTGTCGGCCAGCGCCTGGAAGCGGCCGAGATCCGGCTTGCACTCGGGAGAGAGGTAGCCCTCCTTGCGCAAGGTGTGGATCAGGGTGCTGAACAGCTTCTGGTCGAAGAACTCGGGGGCGTTGATGCCGTGCAGGGTGCCGAGGCGCTCTGCCATCATCAGGCCGTCCGCCTCCAGCTGCTCCGCCTCGATATGGGGTTGGGCCAGCACCCGGGTCAGCACGATGGCGTAGCGTTGCAGGGTCTCCTGAATGCTCTCAGCCAGCAGCAGCAGGCGCATCTGGTTGGCCGGATTGACCCAGTAGCCGTCATCGCGGGTCTCGATCAGTTGCTGGGTCTGCAGCGCGTCGAGCAGGCTATCGACCAGCGCCGGCAGCTCATCCTCTTCATAACGCAGGAACAGCTCGGTCTTGAGCAGCGGATAGATGTCGATGCAACGGGCCATGATCTCGCTGCGGGAGATCCCTTCGCACCGTTCGATCAGTGCCGCCACCAGAGAGGGCATGGCGAACAGGTGGAGGATGTTGTTGCGGTAGTAGGTCAGCAGGATCGCCTGATAGCGGTCCAGACTGATGATCTGCCCCAGCTTGTCCTCGCTCACCTCGAACTTGTTGAGCTCCATCGCCTGATCCAGCAGGGTCTTGGCATCCTCATCCGGAATGGTGCTCTGCGGGCTGTAAGGCACCGCCTTGAGCAGATCCAGATAGGTGTTGAGCTGGGCCTGCAATTCGTCGCGGGTCAGGGCGTGGCGCTCGGCGGCCAGCAGCGCCAGCGCGCTCAGGGTCAGGCCGTTGACCGCGGCAGCGCCGTTGATGCGGGTCATCAGCAGTTCGGCCAGATTGTTGACGGTGCCCGCCATCCACTCCGGACGCTCCTCTTCCCCGATGTGCTTTTTCCAGTCGGGGATGTGTTCGCTCAGGTAGCTGTTGAGAGTCAGCGGCTCGCCGAAGTTGACGAAACCACGGCCGTAGTTGCGCAGCTTGCGCAGGATGCCGAGCACCTGCAGGAAGCTCTCTTTCTCCTTGCGACTCCCCTTAAGCTCGTTGTGGTAGGTGTTCACCTCCATCACGTGCTCGTAGCCCAGATAGACCGGCACCAGAGTGACCGGCCTGTCCAGCCCGCGCATCATTGCCTGCAGGGTCATCGCCAGCATGCCGGTCTTGGGCGGTAGCAGACGGCCGGTACGGGAGCGACCACCTTCGGTGAAGAACTCTACCGAGTAACCCTTGGCAAACAGCAGGTTGAGGTATTCCCGGAATACCGTGCTGTAGAGCGGGTTGCCCTTGAAGGTGCGGCGAATGAAGAAGGCGCCGCCGTGGCGGAAGATGGGGCCCGCCGGCCAGAAGTTGAGGTTGATGCCTGCCGCGATATGGGGCGGCACCATCCCCTGGTGGTAGATGACGTAGGAGAGCAGCAGGTAGTCCATGTGGCTGCGGTGGCAGGGAACGTAGACGATCTCGTGCCCTTCCTGCGCCAACTGGCGTACCTTCTCGGCGCCATTGACCGACAAACCGCGGTAGAGCTTGTTCCACAGCCAGCCGAGGAAGCTCTCGCCCAGGCGGATCAGCCGGTAGGAGAAGTTGGAGGCGATCTCGTCCATGTAGCCATGGGCGCGCTTTTGCGCCTTCTCGAGGCTGATCCCCTCGCGCTGGGCCTCCTCTTCAATCGCCTGCTGGATCACCGCGGAGTCGAGCAACTGCTTGAACAGCAGGTTGCGGTTCGGCAGTTTCGGGCCGGTGGCAGCCAGCTGCTGGCGGCTGAAGTGGGTTCGGGCCACTCGTGCCAGCTTGTGGGCGATCCCTTCGTCGGTGCCGTGCTTGTCCGCCATGTAGCGCAGGGAGAGCGGCGGCGAGAAGCGCACCAGATTCTCGCGACCCTTGAGGATCACGATGAGCGCCTTCTTCAGCCGGTTCGGCGCCAGACTGCTGATGATGTTCCAGCCGGAAGCCTCTTCGCCTTCCCGACCCGGGGCGCGGCCCCAGAACAGGGTGACGGGCACCACCTGGATATCGAGTTCGGGATCCTGCTTGTGCAGATCCAGCAGCTGGTGAAACTCCTGCAGGAAGGGGAGCGGTTTGCTGCGTTTGCCAAACAGGGGAGGCGGACGATCCAGACAGACATAGCGCGGCAGCAGCTGGCCGTTGAGCTCCAGCGGCGTGAAGGGGCCGGGCAGACCGAGATCCTCGCAGCACTGCTGCAAGGTCATCAGGTCGGTGATCGAACTGGTTTTCAGGGCATAGACGATGGGTCTGGCCGGATCCAGATTGAGTTCTGTGATGGGATTTTCCGGCAGGCTCTTGTGATTGACCAAGCCGCTGACCGGCCATTGCAAGATGGCTCTGGAAATCTTCTGTCCTAGGGACATGTGCGTCTGCTCTCCAAAAAAATGCGGCGTGAGCATAGCAAATCGACAGCCCCTTGTCGCCGAGAGGTACGATGAGTCGGCTGCGCAGGATCAAAACAGCAGTAAATGAGGGGTTGGTCGCGACAAATGTCAGCTGCGCCTTGCCTTGGCCACTGCACTGTATATACTGCCAGTGTGCTGTATAAAAAGACAGGTGCCAATTCTATGAAACCCCTTACCCCCCGCCAGGCCGAAGTGCTGGAGCTGATCAAGGTGAACATGAGCGAGACCGGCATGCCGCCGACTCGTGCCGAGATTGCCCAGAAGCTTGGTTTCAAGTCGGCCAATGCGGCCGAAGAACATCTGAAGGCCCTGGCCAAAAAAGGGGTCATCGAGATCATGCCGGGCACGTCCCGCGGCATTCGCCTGTTGCTCGAAGAGGAAGAGGTGCTGGAAGAGAGCGGCCTGCCGCTCATCGGCAAGGTTGCCGCCGGTGAACCCATTCTGGCTCAGGAGCATATCGAGAGCCACTATCAGGTTGATCCCGCCCTGTTCCATCCGCGCGCAGATTTTCTGCTGCGGGTGCAGGGGATGAGCATGAAGAACATCGGTATTCTGGATGGCGATCTGCTGGCGGTGCACAAGACCCAGGAGGTGCGCAACGGTCAGGTGGTTGTCGCCCGTCTCGATGAGGATGTCACCGTCAAGCGCTTCCAGCGCAAGGGCAGTCAGGTATGGCTGCTGCCGGAGAATGAAGAGCTCTCCCCCATCGAGGTGGACCTCTCCTGCCAGCAGCTCACCATCGAAGGGCTGGCGGTCGGGGTGATCCGCAACGCCGACTGGATGTAATCATCCCCGCCAACTGCGTTTGCCACACGGCCTCCTTCGGGAGGCCGTGCTGTTTCTGGCGCACTTTCCCTGTCATATCAAACAGATCATCGGCGGCGGCATTTTTGTCCTGCGCGACCGGCTACCAATCATCCATTTCAGATATATGCTCAGATCAGTGCCCTGTCGCCGAGACAGGGCTTGGCACCTCCCTCTGACCATCGCAATGCGCCGGGACGGGAGGGCCGGTAACAACGAGAATCGGGCAGTACACCTTCACGGGATATGAAGGGGGAGTGGGTAGATCCCGAGCCTTGTCAGGCAAAGGGGACCACTCGTAATGGTTGCAGATAGTCGTGACGGGCCTGTTCCCAGTTCAGGCCGACGAAGCAACATGACCTGTCGGTCAAGGAGGACTGGTATGGCATCAAGATCGCCATGGGATTCAGAGGCTGGGGCTGCGCCAGCGGAATCGTCAATCACCCGTTTTGTCAAAGGTAGCCGGATGACCTGGTTTTACGGTCTCTGGCTGCACCATCGTGGTTCGCACTGGACGCTCTGGCTGGGATGCCCGAAAGAGAAGGTGGTGCGTCTGGTGCTGCTGTTCAAACGGGGTCACGGCGATCGCCAGGGGGAAGAGGGCTGGCTGGCCCCCGTGATTCCCATCGGCGTGCGGGCCATCGGCAAGATGTTGCAGCAGGGGCGTAACGCTCGCCCCTGAGCAGAAGAGACAAACAAATCCATCCATAACCGGCACCCGAGGGGGCCGGTTTTTTTATGGCCGCAACTGGCGATTAATTATGCCAAATGGTCGACTCCTGACAGGGCGTTGCACAAGATTGAACCACCTTGGCGGCTCGCTGGGGTACAATGCCTCCCTCTTGTCCGGTCACTGCTGGCCATCTGCCTCGAACTGAAAGGGTCTCTTGTTATGATGAAGCTCCGCTATCCCCTGCTCTTTCTGCTGCTGACAGCCTGTCTGATCCTGGTGTTTTACGCCACGCAGCCAGAGCAGCCGGAACAGGCCGATTATTATCCGGCGGGGCGGGACATCAATGATTTTGCCTTTACCGATGCGGACAACCAGCCGTTCACTCCTGCCAACCTGAAGGGGCACTGGACCTTCCTGTTCGTCGGCTACACCTTCTGCCCCGATATCTGCCCCACCACGCTGGCAGATATGCGCTCCGTCTATGACCAGCTGAAGAAGATGGCGCCCGACAGTCAGGTGGTGTTTATCTCGGCGGATCCCCAGCGTGACGATATTCCACGCCTCAAGACCTATACCGCCTTCTTCAATCCCGAATTCAAGGCGGCTACCGCCCCCCACGACAAGCTGTTCCCGTTTGTGCGCAATCTGGGGCTGATCTACTCCATCGCCAATCAGGGGGAGAAGGATTATCTGATCGATCACTCCGCCTCCATCGTGCTCATCAATCCCAAGGGCAAGCTGCAGGCGGTATTCCGCCCGCAGGTGGCGCCGGGTCAGGTGCCCAGGGTGCAGATGGCCACCATGCTCTCTGATTTCGCCCGCATCCTGAAGTTGGCAGGCCACTGAGCGTGACCCCAGCTGTTGCCCCCTGGTGGCGAGATCCCTCTCGCCACCGCGCCGTCTTTGCGCTCGCCCTGCCGATGGTTTTCTCCAATATCACCACCCCCTTGCTGGGGCTGGTGGACACCTGGGTGATCGGTCATCTCGGTCAGGCCTGGTTTCTGGGGGGCGTCTCGGTCGGTGCGACCCTGATCAACCTCATCTTCTGGCTGCTCGGCTTTTTGCGGATGTCGACCACCGGCCTGACGGCGCAGGCGCACGGCGCCGCCGACGGTCGTGCCCAGCTCGATACTTTGCTGCGGGCGCTGGGGCTGGCCATTACTCTTGGCCTGGCGCTGCTGTTGTTGCTCTTCCCCCTGTTGCCACGGCTGATCGCCCTGAGTGGCGGCTCGCCCGAGGTGCAGCTCTATGCGGGCCAATATGTGGCGGTGCGGATCTGGAGCGCCCCGGCGGCGCTCTGCAATCTGGTGATCATGGGTTGGCTGTTGGGGATGCAGGATGCCCGCAGCCCCATGGTGATGTTGATCCTCACCAATCTGGTCAATATGGCGCTCGATGCCCTGTTTGTGCTCGGGCTCGGCTGGCAGGTGCGCGGCGTGGCAGCGGCCTCGGTCATGGCGGACTACTGCGCGCTGGCAGTCGGTATCTGGCTGGTACGCCGTCAGCTGCGGCAACTGGCGCCGACGGTGTGGCAGGATGGCTGGCAGCGCTGGCGGCAGCTTGCGCCCATGGTGCGGTTGCTCGGCCTCAACCGCGATATCTTCCTGCGCTCCCTCTGTTTGCAGCTCTGCTTTGCCTTTATGACCTTGCAAGGGGCACGATTGGGGGACGTGGCGGTGGCCGCCAATGCGGTGCTGCTCAACTTCCTGATGCTCATCTCCTACGGACTCGATGGTTTTGCCTATGCGGTGGAGGCCATGGTAGGACGAGCCATCGGTCAGCAGGATCGGCAGAAACTGCGGGAGGCCATCGTGCTCAATCTGGGCTGGGCCTCCCTCATCGCCAGTGGTTTTACCCTGCTGTTTGCCCTCTTTGGTGCCCACCTTATCGGCTATATCACCGACATTCCGGCCGTGGTGGCGGAGGCAAATCGTCAGCTTCCCTGGCTGATCGCCATGCCCTTGCTAGCGGTCTGGTGCTTCCTGCTGGATGGCGTATTTATCGGGGCGACCCGGGCGCGGGAGATGCGCAACAGCATGTTGCTGGCCGCGTTTGGCGGCTTCTTCCCGATTTGGTGGCTCTGTCAGTCGTGGGGCGTGGCCGCGTTATGGGCGGCGATGGCGGCGCTGATGGTGGGGCGCGGTCTGTCGCTGGGGGTCACTTGCTGGCGGCTGGAGCGCAGCGGGCATCTGCTCGACGCCCGCCACTGATCATCGGTGGCGCTTACATGGCACCGTCGTAGCCGAGCTGGCGCCAGCTCTCGTAGACAAAGACAGACACCGCGTTGGAGAGGTTCATGCTGCGGCTCTGGGGCACCATAGGGATGCGCAGCCGCTGCTCGAACGGCAGACTCTCGATGATCTCGGTGGGCAGGCCGCGACTCTCCGGGCCAAACAGCAGGGCGTCGCCAAGGGCATACTGGGCCGCCGAGTGTGCGGTGCGGCCCTTGGTGGTGCAGGCGAACACCCGCTTGGGCGCCACGGCGGCCAGAAAGGCCTCATAGCTCGGCCAGCGCTTCACCTCGGCAAACTCGTGATAGTCGAGTCCCGCCCGTTTTACCCGCTTGTCATCCCACTCAAATCCCAGCGGCTCGATCAGATGGAGCCGGTAACCGGTATTGGCGCAAAGCCGGATGATATTGCCGGTGTTGGGCGGAATTTCCGGCTGGTAGAGGACGATATCGAGCATGACGAGCTCCTGCAAAGAGGTGTAAAGCCAAGAAGGGGCGCCAGCATACCCAGCGCCCGTCCGGATGAAAAGGATCAGGCGATGGGCAGCTTGATCGTGATGGTCAGTCCGGTTGGATGATTGCTGCTGGCCGTAATGGTGCCGCCGTGACGCTGGATCGCCTCCGATGCGATAGCCAGTCCCAGCCCGGTGCCACCGGTCTTGGCGTTGCGGGCATCATCGACCCGGAAGAAGGGTTGGAACAGCAATATCTGCTGTTCGTCGGGGACGCCGGGCCCGTCATCACGAATAGTCATCACCCACTCCTGCCCATCCCGATACCATTCAACCTTGATGAACTCGCGGGCATACTTGAGGGCGTTGCGCAGGGGGTTTTCCACCGCCCGGGCCAGCAGCTCGGGCCACATCTGGATCGACTCGGCGGGCAGCGGTGGCAACCTGAGCTGCTTGCCGCTCTGGTTCGCCTCAAACATCGCATCTTCGAGGATGGGCTCCAGTAGATCGGCCAGCGGCTGCACGATAGGGGCCTCAACATGCTGTTGCACCCGCGACAGATCGAGCAGGTCACCGATCAGCTTGTCCAGCCGCCCAATCTCCGATTCGATCCGCGCCAGCTCGGCGCTATCCCCCTGTTTGCGGCGGATCAGCGCTTGCGCCAACTGCATCCGGGTGAGGGGGCTGCGCAGCTCGTGGGAGATATCGGAAAGCAGCTGTTTCTGCTTCTGGATCATGCTCTTGAGCGTCTCTACCATGCGGCTGACGTTATCCGCCAGCTGACCGATCTCATCGCCCCGTCCCAAGTTGGGGATCTGCACCTCCAGATTGCCGGCCGCCAGTTGGGAGACTGACTTTTGCAATTGCAGGATGGGACGGGTCAACCGCCAGGCGAGCAGCAGGCAGAGCGGGGTGCTGACCAGCATTGAGATGCCCAGAATGCGGATCGGGTGATCCAGCACCTGAATGAACAGGAACAGATAGGGATTCTCGGCATTGAGGCCGAAATAGACGTGGTAGCGATGGCCGCGGTGCTCCATCAGGAAAGGCCCTGCGATCGCCTTGCGATCCTCGTTGCCCAGCATGGGTTTGGCCGGGTCGTCGGCGTCCACCATGAAGCGAACCACAAACTTGCGCGGATGGGTGGTGGACTGGATCTGGCCCCTCTCGTCGCGCAGGTAGACATTGTCCACCGGGAGCATGGCGATCTTGTCCATCGTTTTGGCCAGATCGAAATCCTGATCCGGATCGGCAGCGTTGAGCAGGGCCTGCACATTTTTCTGCATTCGCACTGCCTCATGGGTCGGCAGCGGGATCTGGTTGCGAGGATCCAGAGTGGGCAGGCTGATCACGGCGGCCAGCATCACCAGCAGCATGAACCAGAACCAGAGGAAGATATGGGTCGATATGCCGTTGAGGGAGCTGGTACTCTTTATTCTTGCTCTAGCCACAGGTAACCGCGCCCCCGTACGGTTTTGAAGCGGGGCTGGCCATCACTGCGCTCCGGCAACTTTTTGCGCAGGTTGCTCAGGTGCATGTCGATGGCCCGATCGAAGGGCTCCAGCTTCTTGCCAAGCACCTGTTCGGAGAGGTGGCTCTTGCTGACGATCTGGCCAGGATTGCGCAACAGGCACTCCAGCAGTCCGAACTCGGTGGCTGTCAGCTCCAGCAGCTGTTCGCCGCAGCGGGCTTGCTGCAGGCCGGGTTGCAGCACTATATCCATGAAGTGCACTTCGTCGGAGGAGCTGCCACGCTGGGGCGGGGCACTCTGGGTGCGGCGCAGGATGGCGCGAACCCGGGCCAGCAGCTCCCGATCGTCGAATGGCTTGGCCAGATAGTCGTCGGCTCCGGCCTCCAGACCGTTGACCCGATCCTGGCTGTCGCCACGAGCGGTCAACATCAGCACCGGGGTTTCATGGGTTTTGCGCAGCTTGGTCAGCATGGCAAAGCCGTTGAGTTTTGGCATCATTACATCCAGCAGCACCAGATCGAAGCCCTGCTCCGCCAGCCGTTGCAGCCCCTCTTCACCATCCTCGGCGACCGTGACCTGAAATCCTTCCAGGGTCAGAATTTCGGTGAGCAGCTGGGTCAATTCAAGATCGTCGTCGACCAGGAGTATTCTGTTCATCGCTTCTTGTTCCACTGATTTTCGCGCCAAATCGACGCCGGGGTCAGGGTATAATAAGTTTTTCATCGTCAGAGGAAAGCCGGTTTTGAGCCATCAACAATATTCCCGTTGGGTAACCTTTGCCAGCATGGCGGCGGTTACCACTGCAACCTTGCTGATCACCGGCAAGCTGATCGCCTGGTTGATGACCGATTCGTCGACCCTGCTGGCGTCGCTCACCGACTCTTTCATGGATGTGAGTGCCTCCATCATCAACCTGCTGGCCATTCGCTATGCGCTGGCCCCGGCCGATGATGAACACCGCTTCGGTCACGGCAAAGCGGAGTCTCTGGCGGGGCTGATCCAGTCGGCCTTTATCTCCGGCTCCGCCCTGCTGCTGGTGATGCACGGCATCTCCTCCCTGCTCAAACAGGCACCTATTGAACGGTTAGAGGCGGGTCTCTGGGTTAGTGGCGGTTCCATTGTGCTGACCCTGCTGCTGGTCAGTTTCCAGAGTTTCGTTATTCGCAAGACCAACAGCGTGGCCATCAAGGCGGACATGTTGCACTACCGCTCCGATCTGCTGCTCAACGCCGGTGTCTTGCTGGCGCTGGTGCTGGCGGGACAGGGGTGGTACTGGGCTGACGGCCTGTTTGCCATCCTGATCGGGTTGCTCCTGCTGTGGGGGGCGGGACATATCGGCTACGAGTCGGTGCAGGCCCTGCTCGATCGTCAGTTGCCAGCGGAAGAACAAGCGAGAATAATGGCGCTCTGCTGTGCCGTAGAAGGTGTACACGGTGTACATGACCTGCGCACCCGTCAATCCGGGCCGACCCGATTCGTACAGTTGCATCTGGAACTGGATGATCAGATCCCCCTGGTCAAGGCCCATCAGATCGCCGATGAAGCCGAGCTGGCGGTACGCCAGGCATTCGAGCGGATGGATGTCATCATTCACATGGACCCCATCTCGGTGCTGACAAAAGAACAACAGAGCCCTCACCCAGAACAACAGTAGGCTGCAACATGGATGAACTGGTTGCCAAAACCTGGCACAAAATTCAGCAAGAAGCACAGTGCATGGCGGCCCAGGAGCCGATGCTGGCCAGCTTCTTCCACTCCACCATTCTTAATCACAAGAATCTGCGTTCGGCGCTGAGCTTCCAGCTGGCCAACAAACTCGACAGCGCCACCATGCCCGCCATCGCTCTGCGCGAGGTGATCGAGCTGGCCCTGCGCAGCGAGCCCGAGTTGCTGACGGTAGTGGCGGCCGACATCTGCGCCGTGCAGGAGCGGGATCCGGCGGTCGACCTCTTCTCCACCCCGCTGCTTTACCTCAAGGGGTTCCATGCCCTGCAGGGCTATCGGGTCGCCAACTGGCTGTGGCGTCAGGGGCGCCGCTCGCTGGCGCTCTACCTGCAGAACCAGATCTCGGTGGTGTTCGGGGTGGATGTGCACCCGGCTGCCCGCATCGGCAAGGGGATCATGTTTGACCATGCCACCGGCATAGTGGTCGGCGAGACGGCGGTGATTGAAGATGATGTCTCCATCCTGCAGAGCGTTACCCTCGGTGGTACCGGCAAGGAGAGCGGCGATCGCCATCCCAAGATCCGCGAAGGGGTGATGATAGGGGCGGGCGCCAAGGTGCTCGGCAATATCGAAGTGGGCGTGGGCGCCAAAATTGGCGCGGGCAGCGTGGTGATCAACCCGGTGCCGCCTCATACCACGGTCGCTGGCGTACCCGCCAAGATCGTCGGCCGTCCGGAGTGCGACAAGCCTTCACTGGATATGGATCAGTGTCTCTGATCTCCCGGCCGGAGTAGTCGATGGCCAAACGCTGGTCGGGTTATCTGATTTTGGGGATGTGGCTGCTCAACCTGCTCCATCTCTATCTGGGACTCTCCCCTTGGCCAGCGGCCATGGCGGCCTGGGGGGCATCACTGCTCACCTGGCCCTGGCTGGTGGGGGCCGCCAAGCGGCAGGCGCTGGCCTTGTATGGCGCGGCGCTGTGGCTGCTCTTCTTCTCCTGGTGGCAGGGCGCGACCCTCACCGCCGGTGACTGGCTGCTGCCCAACATCAATATGCTCACCATGTTTGCCGCGGTGAGCACCCTCAACCTCGCCACCTCAGGTCTCTTGACCGGCACCACCTCCTGGACCGGACGCAAGGGGCTGTGGAGCACTATGGCCAGCCTCAATCTGCTGGGGGCGGTCATCAACCTCTCGGTGCTGTTCATCATCGGCGATCGGCTGGAGCGCAATGGCACCCTGGAGCGGCGTCAGGTGATGGTGCTGAGCCGGATCTTCTGTGCCGCTGCCTTCTGGTCACCCTTCTTTGTCGCCATGGCGGTGGCGCTCACCTATGCGCCGGGCTTGCAGCTCTCCCATATTCTGCCGTTCGGGATCCTCGCCGCCTTGCTGGCGATGGGGCTGACTGCCTGGCAGGTGGAGAGGATCGGAGTGGCCGACTTTGCCGGTTATCCGCTGCGGCTGCAGACCCTGGGGTTGCCGGTCACGCTGGCGCTGCTGGTACTGCTCATCAAGCAGGTCTGGCCCCAGCTCGGCATTCTGGCGGTGATCGCGCTGGTGGCCCCGCTGCTGGCGCTGCTTTTTATGCCTAGGGTCGGGCGCAAGGCGGCCCTCAAGCGGCAGGTGGTGGAACGCTTTCCCGCCATCGGCGGTCAGCTGGTGCTGTTTCTGGGGGCCGGTTTGTTGGCGGCAGGCATCAACAGCGCGCTGTCGGTCATCGATCTCGGTGCCGGTCATGGCCTGCCACTGTTCAACCACTTTGGCTGGCTTGAGGCATCCCTCACTCTGCTGCTGATCCTGCTGGTGGCCATCGTTGGGGTGCATCCGCTCATCAGTATCTCCGGGCTGGCGCCGCTGCTCTGGCCGCTGGCGCCGGATCCCAGCCTGCTAGGTATGTGTTTCCTGCTGGGATGGGGGCTTGCCACCGGCACCAGTCCGCTCTCCGGCTCCAATCTGGCGCTGGCCTCCCGCTACAACCTCAGTGCCGGGCTGATCCTGCGCTGGAACCTGCTTTATGGCCTGCTGATGTATGTCGTCGCCTGTCTGTTGCTGGGGGCTTATATCGCCTTGCATGGATAACGGCGGCGCCGTCAGGAGGGGGCAAATGATGCGCGGGCGGCGGGGTCTTTTACGCACGGTTCAGTGTGTTGTCGCGGCTCGGGCGCAGGATGCGAGAAAAATAGACGCATATTTAGACAATACATCTATGGAAGGCGCATTTTACAGCGCACTGGCTTGTTTGTGCCGATGCGCTCGGGGTATGCTGGCTTCACGCGCTTGAATCGCCCTCTGTGGGGCATCGCAATTGAACAAACAGGTATGCATATGTCACTAGAAGTCCTTGAGCAACTCGAATCCAAAGTACAATCCGCTGTCGACAACATCTCCCTGCTGAAGATGGAGCTGGACGAGCTGAAAGAGCAGAACAGCAAGCTGCAAGACGAGAACCATCAGCTGCGCAACGAGCACACTGCATGGCAGGAGCGTCTGCGTGCCCTGCTGGGTAAAATGGATCAAATGGGCGAAACCATCTAACTCATCGCCTTCAGGCAGAATTGAAAACGGGCCGCTCCATGAGCGGCCCGTCTGTTTTTGGCTGGGTGAGGATTATAGCGCCAGCAGCTGCTTGACTGTCTTCTCGATGCCGTCTGCCGCTTCGACTATGTTGTTGGCCAGCATGTAGGCCGGAGTGGAGATCACCTTGCGCTCCTGATCCACCACGAATTCGTTGACCGGGCAGTTGAGATGGCTGCCACCCATCGCCTCGATGGCGTTGGCGGTGCCTTCGTCATGGCCGATGGTCGCCAGCGTCCCGGCGCCATAGATCAGCGGGATCATGGCGGGGGCGATGCAGATATAGGCGGCCGGTTTGTTGGCGTTGGCAAAGCTCTGACACGCTTTCAGCACATCGGGCTGGATCTGGCACTCGGCTCCTTTGATAGCGAAGTCACACAGGTTCTTGGCCGCGCCAAAGCCGCCGGGCACCAGCAGCGCGTCGTAGTCGGCCGCATCCAGCTCGGCCACATCCTTGATCTGGCCACGGCAGATACGGGCCGCTTCGACCAGCACATTGCGGCTCTCCCCCTCGCTCACTTCACCGGTCAGGTGGTTGATGACATGGAGCTGCGCCACGTTCGGGGCGAAGCACTGGACGGCGGCTCCCTGACGGGCCAACGCCAGCAGGCTGATGACGGCCTCGTGGATTTCGGCCCCGTCAAAGACACCGCAGCCACTCAAAATCACGGCCACTTTTTTCATGGCAAACTCCTCGTTGTTGAAAATGTGAGCCAGGATGGATTGTTGTACTTTTGTATGGTTATCGCTCGCCCTCCGCTGGTCAAGTCATCTTGCTGTGCTAGGATTGTTTCGTTTTGGATCCTGCCGTACCTACTCCCTTAAATCTTTTTCCACATTGATCGAGATCATTCTAACTGTCTCACGATCGGTTTTTGCGATCTCAACACATTGTTTTTAATGGCTTTTTATATTCTTATGCACAGTTTTATCACTGTGTGCTCTGATGCGCCCCATTTTTGAACACAGAGTTATCCACAGATTGAGTCCCTTTATCGGGCGCTGTGTGCTGTTGCTGCGCCCCTTGGTGTGAGGGGGGCCCTGTGGCATCCTAGCGGCTGTTTATCTCTGGCAGGACGATTTCATGGCCCCTAGCAACCCCCTTATTCTGGTCGACGGCTCCTCTTATCTTTACCGCGCCTTCTTCGCCTCCCAGCAGGCCGATCTGCGCACATCGACCGGTTTGCCGAGCGGCGCCGTCCGTGTCATGGCCAACATGATGCGCAGCCTGCGCAAGCAATATCCTGACTGTCATGTGGCCGTGGTGTTTGATGCCAAGGGCAAGACCTTCCGCGACGACATCTATCCCGAGTACAAGGCGACCCGCGCCAGCATGCCGGACGATCTGCGCAGCCAGGTTGCGCCTATCCACCAGATGATCAAGGCGATGGGATTCCCCTTTTTGATGGTCGAAGGCGTCGAGGCAGACGACGTGATCGGCACCCTGGCCCGCCAGGCGACCGAGAAGCAGCTGCCGGTACTGATCAGCACCGGTGACAAGGACATGGCGCAGTTGGTCTCCGACCATGTCACCCTGATCGACACCATGAAAGATGTGAAGACTGATCGGGAAGGGGTGATCGAGAAGTTCGGCGTACCGCCCGAGCTCATCATCGACTACCTGGCCCTGATGGGTGACAAGGTCGACAACATTCCCGGCATGACCGGTGTCGGCGAGAAGACCGCACTGGCCCTGCTGCAGGGGATTGGCAGCATCGACGAGATTGCCGCCAACCTCGACAAGGTGGCTGCCCTCGGCTTCCGTGGCTCCAAGGCGTTCGCCGACAAGTTCCGCGAGCAGGAGGAGCAGGTTCGTCTCTCCTATAGACTGGCGACCATCAAGACCGATGTCGAGCTGGAACAGAGTCTGGAAGAGCTGTTGCTCAAGCCGGTCGACAAGGAGTCCCTGCTGGCGGTCTATCGCGAATACGAGCTGCGCAACCTGATCAAGGAGCTGGAATCCGGTGGTGAAGAGGGGAGCGAGAGCGCCGGACAGGGCGACGCTGGCGATGACAACACCACTCCGGTTGCCGCCATCGAAACCGACTACCGCTGCATTCTGGACGAAGCCGAGTTTGACGGCTGGCTGGAACAGTTGAAAGCGGCACCGCTGTTTGCCTTCGATACCGAAACCACCAGTCTCGATTATATGGAGGCACGGATTGTTGGCGTCTCCTTCGCGGTTGAGCCGGGCAAGGCTGCTTATGTGCCGTTTGGCCATGACTATCTGGGGGCGCCGGTACAGCTGAGCGAGGCCGTGGTGCTCGGCAAGCTCAAACCGCTGCTGGAAGATCCGACCCGTCTCAAGGTGGGGCAGAACCTCAAGTACGACCGCAACGTGCTGCTCAACCATGACATCGACTTGCAAGGTATCGCCTACGACACCATGCTCGAGTCCTACGTGCTCAACTCCACCGCCAGCCGCCACGACATGGATTCGCTGGCCAAGCGTTACCTCGGGGTCGAGACTACCTCCTTTGAAGATATCGCCGGCAAAGGAGTGAAACAGCTCACCTTCAACCAGATCGAGCTGGAGCAGGCGGCCCCCTATGCGGCGGAAGATGCCGATATTACCCTGCGTCTGCACCAGACCCTCTGGGGTCAGCTGGAGGCCGTACCGGGCCTTGCCAGGGTATTCAGCGAGATCGAACTGCCGCTGCTGCCAGTGCTGGCGCGGATGGAGTTGCTCGGCACCACCATCGATCCCAAGTTGCTGCACCAGCAGAGCCAGGAGATCGAGCTGCGGTTGGCGGAGCTGGAGAAGCAGGCCCATGAGCTGGCCGGGCAGGAGTTCAACCTCTCTTCGCCCAAGCAGCTGGGGGAGATCCTCTTCACCAAGTTGGGCCTGCCGATCATCAAAAAGACTCCGAAGGGGGCACCGTCCACCGCAGAAGAGGTGCTGGCCGAGCTGGCGGAGACCTATGAGCTGCCGCAACTGCTGATGGAACATCGCGGTCTGGCCAAGCTCAAGTCCACCTACACCGACAAGTTGCCGCTGATGATCAAGCCGCAGACCGGGCGGGTGCACACCTCCTATCATCAGGCGGTAGCGGCTACGGGCCGTTTGTCATCATCTGATCCCAACCTGCAGAACATCCCGGTGCGCAACGAACAGGGGCGCCGCATCCGGCAGGCCTTCATCCCGTGCGCCGGTTACAAGCTGGTGGCGGCGGACTACTCCCAGATCGAGCTGCGCATCATGGCGCACCTCTCCGGCGACAAGGGTCTGCTGACCGCTTTCGCCGAAGGCAAGGACATCCACAAGGCGACCGCCGCCGAGGTGTTCGGGGTGGCGCTCGAGGCGGTGACCAGCGACATGCGCCGCAGTGCCAAGGCGATCAACTTCGGCCTCATCTACGGCATGAGTGCCTTCGGTCTGGCCAAGCAGCTGGGGATCGGTCGTGCCGAAGCGCAGAAGTACATGGATCTCTACTTCGAGCGCTACCCGGGCGTGCTGGAGTATATGGAGCGCACCCGTCAGCAGGCGGAAGCCCAGGGGTATGTCGAGACCCTGTTTGGTCGTCGCCTCTATCTGCCGGATATCAAGTCCCGCAACGCCGGTCTGCGCAAGGCTGCCGAACGGGCCGCCATCAACGCCCCGATGCAGGGCACGGCCGCCGATATCATCAAGCGCGCCATGATCAACGTGGATAGCTGGATCCGCGGTATCGAGGATGAGTCGATCCGCATGCTGATGCAGGTACACGATGAACTGGTGTTCGAGATCCGCGAAGAGAAGCTGGAGGAGTACACCGCCATCATCAAGGAGAAGATGTCGGCCGCAGCCGAACTGCATGTGCCGCTGCTGGTTGAAGCGGGTACCGGTGACAACTGGGATCAGGCCCACTGATTTCCGGTCAGCCGTTCTGCACGGCTATATAGCTATATAAGAAGCGAAGCCCGGCATCATGCCGGGCTTCTTCATCTCTGCCGTTCCTATAACGTCTCTTGCAGATACTCATCCTTGAGCAGGACATAGTTGTCCGCCGAGGTTTTGAGGAAGGCGAGCTCGGCCGGTTTGAGCGGGCGAGCCTGTTTGACGGGATTCCCTATATATAGAAAGCCTGACTCGAGTCGCTTGCCCGGCGGCACCAGACTGCCGGCTCCGATCATCACATCATCTTCGACCACGACGCCATCAAGCAGAATGGCACCCATGCCGACCAGCACCCGGTTGCCGATGGTGCAGCCGTGCAGCATCGCCTTATGGCCGACCGTGACATCTTCACCGATCAGCAGTGGATAGCCGGTCGGATTGCTGGCGCTCTTGCGGGTCAGGTGTAGCATCGTGCCGTCCTGAATGTTGCTGCGGGCACCGATGCGGATATGGTTTACATCCCCCCGCGCCGCCACCATGGGCCAGATGCTGGCATCGTCAGCCAGCTCGATATCGCCCACCAATGTCGCGCAGGGGTCTACATATACCCGCTTGCCCAATTGCGGGCGTTTTCCCTTGTA
>NZ_JAAKUJ010000023.1:0-36567 GCF_049175075.1 Aeromonas sp. 600774
GTGAGCGAGGGACTGGCGGCTGGCATGGACGATTGCCTGTTCAAACCAGTGGGACTGGAGGAGCTGGAGTGCTGTCTAGGCCGCCACATGCGACATGAGGAACAGAGGGAGATCGAGCATTGCATGCAGGAGATTAAGTTGTGTCTGGGGCCTTTGACCGGTCATCAGCCTGCACTCATGTTGCCTTTGTTGAACGAGTTTGCACGAGCGAGTGATGATGATCTGCTGTGCCTACGGCAGGCTGCCGATGACGGTGAGGTAGCCCGGTTTCTTGATTATGTGCATCGCCTGAAAGGCGGGGCCAGGATCATGGGAGCAATGAAACTGGTGGCGGTGTGTTGTGAGGCGGAATCGGCCGGGCTTGAGCCACAGGAATTGCTTGGGGCATTGCAGCAATTGCAGTATTCATATGGGATTGTCAGGCAAGCGATAATGAGAATGCAGCCAGAACTGGCATGAAAATGAAGGCATGTTGGACATGCCTTCATGGATGCTCAGCCGTGCCAATAGACCAGTAGTTCATAGGCCGCTTCGCCGGTTTGATCCGGTTTGGCGGTTGAGGCCTGGTAGCTGAGGAAGTAACGGGTGGCTTGGGTTAGTGGCAGTGGCTGGCCGTTGAGAGATAGCTTGAAGTCGGTATCGGCCTGCTCGGGCAAACTGGCATACAGGGTGCGTGCCTGCAATTGATAGGTGGTATTGAAATCCGAGTTGCTGACGTTGATGGCCTCGGTCTGGACTGGGCTGGATGTGAACGAGGAATTGACCTGTTGTTGACCCGGGTGGGTGAGTGAGATTTCCATCCCGGTACTTTTGCTGGCGGTGACTGGCCAGGCGATCTGAGAGGTTAGCTTGTCGGCCTGAGCCGACATCGTGTAGCAAACAGTCAGTAGTGCCACCAGAACTCCTTTCTGAGACATATGATTATCTCCTGGATATCGAAGTTACCCCGCTGCTGGGGAGTTCTTATCTATCGAACTGATAACTATAAAGTTTAATCAGGGCCCCACTGTTCGGAATACGCTGACACGGGATATGACCTAGCGCTCTCTCCTTTTAGTCATAGATATAGAATTCTTGTTTTGCTCGGAAATTAGATGATGTTGTTTGCGGTGTTCGAACGGGCGGCGCTGATGCTGATTTCTGAGCAAAACAAGATGACCCTGTTCTTCCTGACCCGTACTCGGCCATTCCAGCGGCTGTTTCAGAAGCGGGATCACACCCTAGCCGAACTGGTGCTGGCCACCTGACTGCATATGCGCAGCAGCTCTGGCGTGGGATACTGCACAGCTTGATATAGGAAAGCAGCATGGATGACTACGAACTATGTGGTAACGCAGCAGGATAGCAGAAACCCGTGATCTATCTCTAAAGATGCTATTTTAGTTAAACTTTCCCCTAACCTCCCCCAAAAAGAAAATAACATATTGAATAATATAACATTTTAACATTCTGCATCGGCAAGTAACTCTCCGCACAGCAAACAACAAAAAGCCCGGGTTCATCCCGGGCTTTTTGTTGTGCGTTTTTTGTCCGCAAACCTAGAGGCGACGCAGGCACCACATGAAGTAAGCGCCCCCTAACAGGGTGGAGACCAGCCCGACCGGCACCTCCTGCGGGAAGAGGATCTGCTGGCCGACCCAGTCTGCCGATACCATCAGCAGGGCGCCGGAAGCGGCGGCCCCAAGCAGGTGCCAGCGTGCCCGCACCAACCCCATCAGCTTGGCCATATGTGGCGCCAACAGACCGACGAACGAGAGCGGTCCCACCACCAGGGTGGCGCTGGCAGTGAGCACGGCCACCAGCAGCAGGATGGCAAGTTGGGCACGGTTGAGGCGAATGCCCAGTGCGGTGGCTACCGCCGCCCCCATCGGCAGCAGATCGAGCCAGCGGCTCACCAGCAGGCAGGCGGCCAGCATCAACAGCGCCAGCCCCACCAGCCCATAGGCCACCGGCAGGGTGACGTAGTAGGTGGAACCGGACATCCAGGAGAGCAGTTGCTGCACCCGCATGTCGCCGTTGGCCAGCGCGATGGCCTGCAGCGGTTCAAACAGTGCCGTGATGGCGATACCGGAGAGCAGGATCCGCTCCGGCTGGAAGCCGTGCTTGCGATTGACCAGCACCAGCAGCAACAGGCAGCCGAAGGCACCGAGCAGGCCACCGGACAGCATCAGCGGCAGGGGCAATGCAGGCAGCAACAGCGCCGTCGCTATCACCCCCATAAAGGTGCCGCCGCTCACCCCTAGCAGCTCCGGGCTCGCCATCGGGTTGTTGCTGACCCGTTGCAACAGGGTGCCCGCCAGCGCCAGCAGCACGCCAGCAGCCCCCGCAGCCAGAGTGCGCGGCAACCGCCACTCCAGCTGGGCCTGCCAGCGGAGCCAGCTTGGCCAGCTCCAGCCCGCCATTCCCTGCCCAAACAGCAGGGAGGTGACCACGACCAGCATCAACCCGACCAGCAACAGGCCAATAAGGCGAGCCGGTGCCGGATGTCGGGCCACCAGCAGGCCGGCGTTTGCCTTCGGCGTACCCGACTTGATGCCAAGGCGCGGGATCAACCAGAGCAGCAGCGGCGCCCCCAGCAGGGCGGTCATGGCGCCGGTGGGGATCAAGACTGGCCAGAAGCGACTCAGACTCTGCAGCAGCAGATCGGTCGCCGCCAGCAGCAGGGCGCCGAGGATCGGAGCCCACAGCAGCCGCTGGTCAAGCTGGCGGATCCCGAGCAGCCGCACCATGGCGGGCGCCGCCAGCCCGATAAAGCCGATCAGCCCCACCACGCTCACCACGCAAGCGGTGACAAACACCGCCAGCCCCAGTCCGGCAAAACGCAGATGCTGCAGGGAGACCCCCAGACTGCGGGCGCTGGCATCATCCAGCTCCAGCACCGCCAGCGGGCGCACCAGTACCGCGGCCAGCAAAGCGGCTGCCAGCAGGCGGGGTAACAGGTAACTCACCCCGCTCCAGCTGTTCTGCACCAGCGAGCCACTGCCCCACACCAGCAAGCCTTTCAGCTCCTCCTGAAAGAACAGCAAGAGCCCCATGCTGATGGCCGCCAGATAGAGGTTGATCACCAGCCCGGCAAAGACGATGACCACCGGATTGAGATGACGACGCCAGGCCAGGGCAAACACCAGCGCCATCGCAAGGCTACCGCCAACCATGGCGATCCACTCCCGCCCCAGCAGCAACCAGGAGGGGGCAAACAGGGTCACCATCATCAACGCCAGTTGGGCACCGGAGGCCACCCCCAGGGTGGTGGGCGAGGCGAGCGGGTTGCGCAGCACCTGCTGCATCAGGATGCCCGCCAGCCCGAGCGCCGCCCCGGCCAACAGGGTGACAGCCAAGCGGGGTAGCCAGCTGAAATGCACCACCGCTTGGCTGACATCATCCAGATTGGGGGCGAAGAGGCTCTGCCACCAGAGCGCACCGGGCAGCTGGCGAGCCAGCTCCCAATACGCGAGCAAGAGGGTCAACCCCAGCAGGATCGAAACCGGCCGCAGCAGTGGCGATGTGAGCAGTCGCTTCATCGGCTCGCCTCCATACGCTCGGCATCTTGCAGCAATGCATCGCTGAGCAGACCGGCGAAACGGCGGGCTGAAAGTACGCCGCCAAAACTCCAGACCGCAGGCAGATGCAGCACGGGCGCCTGCCTTACCAGCGGCAGATGCCGCCACAACCCAGGCTCATGCAGCCGTTCGCTCACCCCTATCGGGATGGGATCGACCACCACCAGCCGCGCGGTTGGCAAGGTCATAAACTGCTCGATGCTGACCACCGAGAAACCCCAGTCATTGGTCTGCTCCTGCCAGCCATTACGCAGCCCAAGCCGCGTCATCACCGCATCGAACAGGCTGTGGCGACCAAACACCCGCACATGGCGCTCATCGATAAACTGCACCACCAGCAGGGGCGGCAGATCCGCAGGCAATCCGGCCTGCATGCTGGCGAGATCCCGATCCAGCCCGGCCAGCAGCCGTTCGCCCTCGGCGGTTTTGCCCACCATACGGGCGAGAGTCAGGGTCACCTCGTGCAACCGCTGCCACAGATCGGTTTGCCCATCATAAAGGGCAATGGTGCTCACCGGTGCAATGCGGGAAAGAGTTGGCGCCAGCGGGGCCGCCAGCGGCGAGATGAGGATGCGATCGGGTTTGAGTTCCGCCAGCAGCTCGCGGTTGGGCTGGGTGCGCAGGCCGATATCCACCACTCCGGCGGGTAGCCGTGGCTCGCCAACCCATGCCTGATAGGGGCCAACATCCCCCACCGCCAGCGGCGTCACCCCGAGCGCCAGCAAGGTTTCGGCAATGGTCCAGTCGACAGTGGCGATACGGGGTAGCGATGCAGAGGCGATCGGGGATGTGTCGGCCTGCGCCGCTAGTGGCAGCAGCAGGCTGATAAGGCAGAGTGCCATCTTCTTCAATAAACGGTTCAAGAGAGCCCCCCAGTCAGACGATGGCGATGGGATGAGCATGAGCCGGGTGGCGAATGACCTCCATCGGAATGCCATAGATGGCGTGCAGGGTCTCGCTGGTCATGATCCCCTCAGGTTCGCCGTGGGTAAGCAGGCGGCCGGAGTGAAGCGCCACCAGCCGATCGCAGAAGCGGGAGGCCATATTGATGTCGTGAATGACGATGATGACCCCAAGGTTGAGCTGACGGCTCAACTGCTTGACCAGCGTCAGCACCTCCACCTGATGGGCCACATCCAGCGCGGCCAGCGGCTCGTCCAGCAGGATGAAGCGGCTCTCCTGGGCCAGCAGCATCGCCAGCCAGACCCGCCCCCGCTCACCGCCGGAGAGGGTATCCACCAGCCGATCGGCAAAGCGTTCGGTATGGGTAAGGGCGATGGCACGCTCGACCTGACGGTGATCCTCAGCCCCCATCCGGCCCAGCAGGCCGCGCCAGGGGTAGCGGCCCATCTCCACCAGCTCCCGCCCGAGCAGATTCTCGGCGCTCGGCAAATGCTGGGGCAGATAGGCCACCTGACGGGCAAACTCCCGGTTGCCCCAGTCGGGCAGCGGCTTGCCATCGAACTGGATCTCGCCGTCGCTGAGGGGTTGCTGGCGTGCCAGCAGCTTGAGCAGGGTCGATTTGCCCGACCCATTGTGGCCGATGAGGCCATAGACCTGTCCCTGCTCGAAACGCAGGTCGGTGGGGTGCAGCAGCGTGCGGTCATTGACCGTGAAGCTGGCTGATTTCATCTCGAACATAAGCAATTCCTGTGCTGGCTTGCCGCCAGTCTCATCGGTGCCGGCATCAAGCCGGCACCTCGCAATCCAGGTGGGCGATCGCATCGCGGCTCACTGCGGCACGGCGCGCCCCGGTCAGTTCGGTGAGTTTTCCCTGCCGCATCTCCAGCAGGCGATCGGCCAGCGGGAAGTAGTGATCGTCGTGACTGATGGCAATCACCGTCTTGCCCATCTCCTTGAGGCGCGGCAACAGCAGCTGATAGAAGATGCGGCGGAACTGGGGATCCTGATCCGCGGCCCACTCGTCAAACAGCATCACCTCGCGCTGCTCGGCCAGCGCCAGCAGCAGAGCGACCCGCTTGCGCTGCCCTTGGGAGAGCTCTATATCGGCGATAAAGCCATCCTCGATGGTGAGCTTGCTGCCCATCTGCAACCGCTCCAGCCACTCGGCCACCAGCTCATCCTTGGGTTCCGGCCCCAGCAGGTGCTGGAACAGGTGATAGTCGGTGAAGATGGCGGAGAAGAGCGCCAGATAGCCGTTGCGATCGGTGATCGGCTCACCATCCAGCAGGATCCGGCCCGATACCGGCTGGTAAAGGCCGGTCAGCAGCATGGCCAGGGTCGACTTGCCGGAGCCATTGCCACCGATGATGAAGATCTGCTCCCCCTTTTCGATGACCAGATCGATGGGGCCAACGGCAAAACCGCCCTCCCCCTGATAGTGAAAGCTCACCAGCTCCAGCTCGATACGCTGCCAGGGGCGGATGGCGGGCGGCAGCGGGAAGTCCGCATCCGGCTCGGCCAGATTGAGGGCGGCGATCTTGTCGAACGCCACCTGAGCGGCAAGCAGGGTCGGCAGGGCGCCAATCCCCTGCAACAGCGGGGTGCGCAGGAATAGCAGGGTCAGCGCGAAGGTGGCGGCCACATTGGTGTTGGCCCAGCCAAGGCCGTTGGCCAGAAAGAAGACCAGACCGATGGCCCCCAGCATCATGATATTCGACCAGTTCACCGCGCTCAGGTGATAGGTGTCGGCGCGAATGATCTGCTGGCGGTAGTCACGGGCATTTTGCTCATAGAGCTGGTGGTAAACGAAGTGAGCCCGCTCGCGGTTGAGCGCCAGCTCCTTGCTGCCGGCGATGATAGCCTGATAGTTCTGATAGAGCCGATCTTCGGCCTGACGCATGTGGGAGAGATGGCGATAAACACGGTTCACCAGCAGCCAGCCCACCACCATGGTGACGGTGACCCAGAGCGCGGTCACCCCGAGCAGGGCCGGAGAGAGCCAGCCGAGATAGAGGGCAGAACCCAGCGTGAGCACCAGCCCCTGCACCAGCTCAGGCAGGCGCACGAAGGCAATGGTGATCTGGCCGATATCGCTGGAGAGGGAGGCCAGCAGTGGCCCCTGACCAATCTGGCGGATGCGGGCAACATCGCTATCCAGCAGTTGCTTGAGCAGACGGCCACGCAACCGGTAGACAAAATGGTGACCGAGGGTGGTCAGGGCCAGCTGAGATCCGAGTGTGATCACCAGCAGCAACACAATCAGGCCGACCAGCTGACCAAGGATCGGCAGCGGATCACCTATAGATTCGATAAGAGACTGATTGATAAATGCAATGACGCCAATCCCGCTGACGGCACTGAGCAGACTGAGCAGGGTGATGGCGATAAAGGGCCAACGATATTGGCGATAAACCAGAGACAAGAGTTCCATAACGGACCGGTATTCCAGAGAGATCAGAACAACAGCGGGTGATGAAAAGAAGGGCGGGAGTCAGGGTCCCGCCCGACTTCGATTACCAGCGGTAGTTGATGCTGCCCACTACGCTGCGCGGCTCGCCGTAGTAGCAGTAGTAGTCACAACTGGCCACGTAGGTTTCACCCAGCAGGTTGTTGACGTTGAGCTGGGCGCGCCAGTTCTTGGCAAAGTCATACCCGATCATCGCATCCCACACGGTATGGGCCGGCACCTCGGCAGAGCCGTAGATGGGGGTGTAGTCCGCATTCACGGCGCCAATACCCACGCTGGAACCGATATAACGCACACCGGTACCCAGCTCCAGACCCGAAGCCACCCCTTGCTGCACCTTGTAGTTACCCCAGAAGGAGGCCTGGTGGCGCGGGATCAGGCTGGCACGGCGATCGCCACTGCCGGTGTCGTTGGTTTTGGCATCTGTGTAGGTATAAGCAGCGGTCAGACGCAGCGCATCGGTCACCTGCACGCTCCCTTCCAGCTCAACCCCCTGAGAGGTCACTTCACCCGCCTGGGTCTGCTGGCCGGAACCGGTAGAGACCAGCGAGTTGGTCTGGGCCAGATCGAACAGCGCCAGATTGATGTAACCGTCGAGGAAGGCAGGCGCATACTTCACGCCGGTCTCGTAGAGCTTGCCCTTGAGCGGCTTGTAGGAACTCTTGGTGTTGGGATCTATCCCCGGCAGCACCTCGAACGACTCGGCATAGGCAAAGTAGGGAGAGAGGCCGTTGTCAGCCAGATACATCAGGCTGCCCGAGAGGGATAGCTCGTGATCGTACTGGCGCTCGTCCTTGCTAGTATTGGTGTTGTGGGTCTCCACATAGTCAAAACGGCCACCGGCAGTCAGCAACCAGCGATCGTCCCAGCGGATCTGGTGCTGGGCATAGAGGCCGCTCTGGCCCTTGCTGCTCTTCTGGTGAGTGGCGGTCGACTCGTCAAAACCGGGGAAGCCGCTGTAATCCGGGTTCATGGTATTGATGGTGCCCATACCGTAGTTGTCGGCCTCGACCCCTTCATTGACGTGACGCTGCAGATCCACCCCCAGCAGCAAGGTCTGCTCGGTGCTGTCGGTGTTCCAGTAGCCCACCATCTGGTTATCCATGGTGGCACTCTTGGTATTGCCATCGCGGTAAACCAGGCCACGACTGGCGGTTGTGCCTTCATAGGTCGGGAAGATATAGGTCTGGCGCAGCAGCAGATCGTTGTAGTTGAAGCGGACGTTCTGCTTGAACTCCCAGGTCTGGTTGAGCTGGTGGGCCAGCTCGTAACCGGTGGAGATCTGGGTATTGCGGTTGCGATCGTAATCCGGCTGACTCAGATTGGTGGAGGGATCAATCTGGCCACCTGACGTATTCAGGGTGCCATAGACCGGGAAGAAGCCGTTGGTCGGGACCCCTTCGTCGTGCAGGAAGCTGGCCAGCAGGGTCAGGCTGGTACGATCCGAAAGATCGAAGGTGACGCTCGGCGCCAGATAAACCCGATCGTTGTAAGTACCGGTAAGCACCCCATCACGCTCTTTATAAAGAGCAACCATGCGGTAGCGGCTGTTGTCGGAGAGCGCGTCAGAGACATCCACCCCGACCTGACGATGATCCCGGCTGCCAAGCTGCAGATCCACCAGCCCTTGCGACGTGGCGGTCGGCCGCTTGCTGATGGCATTGATCACCCCGCCCGGAGGCGCCTCACCGTAAAGGATCGAGGCAGGCCCCTTCAGCACTTCCACACTCTCCAGACCAAACGGTTCCGGCGTCCAGACGTAGTAGCCGGTGCCAAACAACCGGTTGCCATCCAGATAAGAGGCGGCATCGAAGCCACGTACCTTGAACCAGTCGGTGTTGTTGTCGGAACCATAGAGACCGGTCAATACGCCGGAACGGTAGCGAATCGCTTCATCCAGCTGCAACACGGCGTGCTGATCCAGTTCCTCCCGGTTAACCACGGAGACGGCGCGAGGGGTCTCGGCCATCGGCACTTCCACCTTCATGGCCGTACCGGTCACCACCATGGTTTCGCTGGCTTTGGGCAGCTCAGCGGTAGTTTGTTCGGCCATCAGCGGCAGGGAGACGAGCAAACCGGAGAGCGAAAGCACGCCGAAGGCGCCCTTCTTGCCGGGTCCTGTAGTGTATTTTTGCGCAATCATATTAAAGTCTCGTTTATCAATGAGTTATGTTGTTTTAATTGTTATTTTTGGTCGTTTGTCACGACATCACCCTGTTCCATGGGCGAATAAAGCAGCGCAATCCTACTACAGGAGCCGTGATCGAATCGATTCAATAATTGCTAATCATTTGCATCTACATTGTTATCTAGCTGCATCATTGACAGGATTTCGCGGGAGATGGGAGCCATCAGGAGATCTATGAGCGGAGAAGAAAATAGAGAGGAATATAAAGAAGCAGAAAAAAGATCGGCAGGATGGATCCGGTGGCATTATCTGACTGGATCCATTATCCCCAAGCTTTATCCATATTTATCCACACCCTTTGGCGGTAGAATCCGGCTTTCCGTTTCTTTGTCTGAAATCAGGATCCATTCCATGGCCAAACTCAATCTCGTCGTCGGCTCCATGCTGGGCGCCGCCGAATATGTCGCAGACCACGTCGCCAACCTGCTGGAACAGGCTGGCCACCAGACCCGGATCCACAACCCGGCCAAGCTGGCAGAGGTGCTGGATGATGCGGGATCCATCCTGTTGGTGGTCACCTCGACCCACGGTGCCGGGGATGTGCCCGACAACCTGCAACCCTTCGCCAAGGATCTTGCCGAGCAGCATCCGGATCTTAATTCATTGAAATATGGCGTGATCGCCCTTGGTGACAGCAGTTATGACACCTTTTGCCAGGGTGGCAAGACGCTGGATCGGCTGCTGGCCGAGTGCGGAGCCAGCCGGATTGGCGAGCGACTCGACATCGATGTGACCCAACACGAGATCCCCGAAGATGCCGCAGAAGTGTGGATCCGCGACTGGATGACGATGATCGCCTGATCAGCGTGCGGGAGATCCTGAAAAAAAGCTTGATCTCCCCACTTATCCCCAGATCGACTATCCACCATGTTATTAACAGATTGATCCGGGGGAGTTGTTCTACAAGGTTACCCACAACGCCCAGGGGTAATGTGCATAACTACGGTGTAAAGCTCTGCAAAACCTATAGTTATCCATGTATTAGATCCAGACCGACAGACCTCTGTGTATAAAAGCCCTGGTTATCCCCTCGTTCACCGGGCCAGGATCCAAGCTTTTCCACAAGCCAGGATCGTCCTTAAATTAATGATCTTTATGATCAAAAAGTGCTTATCAACAGAAAGGGCGGATCCTAATAAGAGATCCAGTAAAAGATCGATCTAAAGATCCTTAAGATCTAATTAGTGGATCCTCCCTTCATACTGAACGTTAAGTAGACGTTCCCCTCAGGACGCGAAACAGATAGAATGTTCCGCCCTTTAGCCCAGGCAAATAAAGATCTTCAGGCGTGCAGATCAAGGTGATCCCAATGCAATACCATGAACAATTTGATGTGATCGTCGTCGGTGGCGGTCATGCCGGAACCGAAGCAGCAACAGCGGCAGCCCGTATGGGCATGAACACCCTGTTGCTGACCCACAATATCGATACGCTGGGACACATGTCCTGTAATCCGGCGATCGGCGGGATCGGCAAGGGACACCTGGTCAGGGAAGTTGACGCACTTGGCGGGATCATGGCGCGTGCCATTGATCTTGGCGGGATCCAGTTCCGCACCCTCAACTCCTCCAAGGGCCCGGCAGTGCGAGCCACTCGTGCCCAGGCGGATCGCCTGCTATACAAGGCCGTCGTTCGCCAGATGCTGGAGAACTACCCGAACCTGAAGATCTTCCAGCAGGCTTGTGACGATCTGATCATGGACGGGGATCGTGTTGCCGGTGTGGTCACCCAGAGCGGGATCCGCATCAGCGGCAAGACTGTGGTGCTGACGGTCGGTACCTTCCTGAACGGTTTGATCCACATCGGGATGGAAAACTACAAGGGCGGCCGTGCCGGGGATCCTCCCTCGATCGCCCTGGCCCAGCGCCTGCGCGAGCTGCCGCTGCGCATCGATCGTCTCAAGACCGGCACCCCGCCGCGCATCGATGCCCGCAGCGTCGATTTCTCCGTCATGCAGGAACAGCACGGCGACGATCCGCGTCCGGTCTTCTCGTTTATCGGCAATGCCAGTCAGCATCCCCGTCAGGTGCCTTGCTACGTCACCCACACCAACGAGCGTACCCACGAGGTGATCCGCAATAACCTGGATCGCAGCCCCATGTACGCCGGGGTGATCGAAGGGATCGGCCCGCGCTACTGCCCGTCGATCGAAGACAAGATCACCCGTTTCGCCGACAAGACGGCGCACCAGATCTTCGTCGAGCCGGAAGGCCTGACCACCCACGAACTCTATCCGAACGGGATCTCCACCAGCCTGCCGTTTGACGTGCAGGTCCAGATCGTCCGTTCTGTGCGCGGCTTCGAGAATGCCCACATCACCCGCCCCGGCTATGCCATCGAATATGATTTCTTCGATCCGCGGGATCTCAAGGCCAACATGGAGAGCAAGTGCATTCCAAACCTGTTCTTCGCCGGCCAGATCAACGGTACGACCGGTTACGAAGAGGCGGCGGCACAAGGCCTGATGGCCGGTCTGAACGCCGCGCTGCGTGCCCAGGACAAGGATCCCTGGAACCCGCGTCGGGATCAGGCCTACATGGGCGTGATGATGGACGATCTCTCCACCCTGGGGACCCGCGAGCCTTACCGCATGTTCACCAGCCGCGCCGAATATCGCCTGCTGCTGCGTGAAGACAACGCCGATATCCGCCTGACCGCCATTGGTCGCGAGCTGGGTCTGGTGGATGACGAGCGCTGGAGCAAGTTCAACGCCAAGATGGAACAGGTCGAGCTGGAGCGTCAGCGCATGCGTTCAACCTGGATCCACCCGCAACATCCGTCACTGGAGGCAGTCAACGCCCTGGTCAACACCCCGCTGACCCGCGAACAGAGTCTGGAAGAGCTGCTGCGTCGTCCCGAGGTGACCTATGATGCGCTGATGGCCATCGAAGGTGTCGGCCCTTCCGTGACTGATCCTGCCGCGGCCGAACAGGTTGAGATCCAGATCAAGTACGCCGGTTACATCGAGCGTCAGCACGATGAAGTGGAAAAGCAGCTGCGCAACGAGAACACCTTGCTGCCGCTGGATCTGGACTATCGCGAGGTGAACGGCCTCTCCAACGAGGTGAAAGCCAAGCTGAACGATGCCAAGCCGCAGACCATTGGTCAGGCTTCCCGCATCTCCGGCATCACCCCGGCGGCCATCTCCATCCTGCTGGTTCACCTGAAAAAACACGGCCTGCTGCGTAAAACCGCCTGAGGAATCCCATGTTGGAAAGATTGAACGGCCTGCTCAAGCAGGCCGAAATTGTTATCACCGATACCCAAAAGAGCCAACTGGTGCAGTTGGTCGAGTTGCTGCACAAGTGGAACAAGGCTTACAATCTCACCTCGGTGCGAGATCCGGACGCCATGCTGGTCAAGCATATCCTCGATAGCCTGGTGGTAAGCCCCCACTTGCACGGTGAGCGCTTCATCGACGTGGGGACCGGTCCCGGCCTGCCGGGATTGCCGCTGGCGATCATCAATCCGGACAAGCAGTTCGTTCTGCTAGACAGTCTGGGCAAACGGATCAACTTCATCCGCCAGGTCATTCTGGAGCTGGGGTTGACCAATGTGACGCCGATCAAATCCCGGGTGGAAGAGTATCAACCCGAAGTCGGGTTTGATGGTGTACTCAGCAGAGCGTTCGCTTCGCTAGAGGACATGCTGAGCTGGTGTCACCACCTGCCGTCAGAACAGGGCAGCTTCCTCGCGCTCAAGGGACAATATCCCGCAGAGGAGCTGGCCCAGTTGCCTGCCAATATCCGTCTGGTAGCCTGTCATGAGCTGCGGGTGCCGGAGCTGGAAGGCGAACGTCATCTGCTGGAATTCAAACATATCCAGCCCGAATAGGGTCGCAGTTTCATTTAGGGGATAGTGTGGGAAAAGTCATTGCCATAGCCAACCAGAAGGGTGGAGTGGGTAAAACCACCACCTGTGTGAACCTGGCCGCCTCCATGGCCGCCACCCGGCGCAAGGTGCTGGTGATCGATCTGGATCCGCAGGGCAATGCCACCATGGGCAGCGGCGTCGACAAGTACGAAGTCGAGCGCACCGCCTATGAGCTGCTGATCGAAGATGCTCCCATCAGCGAGGTGATCATACCCGAAACTTCCGGTGGTTATCACCTGATCGCCGCCAACGCCGACGTGACCGCAGCCGAAATCCGCCTGATGGAGTTTTTCGCCCGCGAGATCCGTCTGCGCAATGCGCTGGCCTCGGTGCGGGACAAGTACGACTACGTCTTCATCGACTGCCCACCTTCCCTCAACATGCTGACCGTGAACGCCATGGCCGCCGCCGACTCCGTGCTGGTGCCCATGCAGTGCGAATACTATGCGCTGGAAGGGCTCACCGCCCTGGTCGACACCATCAGCAAGCTGGCCGCCGTGGTCAATCCCGATCTCAAGATCGAAGGTGTGCTGCGTACCATGTACGATCACCGCAACCGGCTGGCCAATGATGTGTCCGATCAGCTAAAACAGCACTTTGGCGACAAGGTCTACCGCACCATCATTCCCCGCAATGTTAGACTGGCTGAGGCCCCGAGTTTCGGTGCCCCGGCCATGCACTATGACAAATCATCGGTGGGCGCCAAGGCCTACCTGGCACTGGCTGGCGAGATCCTGCGCCGCCAGGAGCAGGAACGTCAGGCGACCATCGCAGACCGAGAGAGCATATGACTCCGAAAAAACGTGGACTGGGCAAGGGGCTGGATGCCCTGCTCAGTACCAGCACGGCTGCCCGCCAGAAACAGGTGATGAGCGATCAACGTACTGAAGAGGCCATGGCCCCCACCAATCAGGGCGAGCTGCGCAAGCTGCCGGTGGAGTGGTTGCAGTCCGGCAAGTACCAGCCCCGCAAGGACATGTCCCAGGATGCACTGGAAGAGCTTGCCAACTCCATCCGCGCCCAGGGGGTGATCCAGCCCATCGTGGTACGCCCTCTCGGCGAACAATCCTTCGAAATCATCGCCGGTGAGCGGCGCTGGCGCGCGTCCCAGCTGGCGCGGCTTGAGGTGGTGCCCTGTATCGTCAAGGATGTGCCCGACGAGGCTGCCGTCGCCATCGCGCTGATTGAGAATATTCAGCGGGAAGACCTTAATGCCATCGAAGAGGCGGTCGCTTTACAAAGACTGCTGACCGAATTCGAACTCACCCACCAGCAGGTGGCCGAGGCGGTGGGCAAGTCCCGCACCACGGTGACCAACCTGTTGCGTCTCAACCAGCTCAACGACGACGTGAAGCGTTTCGTCGAGCATGGCGACCTCGACATGGGCCATGCCCGTGCCCTGCTGGCTCTGAGCGGCCAGGCCCAGTCTGAACTGGCCAAGCTGGTTGCCCAGAAAGGGCTGACCGTACGCGATACCGAGAAGCTGGTGCAAAAAGCGCTCGAACCGGCAAAAGCCAGGGTCGAACCGGCCCGTGATCCGCAGATCGGCTACCTGGAGCGCCAACTGGCAGAAAAAATTGGCAATCAGGTGCAACTTCAGCCTGGCAAGCGGGATAGCGGGAAGTTAGTAATAAGTTACGAGAATTTGTCCGATTTGGACCGTATATTGGGCTATTTTGGCGTGTCGGAATCGTGATTTTTACGCTTTTTGTAGTAATAAAACATCCATTCCTTTTGATATGACCATAACCCTGATTTGCCGCGGAAAGCCGCAAAAATTAAGGATTTTTGTCATATTGCAATAGCTGCCCTCAAGGGTATAATTTGACCGGCTTTAAGAGCTGTTAACATGGGGTCTTCGGATCCCGATTTTTTACAGTTCTGTAATGTTCAGGGGTAGGTTGGTGAAGCAGAAAATAGCCTTGGAAGGTTTGACACTGGCCTTGGTTATGCTCGTTTGTCAGCTCATCCTGATCCTGGCGATGAGTGCCGTCTGGTTTTACCTGACTGGTGCCAGCGCCGGTTATTCCGCTCTCTACGGAGGGGGGATGTACTGGGTTCCTCAAGCCTTGTTTACTGTCTGGGTGCTGCGCCGCAAGGTGACAACCGAGAGTGTGGGCCTGGTTTTGCGGGACTTTTATGGTGGGGCAGGGATTAAGCTCATTTCTACAACAGGTCTATTCGCCCTGATGTTTGGTGCGGGAGTCGAGGTCGTTACCGTCTCGTTTTTCGCCACTTATATCCTCGCCCTCGTTGTACAGTGGATGGTTTCATTCACGCTTAACAACCACTATTAGGAAAACTCATGTCTGCAACCGGAGAAGTCCTGACTCCTCAGGGATATATCTCCCACCACCTGACCCACCTTCAAGTCGGGTCCGGGTTCTGGACGGTCAATATCGACTCAATGGTATTTTCCGTCGTGCTAGGCGCCCTGTTTATCCTGCTGTTCCGCAAAGTAGCCGTTAACGCTACCAGCGGGGTGCCGGGTAAGCTGCAGTGCTTTGTGGAGATGCTGGTCGAGTTTGTGAATGGTAACGTCAAAGACATCTTTCACGGTCGCAACAAGGTCATCGCACCTTTGGGGCTGACGGTGTTTGTGTGGATCTTCCTGATGAACTTCATGGATCTGATCCCCGTTGACTTTATCCCTCACGCTGCACAATTGATGGGTATTCCCTATCTGCGTGTGGTTCCCTCTGCTGACGTTAACATCACCATGTCCATGGCTTTGGGCGTGTTCTTCTTGATCCTGTATTACAGCATCAAGGTCAAGGGTATCGGCGGGTTTGTGAAGGAGCTGACGCTTCAGCCTTTCAATCACCCGGCGGCCATCCCGGTTAACCTCATCCTGGAAACTGTTACGCTGATTTCCAAACCTGTTTCTCTGGGTCTTCGACTGTTCGGCAACATGTATGCTGGCGAACTGATCTTTATCCTGATTGCTGGTTTGTTACCCTGGTGGTCACAGTGGATCCTGTCCGTGCCTTGGGCAATTTTCCACATCCTGATCATCACTTTGCAGGCATTCATTTTCATGGTTCTGACCATCGTCTATCTGTCGATGGCGCAGGAAGACCATGGTTGATGCAACTCAAATAATCCTTTTTATACAATCAATTACATCTAAATAACTGGAGATCCTCATGGAAAACTTGAACATGGACCTGCTGTACATCGCTGCTGCAATGATGATGGGTCTGGCTGCTATCGGCGCTTCCATCGGTATCGGTATCCTGGGTGGCAAGTTCCTGGAAGGTGCTGCTCGTCAACCGGATCTGATCCCTGTTCTGCGTACCCAGTTCTTCATCGTAATGGGTCTGGTGGATGCGATCCCGATGATCGCCGTTGGTCTGGGTCTGTACGTGATGTTTGCGGTTGCTGGCTAAGTCGTTACGACTCTCCAGACATAACCCATTAACTAACTTAAGAGGACATCGGCTGTGAATATCAATGCCACCCTCCTCGGCCAAGCAATTGCTTTTTTCTTCTTCGTAGTGTTTTGCATGAAGTACGTATGGCCGCCGCTGATTGCTGCCATCGAAGCCCGTCAGAAAGCTATTGCTGACGGTCTCTCTTCTGCCGAACGAGCCAAGAAAGATCTGGATTTGGCCAAGGCCAACGCCGTCGATCAGCTGAAAGAAGCCAAGCTGCAGGCTGCTGAAATCATTGAACAGGCCAACAAACGCAAGGCCCAGATCATTGATGAGGCAACTGTCGGTGCTCAGGCTGAGCGGGAAAAAATCCTGGCTCAAGGCCGTGCCGAGATTGAAGCTGAACGTCATCGTGCCAAAGAGGAACTGCGCAAGCAGGTTGCTGCTCTTGCCATTGCGGGTGCAGAGAAGATCCTGGCGCGCCAAATCGACCAGGCTGCCAACAGCGACATCGTCGACAAACTGGTAGCTGAACTGTAACGGGAACGGGGCTATGTCTGAACTGACTACAATCGCTCGCCCCTACGCCAAGGCTGCTTTCGAGTTTGCCGTTGAGCACAAGGCGGTTGATCAGTGGCTGGGGATGCTCAGCTTCGCTGCGGAAGTAGTGAAGAACGAGACCATCCACTCCCTGGTTAACGGCTCTGTGGCTGCCGACGAGCTGGCAAAACTGTTTGTCAGCATCTGCGGGGAGCAACTCGACGAGCATGGCCAGAACCTGATCCGGGTAATGGCAGAGAATGGTCGCTTGGGTGTGCTGCCGGCGGTCGTTGCCGAATTTGTGGTGTTCAAGTCTGAACTGGACAAAGAAGTTCAGGCTGACGTGATTTCGGCGATTGCACTGACCGACCAGCAGAAAGCCAATATTCAGGCTTCTCTGGAACAACGTCTCGCGCGCAAAGTGAAGCTGAATTGCAGCATCGACGCGTCCTTGATGGCCGGGGTGCTCATCAAGGCCGGTGATCTGGTTATCGACGGAACTGTCCGCGGCAAGCTGGATCGCATGGCTGACGCGCTGCAATCTTGATTGGGGTATTAGAGCATGCAACTGAATTCCACTGAAATCGCCGAGCTGATCAAGCAGCGCATTGCGCAGTTTGATGTAAAGAGCGAAGCGCGTAACGAAGGTACCATCGTCTCCGTGAGTGACGGTATCATTCGTATCCACGGCCTGGCCGATGCCATGCAGGGTGAGATGATCGAGCTGCCGGGCAACCGCTACGCTCTGGCATTGAACCTGGAGCGTGACTCCGTTGGTGCCGTAGTGATGGGTCCCTATGCCGATCTGGCCGAAGGGATGAAAGTAAAAGGTACTGGCCGCATTCTGGAAGTGCCGGTCGGTCGTGGTCTGCTGGGCCGGGTGGTCAACACCCTGGGTCAGCCTATCGACGGTAAAGGTCCGGTCGAGCACGATGGCTTCTCTCCGGTAGAAGTGATTGCCCCGGGCGTTATCGAGCGTAAGTCTGTTGACCAGCCTGTCCAGACCGGTCTGAAAGCCATCGACTCCATGATCCCTATCGGTCGTGGCCAGCGTGAGCTGATCATCGGTGACCGCCAGGTAGGTAAAACTGCCATTGCGATCGACACCATCATCAACCAGAAAGATTCCGGCATTAAGTGTGTCTACGTTGCGATTGGCCAGAAGGCCTCCACCATCGCCAACGTGGTGCGCAAGCTGGAAGAGCACGGTGCTCTGGCCAACACCATAGTAGTGGTTGCCTCTGCTTCCGAAGCGGCTGCCCTGCAATACCTGGCTCCGTATTCAGGTTGCTCCATGGGTGAGTACTTCCGTGACCGCGGTGAAGATGCCCTGATCATTTATGATGACCTGTCCAAGCAGGCCGTTGCATATCGTCAGATCTCCCTGCTGCTGCGCCGTCCGCCAGGACGTGAAGCATTCCCGGGCGACGTATTCTATCTGCACTCCCGTCTGCTGGAGCGTGCAGCTCGCGTCAACGACGAGTACGTAGAGAAGTTCACCAAGGGTGAAGTGAAGGGCAAAACCGGTTCTCTGACCGCGCTGCCGATCATCGAAACCCAGGCGGGCGACGTATCCGCGTTCGTTCCGACCAACGTGATCTCCATCACCGATGGTCAGATCTTCCTGACTTCCCAGTCTTTCAACGCCGGTATTCGTCCTGCGGTTGATCCGGGTATCTCCGTATCCCGTGTGGGTGGTGCCGCCCAGACCAAGATCGTCAAGAAGCTGTCCGGTGGTATCCGTACCGCGCTGGCCCAGTATCGCGAACTTGCTGCCTTTGCCCAGTTCTCTTCCGACCTGGACGATGCAACTCGCAAGCAGCTGGACCACGGTCAGAAAGTGACCGAGCTGATGAAACAGAAGCAGTACTCTCCGATGAGCGTGGCTCACCAGTCTCTGGTGCTGTTCGCCGCGGAAAAAGGCTATCTCTCTGATGTCGAGTTGAGCAAGATCCTCGACTTCGAAGCCGCTCTGCTCTCTTTCGCCGATACCCAGCATGCTGAGCTGATGGCTGAAATCAATGCCAAGGCTGACTACAACGACGCGATCGTTGGCAAGCTGACTGCGTTGCTGGATGACTTCAAGGCAACCCAGACCTGGTAAGCGAGTGTGGCAGCGCAAGCTGCCACCTGATGGAGAGAAGAGATGGCCGGCGCAAAAGAGATACGTAACAAGATCGGGAGTGTTAAAAACACTCAAAAGATCACCAGCGCTATGGAAATGGTGGCAGCAAGCAAGATGCGCCGTGCGCAGGATCGCATGTCTGCCAGCCGTCCGTACGCTGAAACCATGCGCAAGGTGATCGGCCATATCGCTCAGGGGAACCTGGAATACAAACACCCCTACCTCATCGAACGTGAGGTCAAGCGAGTGGGTTACATCGTCGTCTCCACCGACCGTGGCCTGTGTGGTGGTCTGAACATCAACCTGTTCAAGGCTGCCCTCAATGATATGAAGCAATGGAGCGCGAAAGGTGCCAAGGTTGACCTGGCTCTGATCGGCAACAAAGCCTCCAACTTCTTTGAACGGCACGGCGCCAAGGTGAAAGCTCATGTCGCAGGACTGGGCGATAACCCGAGCGTCAATGACCTGATTGGTTCAGTCAAGGTCATGCTGAAGGCTTACGACAACGGTGAGATTGACAAGCTGTATCTGGTGTACAACAAGTTCGTCAACACCATGGTGCAGCAACCACGGGTCGATCAACTGCTGCCTTTGCCCGTAACTGAAGACAGCAAGCTCGCCAAGAAACACCACTGGGATTACCTCTATGAGCCGGATCCCAAGAAGCTGCTGGATACCCTGCTGGTTCGCTATGTCGAATCTCAGGTCTACCAGGGTGTAGTGGAAAACTTGGCCAGTGAACAGGCAGCCCGAATGGTTGCCATGCAAGCCGCGACTGACAACGCCGGTAACCTGATTAACGATCTGCAACTGGTATACAACAAGGCCCGTCAGGCCAGTATTACCCAGGAGCTGACAGAGATCGTATCCGGTGCTGCTGCGGTGTAAGGCAAGGGTTATCAAAGGTTTAGAGGATTTGACATGAGTAACGGTTTCATCGTCCAAATCATCGGCGCTGTAGTGGACATCGAGTTCCCGCAGAATGCCGTGCCCCAGGTGTACGATGCACTGAAGGTCGTTAGCGAAGGTCAAGGCCAGGGTCTGGTGCTGGAAGTTCAGCAACAGATCGGTGGCGGCGTCGTTCGTTGCATCACCATGGGTTCCTCCGACGGTCTGCGTCGTGGGTTGGAAGTAATGAATAGCGGTAAATCCATCCAGGTTCCGGTCGGTACTGCGACACTGGGTCGGATCATGAACGTACTAGGCGAGCCAATCGACGAGAAAGGCCCGATCGGTGAAGAAGAGAGCTGGTCAATCCACCGTGAAGCCCCCAGCTACGAAGATCAGTCCAACAGCACCGAGCTGCTGGAGACCGGCATCAAGGTTATCGACTTGGTATGCCCGTTCGCCAAGGGGGGTAAAGTTGGTCTGTTCGGTGGTGCCGGTGTAGGCAAAACCGTAAACATGATGGAGCTGATCCGTAACATCGCGATCGAGCACAGTGGTTACTCTGTATTCGCCGGTGTAGGTGAGCGTACCCGTGAGGGTAACGACTTCTACCACGAGATGATGGAGTCCAACGTACTGGACAAAGTATCTCTGGTTTACGGTCAGATGAACGAGCCGCCCGGAAACCGTCTGCGCGTTGCGCTGACCGGCCTGACCATGGCCGAGAAGTTCCGTGACGAAGGTCGTGACGTGCTGTTCTTCGTGGACAACATCTATCGTTACACCCTGGCCGGTACCGAAGTATCCGCACTGCTGGGCCGTATGCCTTCCGCAGTAGGTTACCAGCCGACTCTGGCCGAGGAGATGGGTGTTCTGCAAGAACGTATCACCTCCACCAAGACCGGTTCCATCACCTCCGTACAGGCCGTTTACGTGCCTGCGGATGACTTGACTGACCCGTCTCCGGCGACCACCTTCGCCCACCTGGATGCGACCGTCGTACTGTCCCGTCAAATCGCGGCACTGGGTATCTACCCGGCCGTTGACCCGCTGGACTCTACCTCTCGTCAGCTGGATCCGCTGGTTGTTGGCAAAGAGCACTACGAGACTGCTCGTGGCGTTCAAACCGTACTGCAGCGCTACAAAGAGCTGAAGGACATCATCGCCATCCTGGGTATGGATGAACTGTCAGAAGAAGACAAACTGACCGTAGCCCGTGCCCGTAAGATCGAGCGTTTCTTGTCCCAGCCGTTCTTCGTAGCAGAAGTGTTTACCGGTTCTCCGGGTAAATACGTGCCGCTGAAAGAGACCATTCGTGGTTTCCAGGGCATCCTGAAAGGCGAGTATGACGATCTGCCCGAGCAGGCGTTCTACATGGTTGGCGGTATCGACGAAGTCGTCGAGAAATCCAAGAAACTGTAAGCCTCGACAGGAGGGCCCATGGCAGAGATGATCTCCTTTCACCTGGACGTGGTGAGCGCCGAAGGAAAACTGTTTTCCGGTCGCGTGCAAACTGCTCAGGTATCAGGCTCCGAAGGTGAGTTGGGTCTCCGCCACGGTCATGCTCCGTTGCTGACTGCCATCAAGCCGGGCCTGGTCCGCTTGGTGAAGCAGAACGGAACTGAAGAGGTGCTGTACATCTCCGGCGGTATGCTGGAAGTACAGCCTGAATCCGTGACCGTGCTGGCGGACACCGCGATTCGTGCTGACGACTTGGATGAGGCGAAAGCCCAAGAAGCCAAGCGCGCAGCCGAAGAGCGGATCCACAGCTCCCATGGTGATATCGACTACGCCCAGGCCGCCACCGAGCTGGCCAAGGCGATGGCTCAACTGCGAGTCATCGATATCGTCAAAAAGAATTACCGCTAATAACGGTGATGTAAAAAGCGACCTTCGGGTCGCTTTTTTTTTACCCGTTGGATAGACTCCGCCGAGTATTTCCTCATGTTCCAAAGGTCAATTTATGTCCCTCAACGTCGTGATCCTGGCGGCGGGTAAAGGTACCCGCATGCGTTCTTCCCTGCCCAAGGTACTCCACCCGGTAGCCAACAAACCCATGGTTTCCCATGTGATCGATACTGCCCGTCAGGTTGGTGCCGAGCAGCTGCATCTGGTCTATGGCCACGGTGCCGAACTGCTGAAAGAGCGGATCGTGGCGGCCGATGTGAACTGGGTGCTGCAGGCGCAACAGCTGGGGACTGGTCACGCCGTCGCCCAAGCCATCCCGTTTTGGAAGGATGAAGACGACGTGCTGGTGCTCTACGGCGATACCCCGCTGATCCAGCCAGAGACCCTGCAGCGACTGCTGGTTGCCAAGGCTGAAAACGGTATGGCACTGCTGACCGTGGTACTGGACAACCCTACCGGCTATGGCCGTATCGTCCGTGAAAATGGTCAGGTAGTCGGCATCGTCGAGCAGAAGGATGCCAATGCCGAACAGCTGGCCATTCGTGAGGTGAACACCGGCGTGCTGGTGGCCAACGGCGGTCAGCTGCGCAGCTGGCTATCCCGTCTGGACAACAAGAATGCCCAGGGCGAATTCTACCTGACCGACGTGATCGCCATGGCTCACGGCGATAATTGCCCGATTGCCGCCGTTCATCCGGAGCGTGCCGCTGAAGTGGAAGGGGCTAATAATCGAGTTCAATTGGCTCAACTTGAGCGCAGCTACCAGCAGATGCAGGCCGAGAAGCTGATGATCGCCGGTGCCACCCTGATCGACCCGGCCCGCTTCGATCTGCGCGGAACCCTCGAGATCGGTGAAGAGGTGGTGATCGACGTCAACGTCATCATCGAAGGCAAGGTAACCCTCGGTAACCACGTCCGTATCGGTGCCGGTGCCGTGCTGAAGAATTGCGTCATTGGCGATCACACCGAAGTGAAGCCCTACTCCATCGTCGAAGGGGCTCAGGTGGCGGATCAGTGTTCGGTCGGCCCGTTTGCCCGTCTGCGTCCTGGCGCGGTTCTGGAGCAGGATGCTCACGTCGGCAATTTCGTCGAGATGAAGAAGGCCCGTCTTGGTGTCGGTTCCAAGTGCGGTCATTTGACCTATCTGGGTGATGCCGAGATCGGAGCTGGGGTGAATATCGGTGCCGGTACCATCACCTGCAACTACGACGGGGTCAACAAATTCCAGACCATCATCGAGGATGATGTGTTCGTCGGTTCCGATACCCAGCTGGTGGCGCCAGTGCGCATCGGTAAGGGGGCGACTCTGGGGGCGGGTTCTACCATCACTAAGGATGTGGCCGAGAACGAGCTGGTGATCACTCGGGTGCCCCAGCGCCACATCAAGAACTGGGCTCGCCCGGTCAAGAAGAAGTGATGCCCGATCAATAAAATAGAACCGGCGCCTGATGGCGCCGGTTTTTTTGGCTTATGACTTATGGCTGAGGTCACTGGTCGATGGCTGGGGGGCCGCCCATGTGGTGGCGGGTGTGCTGTAATCCATCACCTGATACCAGTCGAGCTTGCGGGTCAGCAGCATGATCAGCGCCAGGGTGGCGAACAGCAGCAGGGCGCCGAGCAGCAGAGCGATCTCTTCGGCCTGCAGCAGGCTGTAGAGAATGGCATAGACCAGCCCGAGCAGCGCAGCAAAGCCGATCCCCTGCTTCGGGCCGCCCAGCACATGGCTGAGGTAGAAGCCGTTGAGCAGCACGCTGGCCAGCGCGGCCACCAGATAGGCCCAGCCAAAGCCGAGGTGTTCGGTCAGGGCCAGTAGCACCAGATAGAAGATGGCCAGCCCCATGCCTACCAGCGCGTACTGGATCGGGTGAACCCGCAGCCCCTTGAGCAGCTCGAACATAAAGAAGCTGATAAAGGTGAGGCCGATAAACAGCAGGGCATATTTGGCCGCCCGCTCGTTGAGCTGATAGTGATCCACCGGTTGCACCAGACTGACGCTGAAGGTGGAGAGATGGCTATCGCCCCCGTTCATCATCCGGTTTAAGCGGGTCTCCATGTCGCTGGCGAACCAGCTGGTTTGCCAGTTGGCCTCAAACCCTTGTGGGCTCAGGGTGCGATTGCCCGGCAGAAAGTCGCCGATAAAGTTGGGATGGGGCCAGTTGCCTGCCAGCAGCAGAGTGCTCTCCTTGCCCAGCGGCACTATGTCGAGGGTATTCATCCCCTGCAGATTGAGCTCCAGATGGAAGGTGCCATCCTGTTGCGGCAGGCTGTCGAGCGGGGCATGGATACCTGCCAGCATGTCACCGAGGCGGGCGCCGGGGGCAAACGGAATCCGCTGGGTGCCGAGTAGTAATTCGGGGACGCTGTTGATGCCGCGGGCATCGGAGAGCACCAGACTCAGGTAGGGTTTGCCCGCCACCAGCTCGGCCGTTTCATCAAGCGGTGAGGTCGCGTCATTCAGCAGACTCTGTCGGGTGGGCAGGCGGCCCGAGAGGGTGAGGCGGGTCTGATAGACCTGCGCCTGATAAATGCCCAGCTTGCGCGGGGTGACCTCCATGTTAGCCTTGATATCCAGTTGCTCCGGAAGCAGGTAGCGGTAGATCTGCTCCTGACGGACGAATCGCTTGCCCTCCTGTTCGACCATCACCGAGCGGGTATAGGGCTGCACCAGTATAGGCCCCATCAGCCGTTGCGGGCCGCTGCTGCTGGCCATGATGCTGTGAATAGCCTGACTGCGGTAAGCCTGACGCTCCCGGTTCAGTTCTATGATGGATTGCACCGGCACCATCAACAGCAGGCTGAGCAACAGCAGCAGAAAGATCTTGTGGGTAAATATCTGTTTGACCATGACACGTCTCCTTGTTGTATGGAGCGAGCCTGCCGGCCGGACGTGAAGTGTTGATGGGCTTGTGTGAAGTGGTGGTGAAGGGGGAGAAAAAAACCGGCATTGCGCCGGTTTCTGAAGGAATTACAGGGTCTTCAGCTTCCCGGGCAATGCGGCCAGCACCTCCTCTTTCGCCTTGAGGGAGGCGAACTGCTTGCCGGGCTTTTGCACCACGGTATGGACGAAAATGAGCTGCTTTCCCGGTTTGCTGGCCCAGCCGACGAACCAGCCGATCTGCTGATCGCGGTTGAGGCTGCCATCCAGCTTCTTCGGGTAGCCCATGCCGGTCTTGCCGTGGATCTGCCAGCCGTCGATCTCGCTCACCTTGAGGATATTGGCGGTGTACTGCAGGGTCTGCGCCGAGACCGGAAGCTTGCCGCTCACCATTTTGCCGAGGAAGCGGGCCTGCTCCTCCGGACTGATGGCGAGGCTGGAGCTGAGCCAAGCCTGGGTCAGGCCGTCATGTTTGCCCGGATTGCCGGAGAGATCCCGATTGCCGTAGTCGAAGCGGTCGACATATTGCTGGAAGCGCTCCATCCCCAGCCATTCGGTGATCTGCTGGGAGAACCAGACCACCGAGTAGGTTTCCCAGCGGCGCGGGGTGGTGGTTTCACGCCAGGCGGGCAGCCAGCCGTCATAGCTCGGTTTGTAGGGCAGTGCCGGATGCTCTTCATCCACCAGATAGCCACTGTCGTAACCCATCAGCGCCAGCGGGATCTTGAAGGTGGACGCGGGCGGCAGCTGGCTGGAGCAGTCCCCTTCGCTGGAGAGGGTCTGGCCGTTGCCGTCAGCATAGAGAAAGCAGCCGCTGGCGGCGGAGGCAGGCTGGGCTGCGAGCAGACCGGCAGCCAGCAGGCTGGAGAGAAGCAGGCGGGACATAGCATTTCCTTGAGCAAATGGATGAGAGAAAGCGGCAGTCTAATGCCGCTTTGTGTGGGGAATGTGAAGTTGCGGGGGGCTAGGCGAACGGCAGCCAGAGTTCCGCCAGCGCGCCCCCTTCCGGCCGGTTGCTCAGGGTCAGACGGCCGCCATGCTGGTGGGCAACCTCATGGGCGAAGCTGAGCCCCAGACCACTGCTCTTGCCCTTGTCCGGTCGTGGCAGGGAGTAGAAGCGCTCGAAGATGCGTGGCAATGCGTAGTCGGGGATGCCGGGGCCGCAGTCGGTGACCCGAAAACAGTAGCCCTCCTCCTGCTGGCTGCCACTCAGGGTGACCAGCCCGTAGGCGGGAGAGAAGTCGATGGCGTTATCCAGCAGGTTGCCGATGGCCTGCTCCACCAGCAGCGGATCCCACTTCTGTTTCGGCGCGCTGGCCAGCTCGGCCACCAACTCGACCTGACGGCGCTGTGCGATGATCTGGCGGGCGTCGAGGGTGCGCTTGCCCAGTTTTGCCGGTTCCACCGACTGGCGATCCAGCCCCTGCCCCGACTCCAGCCGCGCCAGTTGCAGCATTCGCTCGATCAGCTGCTGCATGCGGGCGGTTTCCAGATTGATGTTGCCGATAAAGCGTTTGGCAACTTCGGGGGGCGGCGTTTCGGCCAAAATCTCCCCTGCCCCGCGAATGGCGGCCAGCGGGCTCTTCAGCTCGTGGGTCAGGCTGTGAACATAGGCTTCGATGTAGCTTTTGCCATCGAGCTGGTGGCGCATGGTCTCCAGTGAGCGGCCGAGCCGATCCAGCTCGACGGTGTGCAACTGCGGCAGCGGTGCCGCCTCCCCCTTGCTGACCGAGTCGGCATAGTGCACCAGCTTGCCGATGGCGCGGTTGAGCCACCACACCAGCAGGCTGCCGATCAGCAGCGAGATGAGCAGCATCTGGCCGCCGGCCCGCAGTAGCTCCTGTTCCCCCCGCTCGATTGCGGGCATTAGGGTGCGGTTGGGTTTGGCGACGGTGAGGGAGCCGATGATCTCGGCCCCTTCCCGCAGGGGCGCCGCCACATACATGGTCGAGCTGGCGGCATCGTCGGGATCGGTGCGGGTGCTGCGGGCGCCATATTGGCCACGCAGGGTGCGGTAGACATCGTTCCAGCGGGAATAGTCTTTGCCCAGATCCGTGCCGTCGGAGTCGTAAATCACCATGCCCTTCTGGTCAGTGACATAGATGCGGTACTCCGCCTGCTGCTTGAGGTGGCCGTCGATCATCGCATTGATGGGATTCTGGTTGAGGCGGGCGAAGGCGCTGGCCAACCGCCCGTTCATCATATTGCCCTCTTTCAGATCATCGAGCGCCAGCGGTGCCAGCAGCTGGGTCATGTCTACCAGAGTATCCTCGGTGGCGCTGCGCACTCCCGGTTTTATCTCCTCGACGAAGATCTCCAGCACGAACCAGGCGGCCAGCGCGAAGATCAGCAGCAGGCCGCACAGTAGTTGCAACCCGAGTCTCATGCCAGCTCCAGGCTGTAGCCCAGCCCGCGGTGGGTGAGGATCAGGTTGGCCTCGGGATCATGTTCGCGCAGCTTGGCGCGGATGGTCTTGATATGGGTATCGACGGTGCGATCCAGACTCTCCTCCGCATCCTGCCAAACCAGATCCATCAGCTGTTGGCGGGAGTAGACCCGGCCCGGCGCCTGCATCAAGGTCTTGAGCAGCAGATATTCGTAGCGGGTGAGGGCCAGCGGTTGGCCGCGAAAATGGATGCGTGCCCGCTCTTCATCCAGCACCAGCAGGGCGCTGGGTTGGGGAGCAACGGGTTGGCTGCGGCGCAGGATGACCCGCACCCGGGCACACACTTCCCGTGGCGAGAAGGGTTTGGCCACATAGTCGTCGGCACCGATCTCCAGCCCGATCAGTCGGTCTATCTCCTCGCTGCGGGCGGTGAGGAACATCAGGGGGATATCGGTCAGCGCCCTCACCTGCTTGCAGAGTTCGAAGCCGCTGATGTCGGGCAGCCCCACATCGAGGATCAGGAAGTCGGGTCGCGTCTGTTCCAGTCGTGTCAGCAACTGTTGGCCCAGCATGAACCACTCCACCTCGAACCCGTCGGTCTGCAGGGCGTAAATCAGGGTGTCGGCGATGCTGGCCTCATCCTCCACCAGCCAGATGACTCTCTTTTGCATGGCATCCTCGTCGCAAATTGGCACCCCATTCTGGCATCTAACCAAACCGGATCCTATTTGCTGTTTTATTTTTCCGAAAAAGGGGCTAATATTTCGATGTTCTTTCGAATCGAAACTTAAAAATGACCAAACGTAATACTCAACAACGCCGACACACCATAGTGACCCTGGTACAAGAGCAGGGTGAAGTGAGTGTCGACGCCCTCGCCAAACACTTTTCTACCTCCGAAGTGACCATCCGTAAAGATCTGGCGGTACTGGAGACCGGCGGTCTGCTGCTGCGCCGTTACGGTGGTGCTGTCCCTTTGCCGAGCGAGATGGTGGTCGAGGTCAACCCAGAACAAGTTTCGAACCGAAAGTTAGCCATTGCCCGTGCGGCGGCCGAGCGGCTGCGTGATCACAACCGCGTCATCATCGACAGCGGCAGCACCACCAGCGCCATGATCCCCATGCTGGGCAACAAGCGCGGCCTCATCGTGATGACCAACTCCCTCAATGTGGCCGGTGCCCTGCGCGAGCTGGAAAATGAGCCTACCCTGTTAATGACCGGTGGCACTTGGGACCCTCACTCCGAATCCTTCCAGGGGCAGGTGGCGGAACAGGTGTTGCGCTCCTACGACTTCGACCAGCTCTTTATCGGTGCTGACGGCATCGACCCGGAGCGTGGCACCACCACCTTCAACGAGCTGGTGGGGTTGTCGCGCGTCATGGCCGAGGTGTCGCGGGAGGTTATTGTGATGGTCGAATCGGAAAAGATCGGCCGCAAGATCCCCAATCTCGAACTTCCCTGGTCGAGTATCCATACCCTGGTGACCGACGAGGGGCTGGCCAGCGAGGCCAGAGAACAGATTCAAGCCCAGGGGGTGACGCTTATCTGCGCCCCGGTCACTTGCTGATATCGAGCTCTGAACCATCCAACTGACTTTACGATTTGCATCTCAAGGAGAAGTGTATGTGTGGCATCGTCGGGGCTGTCGCCCAACGTGATGTGGCTGAAATTCTGGTAGAGGGCCTGCGCCGTCTGGAGTACCGCGGTTATGACTCCGCTGGTGTGGCCGTGTTCAGCGCCAGCCAGCCGTTGCAGCGGGTTCGCCGTCTGGGCAAGGTGGCTGAGCTGGCCAAGGCGCTCGACGAGCAGTCCGTCCACGGCGGTACCGGTATTGCCCATACCCGCTGGGCCACTCACGGCGAGCCCTCCGAGCGCAACGCTCACCCTCACGTTTCCGAGCATATCGTGGTGGTGCACAACGGCATCATCGAGAACCACGAAGAGCTGCGGGAAGAGTTGAAGGCGCTGGGCTATGTGTTCAGCTCCGACACCGATACCGAAGTGATTGCCCATCTGGTCCATCACGAGCTGAAGAGCGCCGGCAGCCTGCTGGCCGCCATGCAGACTGCGGTGAAGCAGCTGCGCGGTGCCTACGGTACCGTGGTGATGGACAGCCGCGACGACAGCCGCGTGGTGGTTGCCCGCTCCGGTTCACCGCTGGTGATCGGCCGCGGTATCGGCGAGAACTTTATCGCCTCCGACCAGATGGCGCTGCTGCCGGTGACCCGTCGTTTCATCTTCCTGGAAGAGGGTGATGTGGCCGAAGTGACCCGCCGTGACGTGCATATCTTCGATACCAACGGCAACGCCGTGGTGCGTGAAGAGCAGGAGTCCGAACTCTCCCACGATGCCGGTGACAAGGGTGAATACCGCCACTACATGCTCAAAGAGATCCACGAGCAACCCAAAGCGATCACCAACACCCTGGAAGGGCGTCTGGGCAGCGATCACGTGGTGGTCGAATCGTTCGGCAACGGCGCGCGCGCCATCTTTGACAAGGTCGAGCACGTGCAGATCGTTGCCTGCGGCACCTCCTACCACTCCGGCATGGTGGCTCGCTACTGGTTCGAAGAGATCGCCGGCGTCTCCTGCGATGTGGAGATTGCCTCCGAGTTCCGCTATCGCAAATCGGTAGTGCGTCCCAACAGCCTGCTGGTGACCCTCTCCCAGAGTGGCGAGACCGCCGATACCCTGGCGGCGCTGCGTCTGGCCAAGGAATCCGGCTACATGAGCTCGCTGGCTATCTGCAACGTGCCGGGCTCCTCGCTGGTGCGTGAATCGGATCTGGCCTTTATGACCCGCGCGGGGGCAGAGATTGGTGTGGCCTCCACCAAGGCGTTCACCACCCAGTTGGCTGGCCTGCTGATGCTGGTGGCCTCGGTCGGTCACTGCCGTGGCCACCTTAGCGCGGCCGCCGAGGCTGAACTGGTCAAGGCGCTGCAAGCCCTGCCGCTGCGTATTAAAGAGAGTCTGGCGCTGGCCAAGGATATCGAAACCCTGGCCGAAGAGTTTGCCGACAAGCAGCACAGCCTGTTCCTCGGCCGCGGCAGCCAGTACCCCATCGCCATGGAGGGGGCGCTCAAGCTCAAAGAGATCTCCTACATCCACGCCGAAGCCTATGCCGCTGGCGAGCTGAAGCACGGCCCGCTGGCGCTGATCGATGCCGAGATGCCCATCATTGTGGTGGCGCCGAACAACGATCTGCTGGAGAAGCTCAAGTCCAACGTGGAAGAGGTTCGTGCACGTGGCGGTATCCTCTATGTGTTCGCCGATGCCGATACCGGCTTCAAGAGCGACGAGACCATGCGGGTCATGAACCTCAACCATGTGGAAGAGGTGATCGCCCCCATCGTCTATACCGTGCCGCTGCAGCTGCTCTCCTATCACGTTGCCCTGATCAAGGGCACTGACGTCGACCAGCCGCGCAACCTGGCAAAATCGGTGACGGTCGAGTAAGTCACTCTCTCAAATGAAAAAGAGCCGCAATTGCGGCTCTTTTTGTTTCGGCTGAGGGGTTACGACAGCCGCAGGTTGGTGATGGTGACCTCGTCGAGGGAGGGCACAATGATGCCGCTGGTGATCCCTTTGGCGATGGCCTGACTGCGGTTCTTCGAGTCGGTCTTGTTGGTCACCTGGGTCAGGTGAAAGTTGACCGTCCGCTCACTGATGCCGAGTATGGTAGCGATCTCCCAGGAGGTCTTGCCCTCGCTTGCCCAGAACAGGCACTCCTTCTCCCGATCCGACAGTTCGGTCAGGTATTTCATCATATCCGGTCTGCTTTTGATCAGTTGCAGCGCAGAGTTGAAGATGTAGCTTGCGCAGAACGACAGCAGCGGCACGTTTTCAAACATCAGGTCTGAGTTGGATTTGTCCTTGGTGATGAATGAGAGGATACCGTGCTCCCCCTGCGGGGTGTGCAGCGGAAATGAGACTCCATTGCGTACACCGAAATCGGCCGCCAGGTTCATCACCTCCCGACTGGCGCTGGGTAGCCAGGGCGAGTCGCAGTCGAGTTTGTTCCAGAAGATGGGCTGGGTCTGTTTCAGCCCCAGATAGACCACCGGATCCTGGGTCAGATACTGGTTTTCGCTATAGGCGTCAAACCAGCTGGTCGGACAGTTGTTAAACAGCGCCACATGGGATTTTTGCATGGTGATGGGGAAAATAATCAGCAGCCGGAAGTAATCAAAGCCCATTTGATGACTGAAGCGCTCCAGCTGTTGCTGGATATCGCTGGTTTTTGTTGCCTTGGTGAACTTGTCGATATGTTCCCAGATCGCATCGTTGAGCATGACTTTCTCCTTTTTCGATCTCTATCACACTGATCGAAAAGATTTTTCTCGTTATTTATATTTGTCGGTGGCTATTGGAGCCACTTATTCCGTGCGTGTTTAAAAATTATCCTGTTTTTGTGCATAAAGGCCAAGAAAATCCTCTCGTTGCCAGTCCGCCCTGTATTTGAGATAATGATAATAGTTATCATTAGTAAGATGTATTTCAATGAACAAATTATGGGGTGTGGCCCTGCTGCCACTGTCAGTCCACTTTGCTGCCATTGGGGATGAGCTGGTTGCTCCCGCTCTCAAGAACAGCATCGCTGCCGGGAAAGCCTCCCAGCAGCGGGTGGAAAAAGCCGCCGATGCCGCCGTTGCCGCACGACTGGAGCTGCAAAATGCCCAGCTGCAACTGCGTGACCTCGAAGCCTACAACCGCTACATGCAATCTCTGGTGGCCGATCAGCAAAATGAGCTGGGTAAATTGAGCCAGCAGTTGGAAGCGGTGCAAGAGACCCGTCAGGGCTTGATCCCGCTGATGCTGCAGATGCAGGCAGATCTGGAACAGCTGGTGCAAAACGACATCCCGCTGCGCAAGGAAGATCGTTTAGCGCGGGTTGAACAGTTGAAAGCGACCCTGGCCCGTGCGGACGTGAGCGAGGCAGAGAAATTCCGTCAGCTGCTGCAGGCCTATCAGATCGAAGCCGAGTACGGCAGCAGGATGGACAGCTATTCCGCCGAGCTGGAGCTGGATGGTGCACCGCGTCGGGTTGATGTGCTGGCGCTGGGTCGGGTTTCCCTGCTGGCGATGACTGCCGATCGCAGTCAGGCATGGCGCTGGTCTGCCGAGGCGAAGCAGTGGCAAGCCCTCGACAGCCAGTGGCTCTCCCCTATCGCCGAGGCGATGGATGTGGCCGCCGACAAGAAAGTTCCCCAGTTGCTCAATGTCCCCCTCTCTGTCAGCCGTAGTCAGGAGGCCCAATCATGAGAGTCACCATGAAGTGGTTCCCCCTCCTTATTGCCCTCTCCTGCGGTGCCAACGCCGCTGTCGCCGATGAGTGGCAGCAGCAGGAACAGGCTCGCGAACAGCAGGCTCAGAAAGATCTGGCGACCGTTGCCAAGGAGCTCGGCACTGCCCGCGCCAAATTGGCCGAGGCCCAGCGCCTGAGCAAGGAGCTGGCCAGCCAGTTTGCCAGCAACGAGAAGCAGCTGGTCGAGCTTAACGCCCAGTGGGAGCAAGCCTCCGGCGACATGAACGAGATCTTCGCGGTCACCCGTCAGGGTGCCAGCGATGCGGTCAAGCTGCTGAGCGAATCCGCCGTCGAGGGGCAGTACCCGGAGCGTCTCGCCCCGTTGAAAGCCATGGCACAGGATAAACAGGTGCCGGATCGCGCCGCCCTCGCCCTGCTACCCGCCACGCTGCTGCAAGAGATCCGTGAATCTGGCCGGATTGCCCGGTTCAACGGCAAGGTGCTTGATGCCCAGGGGGCTGCCAGCGAGCAGCCATTGACCCGGGTTGGCAGCTTTGCCCTGCTGGGGAGCGCAGGCTTCCTGCAACCAACCGCCGAAGGCTTGAGCCCGGTACTGGGTCTGCCCGGTAGTGTGCTCTCTGCCGTTGCGGCTTATCAGGGTCAGGAAGGGGAAGCGCTGCCGCTGGATCCTTCTCATGGCACTCTGCTGGCGATGCTGGCACAGGCGCCCACCTTCTGGCAGCAGGTACAGCAAGGTGGTCAGGTCGGCGCCATTATCGTGCTGCTGGCAGCCATCGGTTTGGGAATTGCGGCGGTACGGCTGTGGAGCCTCTCCCGCGAACTGGGTCGGGTGCGCCGCCAGCTCAAGAGCGGCGAGTATCACGCCGACAACGCCCTCGGCCGGGTGCTGACGGTGGCGGACAAACACCCCGAGCTGAGCATGGAGACCCTCGAGCTGCGTCTTGATGAGGCGATCCTGCAGGAGACTCCTCGCATGGAGCGCGGCATCGGCATGGTCAAGGTGATCGCGGCCATCGCCCCCATGCTGGGTCTGCTCGGTACCGTAACCGGGATGATCGGCACCTTCCAGGCCATCACCCAGTTTGGCACCGGCGATCCCAAGATCATGGCGGGCGGCATCTCCATGGCGCTGGTTACCACGGTACAGGGTCTGGTTGCGGCCATTCCGCTGATCCTGGCCCACAGCCTGCTGCAATCGCGCTTCACCGAGCTTTCCAATGTGCTGGAGCAGCAGGTAGCCGGCATTCTGGCCGAGCGCGCCGAGAGCAATAACGGCGGGATGGAGCGAGCAGCATGATGCTCGACATCTGGCAACAGCTGCAGAGTTTCATGGGCCGTGGCGGCCCGGTGCTCTGGGTCATTCTGGCCCTGCTGGTGCTGATGTGGATTTTGATGATCGAGCGGCTGCTCTACCTCAATCTGGGTTTCGGCCCGCTGCAGCAACAGCTGCTCGGCCGCTGGCAAGCCCGCAGCGAGCGCCACAGCTGGTACGCCCGGGCGATCCGCAGCCGCTGGCTGGCGCAGGCAGAGCTGGAACTGAACCGTCATCTGATCTTCATCCGCACCCTGGTGGTGCTCTGCCCCATGCTGGGGTTGCTGGGCACTGTGACCGGCATGATCGGCGTATTCGATGCGTTGGCTGCGGCCAACCGCTTTAACCCGGAGAGCATGGCGGGCGGGATCTCCCGCGCCACCATCCCCACCATGGCAGGCATGGTGGTGGCGCTCTCCGGCGTGTTGTTACTCAGTCGGCTCGAGAGTCAGGCCAAGCGTGCGCTGGCCAAAACCCGGGACGGCCTGCGAGAAGAGAAGGTAATGCAATGAGACGGCAATCCAAACGCCAGCGTGACGAAGTGCAGATCGACATGACCCCCATGCTGGATATCGTGTTTATCATGCTGATCTTCTTTATTGTCACCACCTCCTTTGTGCGCGAAGCCGGGCTCGAGGTGCACAGACCCCAGGCCAGTCAGGCCAAGGCGCAGAAATCCTCCAGCATCATGCTGGCGATCGGGGCTCAGGGTCAGATCTTCCTCGACCGCAAGCAGATCGATGTGGAGCGGGTACAGGCCACCATCGCCCGTCTGCTGGCGGAGCAACCCGATGCCAGTCTGGTGATCCAGGCCGACGAGCGGGTGCCCCACGGCAAGGTGGTGCGGGTGATGGATGAGGCCAAGGCGGCGGGTATCGCCAATATCGCCGTGGCGGTGGCGCCGAAATGAAATACAAGCTGATGAGCCTAGGGCTGGGGGTTGCACTCAGTCTGGGTATCCTGCTGTTCATGGCCACGCTGGTTGAACCGCCCCGGGGCGAGAAGGTGGCGAGCGAACAGAAGCCCATCGTCATCAATATGCAGAACGAGGTGACCGAAGTGCTGGTGCGCGAGCGTCCGGTACCGCAGGAGCCTGAACCTCTGCCAGAGCCTCCTGCGGCATTGGCCTCGACACCGCTGCCGATGCCCGCTGCAGCCCCTTTGGCGGCTGTTGAGCCGAGTCTGGATCTGGTCTCCAGCCTCAGCGCGGTGCAGGTATATGCCCCCGGTGTGGCGACCAGTACCGCACCGGTATTGAGTGGCAACTACCACGGCCAGCAGCAGGGAGCGGGTATCGGCGCAGGTGACATGCTGATGCCGCTGCAACGGATCGAGCCGGTCTACCCCTATCGTGCCCAACAGTCAGGGATCGAAGGTTTCGTCACCCTGCGCTTTAGCGTGAATGCCGAAGGTGGCGTGCAGGATGTGGAAGTGGTCGAGGCCAAACCCAAGCGTCAGTTCGAGCGGGCGGCCATTCAGGCGATCAATAAGTGGCGCTATCAGCCGAGACCGGGTGCCACCGACAAGCTGGTGCAAGTCATCACGCTCAAATTCAAACTGGAGTCATAACTATGTTGCGGATCTGGATCTGTCTGCTGGCCCTGGTTGGCCAAGCCTGTCTGGCGATGGAGGTCAGCCCTCACTTCTCCCGTCAGCTTGAACCCGTGATGAAGCTCTATCAGTCTGGCCAGTGGCAACAAGCCCAGAGCAAGGCATCCGGCCTCAAGCCAAATAGCGATGCCGAGCGTGCCTGGCTGGCGCAGCTGCAAGCCTCGCTGGCGGCCAATCTGCAACAGACCGCCCAAGCGAGCCGCTACGTCGAACAGGCCCTTTCCTATAAAGAGTGGCCCGAGCAACAACAGCTTCAGCTGCTGCGACTGCGCGGCGATATTCAGGCCCAGCAATCCAACTGGTCTGGTGCCATCGCCAGCTACAAGGCGGCACTGGCGCTCAAGCAAGACGATGCACTGCGCCTGCGTCTGGCTGGCCTCTATTACCACAACAAACAGTACGGTGACGCCGCCAGCCAGAGCGAACAGTTGTTGAAGAAGGGTTGGCAGAAACAGGCCGCCATCATTCGTCTCTCCGCCCTCACCGCCCAGCAACGTTATGGCGTGGCGGCCGATCAGGCGGCCGAGCTGATCCGTCATGAGCCGACAGAGAGTAAGTGGTGGCAACAGGCGGTATCGCTCAACCTCTCCGCCAAACGTGGGGATCAGGCGTTGGCGCTGCTGCAGACTGCCATCGACAGAAAACTGATGGATGACGCGTCAGCCCGCAACCAGCTGATCCGCCTCTATGCCTGGCAAGGGTTGCCTTATCGTGGTGCCCGTCTGCTGGAAGCGGCCATGGCCAAGGGACAGATGAAGCAAAGTGCTGAAAATCGCCAACTGCTGGCCCAATTGTGGGAAGGTGCCCGGGAGTGGTCACAAGCGGTCGATAGCTGGCAGCAGCTCGCCAACCAGCACGGTCAGCCCAAAGCCGCCATGCGCGCCGCCGAACTGCTGCTGCAACAGGGCAAGACTGATGCTGCCATGACCCAGCTTGCCGCCATCAAGTCGGTGAAGGGCGAGCAAGGCAATCGCGCCAAAGCGTTGCTGGTGCAGGCACACCTTAATAAGGAGCAGTATGCCCAGGCGCTGGAACTGGCCCGTGAGCTGCAGCAACAGGATAACTGGCAGCAGAAGGCAACCAGCTGGGTCAACTATATCCGGGCACAAAGCGAAGAGTTGAGCAAAAAAGCGGCGTAAAAAGAGATGCCAAGGGGTTGTTTTGGGGCGTTCAGTTCGCTTTTTCAGCAAACGAGCGCATTTTTGCAAAAAGCCCTTGTCATCCCGGCGCGGCTCCCTATAATGCGCCCCTACCAGCACGGCGGAACACGCCGAACTGATGAGCCAGCTTC
>NZ_JAAKUJ010000024.1:0-22020 GCF_049175075.1 Aeromonas sp. 600774
GAAGCGAGCCCTGAGATGAGTCATCCCTGACCCCTTGAGGGTCCTAAAGGGCCGTTGGAGACCACAACGTTGATAGGCGGGGTGTGTAAGTGCAGCGATGCATTGAGCTAACCCGTACTAATTACCCGTGAGGCTTAACCATACAACACCCAAGAAGTGTTCTAAGGCTTGTAGCAAACCTAAGCGAACTACTAATTCAGTGATAACGACAAGCCACAAGCAACATCGTTATTCACGTCAGCTTTCCAAGATTGAAGAATTTGCCTGGCGGCCATAGCGCCGTGGAACCACCTGATCCCATGCCGAACTCAGAAGTGAAACGCGGTAGCGCCGATGGTAGTGTGGCATTCGCCATGCGAGAGTAGGACACTGCCAGGCACCCAATACAAGAAGCCCCGCTCAATGAGCGGGGTTTTTTATTGCCAGCAATTCAGCAAATAGCCTGATAATTGCCCCGTTTTATTCCCCTCCTCTTGAATTTCCAATCATCCCCGTCTGTTTCACTCATAAAAAATGGCCCAGAAAGCGTAAAATGGCGCTTTATTTCGTCGGAGATAGCCCATGTTTTGTCCAAAATGCGGCGGTCAAACCCTGCAGAGCGTCAGCCCCAAAGAGTTTCTCTGTGGCTGCGGTTTTCATTTTTTCCAGAATGTGGCGACGGCGGTGATGGTGGCGCTTTGCTGGCAGGATGAGGTGCTGGTTGCGGTGAGGGCCGGCAATCCGGGCAAAGGGTTGCTGGATCTGCCTGGAGGATTTGTCGATCCCGGCGAGTCGCTGGAGGTGGCGCTGGTGCGCGAGTTGCAGGAGGAGCTGGGGCTCGATGTTAGCGCTCATCCTTGCACCTATCTTGGCTCATTCCCCAATATCTATCCCTACGATGGCATCACCTATCACACCTGTGACACCTTCTTTGCCATCGTGCTGAGCGAAAAACCTGTCATCCAGCCGGCTGACGATGTGGCCGCCTGTCAGTGGCTGAAGATCAGCGATATCCCCTTGCCCCGTTTTGCTTTCGAGTCGACGCGCTCCGCGATGGCTCGGTTGCAGCAATCCCCTTTGCAAGCCTGATCCCTGCTGATGATATGGGGATTGGCAGCGACCATCCCTGTCTCATCCTTGTCCACTTTTGTCCCGCAGACGCCATTCGTCAGACGGTGAGTGGTATAGTCTGCAGTGGATCCGGATTCAAGGAGCATATCGTGAAGAAGATAGTTCTCATCTTGCTCGGCATCGCCGTGGCGGCCTTGCTGGCCATAGTGACGCTGATAAGCCTCATCGACCCCAATCAATTCAAGCCCCAACTGGCTGAACAGGTGCGCAAGAGCACGGGCCGCGAACTGGTGATGGCGGGGGAGATTGACTGGCGTTTCTGGCCGAGTCTCGGCCTTTCGCTGGAAAAGGTCGCTCTGCGCAATCCGGCCGGTTTTGCCGAGCCGGATCTGGTCCGTTTCGAGCAGGGCGAGGCCTCGGTAGCCCTGCTGTCGCTGCTCTCCCATCGACTGGAGATCGGCAAGGTGACCCTGAGTGGCGCCCATCTCTTTATCCAGACCAAGGCGGATGGCAGCTCCAATCTGAGCGAACTGTTCAAGGATGCCACTGCTGATACAAGCGAACCGGTCGCTCCCGCAGCTCCTGCGCCAACCGCTGATAACAAGCCCTGGCAGATCAGTTTGCAGGGTGTGGCGCTCTCCCAGGCCAGTGCGCTGGTGCAGGATGATCGCACCGGCACCTCGCTGCGACTGGATCGCCTCGATCTCGATATGGGGCAGCTGGCCACCGGTCAGTGGGTACCTGTGACGCTGGCCGCCAAGGGGAGTGCCGACAAGCTCGATTTCGATGTTAAAGGGCAGACCCAGGTCAAGCTGGCGCAGGAGGTGATGGCCAGCGAACTGAAAGACTTGAGCCTCAGTGGCAGTCTGAGTTACCCGTCCCTGCGACTCGACAGTTTCTCCATCAAGGGAGACCGACTGGCTCTTGGTGAGTGGAGCAACCTCACGTTGGCGCTGAAAGGAGCCAAGGTAGAGGGGCAGCAAGCTTTACTGGCTGGCTCGCTGGAAGGAACGCTCAAGGGACGGCTCGATAAAGAGATGAAGCTGGCCGAGCTCTCCGATGTGCTGCTGACGGCAGCGCTGGATGGTGATGCGCTGCCGCGCCCGCAGATGAAGCTGAAACTGGCCGGGTTTGCCCGTGCCGAGCTCGACAAGCAGTTGATTACCCTGAGCAAGCTGGTGATGAGTGCCGATGAGGCGCTGCTGAGTGGTGATGGAAGCGTGCAGCTTGGCGCTGTTCCCGCAATCAGCTTCGATCTCAAGGGGGAGACGCTGGATCTCGACAAATGGCTCGCCAATTCGACACCGGCCACTCCAACACAAGCGAAAGAGGGCAAACCGGCGGCTGGTGCCTCAAATGCCGCAGCTGGTGGTAGTAAAGCGGTAAGCGGCAAGAGCGAAGCTCTTTCCACGGTCGAACCGGATCTGGGTGCGCTCAAAGGGGTGGATCTGGATGGTCGGCTGCAACTCGGCAGCCTGCGTCTGAAAGGGCTGGATCTTGGCGCCGTCGATCTGCAGGTGGCTCTGGCCAAGGGACTGCTGACGCTCAAACAGTTCAGCGCGACCGTGGCAGGCGGTCAGGTAAATGCGAACGGGGTACTCGACGCGCGCCAGCAGCCCGCCACCTACAAGGTGCACAAGCAGGTGGCCGGAGTGAACATTCGCCCCTTGTTGCAGACTCTGGCTCAGAGTGATCTGCTGGAGGGCAAGGGCGATCTCGATGTGCAGGTGCAGGGGCGTGGTCTCTCTGAGTTGGCACTGCGCAACGGGATGCAGGGCAAGGTTACCTTGAAACTGAGCGACGGTGCCCTGCATGGCATCAACCTGCCGGAGATGATTCGCGAGGCGCGGGCTACCCTCACCGGCAAGGGGGCCGAGCAGGTGAAGGAGGCGCGCAAGACCGACTTCAGCGCCCTGACCGCCAGCTTCCAGATTGCCAACGGCATCGCCCGCAGCAACGACATCCAGCTCTTTGCCCCGGCCTTGCGGGTCAAGGGGGAGGGGCAGATGGCGCTGGTGCCGGAGAGTCTCGACTTCCTGTTCCTCACCTCCATTGTCGAGAGCAGCAAGGGGCAGGGGGGCAAGGATGTGGACGAGCTGAAGGAGATCACCATTCCGGTGCGGATCGGCGGCCACTGGCAGGCGCCCAGCTACCAGCTCGACGTAAAGGCGCTGCTCAGCAACAACAAGCTGCTGGAGGAGAAGGCGCGCAAGGAGGCCGAACGCGGCCTCAAGAAGCTGCTGGGGGACAAGGCCGACAACGAGGCCGTCAAAGGGGTGGCCGACCAGCTGCTCAAGGGCTTGTTCAAATAGCCCCAGCCTTTCGTTTTATCTCCATGTAGAGCCCGCCTCGTGCGGGCCCTTTTTCATTGCCGCTAGCGGGAATTACTCCCCCAGCAGCAGTTGCCAGACTGCCAGCACATGGCCTCGTTCGGTCAGTAACTGGTCGTCGCTCACCTTGCGGGAGATCTCCGAGAGGTTGAGGCGATGGCCGAGGTTGCGGATCTCCAGATAGGCGTGCTTGAGCCCCTCCGCCTGCTCCAGCGTGAGTACCCCCGCCAGCACGCACTCATCGAAGATGCGCACGTTATCGGACCAGCGGGTGAGCGCCTCGGGTTCACCGCAGGCGTGGGCCAGCACCAGGTACTGGGCGATGAACTCGATGTCCACCATGCCGCCGGGGGACTGCTTGAGGTCGAACTCGCCGGCGCCCGCCTTGAGCAGGTGATCCCGCATCTTGTGGCGCATCTCGCGCACCTCGCGGGCCAGGGTCGGCAGTTCGCGCTCCTTGGCCAGCACGGCGCGGCGGATGCGGGCAAACTCGGCAACGATGGCGTCATCGCCATAGATGGGGCGGGCCCGCACCAGTGCCTGATGCTCCCAGGTCCAGGCCTCGTTTTGCTGATACTGCTCATAGGCCGAGAGGGACGAGACCAGCAGGCCGGAGTCGCCGGAGGGGCGCAGCCGCATGTCGATCTCGTAGAGAATGCCGGAGGGGGTGCGGGTGCTGAACAGGTGCAGGATCCGCTGTGCCAGGCGCAGGTAGAACTGGCGGCTGTCGATGGGTTTGCGCCCGTCGGTGTAGCTGTTGGGGTCGCCGCCGTGCAGGAACACCAGATCGAGATCCGAGCCGTAACCGAGCTCGATGCCGCCGAGCTTGCCGTAGGCCACTACCGCAAAGCCGCGCTGACCGCTCACCGCCACCTCGGGCGGTACCCCGTAGCGCTCGCTCATCTGGGCCCATGCCTGATTGACCACCTCCTCGGTGATCGCCTCCGCCAGCCAGGTGAGGTGGTCGCTCACCTTCATCAGCGGCAGGGCGCCGGCGATGTCGGCCGCCACGATGCGCAGCAGCTGCACCTGCTTGAACTGGCGCAGTGCCTCCATCTGCTGCTCCACATCCTCTTCGGGGATGCGCAGCAGGAACTGGCGCAGCTGGGGTTTGTACTGATCGAGCGGGGTGGGGTGATAGAGGTGCTGGGGATCGAGCAGCTCGTCCAGCAGGATGGGGTAGCGGGCCAGCTGCTCGCTCACCAGATGGCTGGCGTCGCACAGCCGCACCAGCTGGCGCAGGGCGCCCGGGTTCTCCGCCAGCAGCTGCAGATAGGCGCTGCGGGTGAAGATGCGGGTCAGCAGCTCGCACACCCGTTCGAACAGGCGGGCAGGTTGCTCGCTGGCGACCACCAGTCGCAGCAGCTCCGGCATCAGCCAGTCCAGCGCGATGCGCCCCTGCGGCCCTACCTGACGTCGCTTGTACTCCTCCTTGAAGCGCAGCAGGGCACCGCAGAGCGGAACGGGCTCGGCCACCCCCTGCGCGGTCAGCAGCTGCTCCAACTCGGCGGCGTCGAGCTCGGTGCGCCACAGATCGAGCCAGAGTTGCTCCAGATGGGCGGGGGCCTCTTTCTCTTCCCCCACCACGGCGGCAAACTCCTGATGGACGGCCGCCATCTCCTCGTCCAGATGAGCCATGAAGGCGCCCCAGTCAGCAAAGCCGAGGGCGGCGACGAGCCGCTGGCGATCCCGCTCCTCGGTGGGCAGGGTCTGGGTCTGCTGATCGCCGATCTCCTGCAAGATGTTCTCGACCCGGCGCAGGAAGCGGTAGGCCGTCAGCAGGCGGTTGCAATGGGTAGATTCGAGGGCGCCGCACTGGGCGATGGCGGCCAGCGCCTCTGGCAGATGGCGCACCCGCAGCGCCGGCTCACGCCCGCCGCGAATAAGTTGCAGCGCCTGGGCGATGAACTCCACCTCGCGAATGCCGCCAGCCCCCAGCTTGATGTTGCCCTCCAGCCCCTTGCGGCGCACCTCGGCGGCGATCATCGCCTTCATCTGGCGCAGGCCGTCGATGACGCCGAAGTCGATATAGCGGCGAAACACGAAGGGGCGCAGCATCTCGGCCAGCTCTACCGCATGTTCGCACTGGGGCCCCAGCACCCGCGCCTTGACCATGGCGTAGCGCTCCCAGTTGCGGCCGTGGTGCTGGTAGTAATCCTCCATGGCGGCAAACGAGATGGCCAGCGGCCCCGCGTCACCAAAGGGGCGTAAGCGCATATCGACCCGAAACACCTGACCGTCGACCGTGCTCTGGTGCAGGGCGTTGATGATGCGCTGGCCCAGCTTGATGAAGAATTGCTGGTTGGCGAGCTCGCGTCGCCCGCCGACCGTGTAGCCGTTCTCGGGGAAGGTGAAGATAAGGTCGATGTCCGAGGAGAAGTTGAGCTCGCCGCCCCCCAGCTTGCCCATGCCGAGAATGAGCAGCGGCTGCGGGTTGCCGTTGCCGTCCATCGGGGTGCCCAGCTCGCCGCACTGCTTGGCGTAGAGCCAGTCGCGGGCGGCGCAGATAAGCGCATCCGCCAGTCTGGTGAGGTGGATAAAGCTCTCTTCCACCGCCGCGTGACCCAGCAGCTCGCGCCAGGCGATCACCAGCATGCGGCTGCGACGGAACTGGCGCAGGATGTGCTTGAGCGCCTCTTCGTCGTCCACCTCGGCGAGCATGGCGGCCAGATCATGCTGGTAGGTGGGCCAGCGTTCGGAGCGCTCCAGCTCTCCGGAGGCGAGCAGCTCGGTCAGCAACTCAGGCTGTTTGAAGAGGGAATCGGCGACAAAATCGGAGAGACCGAGCAGGGTCAGCAGGGTCTGGTGCACCGGCTCGGGCTGCGTGCCGTAGTCGGGGGCCAGTTCAATCAGCCGTTGCCAATGGCGCTGGGCCAGCTCCTGCAGCAGGGGGGAGAAGGCGGAGAAAGAGGGAGAGTGCTGGGCCACGGTTGCCGTCCTTGTGATTAACGAAACTGCCGGATAAAAAGCTGGCTGCCAATCTAGCACTGTCGGGCCCCCGCGTCACAGCGCAGGGGCGAGAAGCATGATCCGGCAAATAAAAATGGGCTCCCTGTCGGGAGCCCATCGGATTGCGCTGGTCATTATCAGTGGCTATCGACCCAGAAGAACTTGAGGACGAACAGCAGGGCAACCACCAGCACGCAGGGGTTGATTTCGCGCCAGCGGCCGGTGCCCGCCTTCATCACGCAGTAGGAGATAAAGCCAACTGCGATCCCCTCGGTGATGGAGAAGCTGAACGGCATCATGACGGCGGTCATAAAGGCCGGTACCGCTTCGGTCAGATCTTCCCACTTCACTCGGGTCAGCTCGGAGCACATCAGCACGCCCACATAGATAAGGGCGCCAGCGGCGGCATAGGCCGGCACCATGGCGGCGACCGGGGAGAAGAAGATCGCCAGCAGGAACAGCAGGCCGACCACGATGGCGGTTAGACCGGTACGGCCGCCGACGGCGACGCCGGAGCTGCTCTCGATAAAGGCGGTAACCGAGGAGGTGCCCATGAAGGCGCCGCCGACGGAGCTCACGCTATCAACCATCAGCGCCTGTTTCATGCGCGGGAAGTGGCCCTTGTCATCGGCCAGCTTGGCGCGGTTGGTGACGCCGATCAGGGTGCCGGAGGAGTCGAACAGGTTGACCAGCATAAAGGAGAAGATGATCCCGGCGAGGCTGATATCGAGCGAGCCCATCAGATCCAGCTTGCCGAACACCGGTTCGATGCTGGGGGGCATGGAGACAAAGCCCTTGAAGGTGACCTCGCCAAACAGCCAGCCCAGACCCGTGGTGACCACAATGGCGATCAGCACGGCGGAGTGGACGCCGCGAGCGGAGAAGATGCAGATCAGGAAGAAACCGAGCAGACCCAGCAGGCAGGGCAGGGAGGTGAGGTTGCCCACGGTCACCATAGTCGCAGGGCTGGCCACGACGATCCCTGCGTTGTGCAGGCCGAGCAGGGCGATCAGCAGACCGATACCGGCGGTGATGCCGACCCGCAGGGTGAGCGGGATGTTGCCGATCAGCCAATAACGCACCCGCAGCAGGGTGAGGATCAACAGACCCATGGCACCCCAGAAGATGGTGCCCATGCCCACTTGCCAGGAGTAGCCCATACCCGCGACCACCACGAAGGCGAAGAAGGCGTTGAGGCCCATGGCGGGGGCCAGCGCGATCGGCAGGTTGGCCAACAGGCCCATCAGGATGCTGCCGATACCGGCGATGAGGCAGGTGGTGACGAACACGGCCTGGGTGTCCATGCCCGCCGCAGAGAGGATCTGCGGGTTGACGAACACGATATAGACCATGGTCAGGAAGGTGGTGATACCGGCAATCACTTCGGTACGGGCGGTAGTGCCATGGCCTTGCAGGGCAAACAGGCGCTCAAGCAATCCTTGCCCGGCGGCCTGATTGGCAGCTTGGTGTTGTTGATTCATGTTGGATTCCAATAGGTGACGTGAAATAAGCAGCAGGGGAACGGGCTATCCCATCCATGCGGGGTAAATTGCCCTGTTTCTGGCGGTTAAGTAACCAGACTCGTCCTGATACCGTGACAGCGCGCACATTTTTACACAGGCGGCGCCGTTTACAAACCCCGGATCTGCGAAGCAGATCAATGAATAGAGCAAAAATTCAAACGTTTGCTTTTTGAGCATGAAAAAAGGTTCTCAGCAGAGAACCTTTTATCGAAAATTGGGGGCTTACAGGGTTTTGAAGTAGCGCTCGACCAGCTGGGCCAGCACCGAGTCGAGTCGGTCTTGTACCTCACCCAGTTCGCGGCCGAAGCGGCGCAGAAAGAGGATGGCCTGCTCTTCGGTCAGCTTGCGCCCCTCGATAAAGAACTCCTGCTCCGGCAGTTGCTTGTCGTAGCGGGGGATCAGCACCCAGCTCACCAGCTCGGGATCCACGGCGGCAAAAATCTTGGCGGCAGCGGCACAGAAGGTCTCTATGTGCTCCTTGCCATCCGGCCCGAGGCAACCCGGTTCAACCCGGATCTGGATGGTGAGTTTTTTCTCTATGGGGGTCGTCATCGTGCTACATCCATGCAAAGGCATCCGTCTAGGATTGTAAGCCAAAAGACAACAGAAAGGGGAGCCGGAGCTCCCCTTGTGACGTTGGTCGCAGCTGCGATGGTACGGCTTGTACCGACTGACAGCTTACTTGGCGATGCGCTTGTACTTGGCGCGGTGCGGCTGGATGGCCTCGGCGCCGTAGGTCTTCTTCTTCCACTCTTCGTATTCGGTGAAGTTGCCTTCGAAGAATTCGATCTTGCCCTCGTCCTGATAGTCCAGGATGTGGGTGGCGATGCGGTCGAGGAACCAGCGGTCGTGGGAGATGACCATGGCGCAACCCGGGAACTCCAGCAGGGCGTTCTCGAGGGCGCGCAGTGTTTCGATATCCAGATCGTTGGTCGGTTCATCCAGCAGCAGCACGTTGCCGCCGGTCTGCAGCAGCTTGGCCAGATGCAGACGACCGCGCTCACCACCGGAGAGTTCGCCAACCCGCTTCTGCTGGTCGGAACCCTTGAAGTTGAAGCGGCCGATATAAGCCCGGCTCGGGAACTCGTAGTTGCCGATGCGCAGGATATCCTGACCGTCAGCGACCTCTTCGAATACCGTCTTCTTGTCATCCATGCTGTCGCGGAACTGATCCACAGAGGCCAGCACCACGGTGTCACCCAGGGTGATGGTGCCGGAATCCGGCTGCTCCTGACCCGACATCATGCGGAACAGGGTCGACTTACCGGCACCGTTCGGGCCGATGATGCCGACGATGGCACCCTTCGGAATGGAGAAGGAGAGATCGTCGATCAGCACCCGATCACCGTAAGATTTGCGCAGGTTGGCCACTTCCACCACCTTGTCGCCGAGGCGCGGTCCGGGCGGAATGAACAGCTCGTTGGTCTCGTTGCGCTTCTGGTAGTCGTTGGTGTTGAGCTCTTCGAAGCGAGCCATACGGGCCTTTGACTTGGCCTGACGCCCTTTCGGGTTTTGACGAACCCACTCCAGCTCTTTCTCGATGGACTTGCGACGGGCAGCTTCGGAACTTGCTTCCTGCGCCAGACGGGCGTCCTTCTGCTCCAGCCAGGAGGAGTAGTTGCCTTCCCACGGGATACCTTCGCCGCGGTCCAGTTCCAGGATCCAGCCCGCCACGTTGTCGAGGAAGTAACGGTCGTGGGTGATGGCCACTACAGTGCCTTCGTAGTCGTGCAGGAAGCGCTCCAGCCAGGCCACGGATTCCGCATCCAGGTGGTTGGTCGGTTCGTCCAGCAGCAGCATGTCCGGCTTTTCCAGCAGCAGACGGCACAGTGCCACACGGCGGCGCTCACCACCGGAGAGGTGCTTGATCTTGGCATCCCATGCCGGCAGGCGCAGGGCATCGGCCGCCCGCTCCAGCTGGTTTTCCATGTTGTGGCCGCCCTGAGCCTGGATGATGGCTTCCAGCTCGCCCTGTTCGCGGGCCAGCTTGTCAAAGTCGGCATCCGGGTCGGCGTAGGCCGCATAGACCTCGTCCAGCCGGGCCATGGCGCGCTTCACTTCGCCAACGGCCTCTTCGACCGCTTCGCGTACTGTCTGCTCCGGATCCAGCTTCGGCTCCTGCGGCAGGTAGCCAATCTTGATGCCGGGTTGCGGACGGGCTTCCCCTTCGATCTCGGTGTCGATGCCTGCCATGATGCGCAGCAGGGTCGATTTACCGGCGCCGTTCAGACCCAGCACGCCGATCTTGGCGCCCGGGAAGAAGCTCAAGGAGATGTTCTTGAGAATATGACGCTTGGGCGGCACTACCTTGCCGACCCGGTTCATGGTGTAAATAAATTGAGCCATTGGCTAATTCTCTTCCTTTTCAGCAGGTTAATGTCTTGGCATTAACAGACTGATGTCGTGGTGGGGCCAGGTCGACACAGGTCAACCGGGTTCCAAAAAACCCGTCGATTGTAAACCAACGGACGAGGGGGGGCAAAGGCGGCACCCGGCTATGTCCCCCCTTTGCCAACAGGGTCACGCCTTGCTGCACCAGTCGTGCAATTTGGGCATGATATGGGCTGCCGTTTTGTTCCGGAGCCGTCATGAACCCATCTCCTCAAGCCCCCCTGCTTGCCACCTTTTTGTGTGCCATGGGATTGGACGCCGCCCTGAGCGAAGCCCTCTGTCAGCGTTTGCCACGGCAGACGCTGCGCGCCGGTCAGGTGCTGTTGGCGCAAGGGGCCGAACAGGAGGGGGCCTTCTATATCGAAACGGGCATCGCCCGTGCCTGCCACTACACCCGGGACGGGCAGGAGCGCTGCAAGGAGTTCTACTTCGAAGGGGAGCTTTGCCTGCTTTACGACAGCTGGCTCACCGGGTCGCCCGCCCGCTATCAGCTGGAGGCGCTGACGGATCTGCAAGTGGTGCGGGTGCCGCTCACCCTGCTGGATGAGCCCGTCTGGCAGCCGGTCTGCATGGCCCTGCTGCGCCAGCAGCTCGGTTACAAGGAGCGCAAGGAGGCGTTTTTGCTGCTCCACTCCCCCGAAGAGCGTTATCGGGAGCTCTGCCACATCTTCCCCCACTGGCCTGCACGACTGACCCAAGTACAGCTCGCCAACTACATCGGCATCAGCCCGGTCACCCTGTCACGGATCCGCAGGCGCATTAACACGGGTTAATGCCACCTGCCGGTTGCCACTTCATGCTGCGTCATCCAAATGACGGACGAGGGGTGGATGATGTCGCTATTTCTGTGGTCGCAACTGGTGGTGAGCCTGGCCTTGTTGCTCGATCTGTTGTCGTTTCAGTTGCGGGATCGCCGCAGGATCCTGGCCTGTCTGGCCCTCTCTTGCGCCCTCAATGCCGGCCACTTTGCCCTGCTCGGGCAGTGGTCGGCCGCCTGCCTGTTGCTGCTGGCCAGCGTGCGCTTTCTGGTGAGTATCTGGCTGGTTAGGCGCATCTTGATGTGGTTTTTCATGGGGTTGGCCTGTGCGGCTGCGCTGGCGACCTATCAGGGCGTACTCTCATTGATCGGGCTGCTGGCCAGCCTGCTGCAAACCCGGGCCGCGTTTTGCCCGGATGATCGCCAACTGCGGCGCTGGATGCTGCTCGGTACCCTCTGCTGGCTGGTCAACAACCTGCTGGTGGGCTCACCGGTCGCCGCGCTGATGGAGGGGCTGTTTCTGGTCAGCAATCTGGTGGGCTACTACCGCCACTATGGGCGCAGGGCATGTCCGGAGAGTTGATATCGGCTGAGGAAGAGAGCGTGGGGTACGTCCCGTCTGATAGAGATTACAAAGCAGAGAGGTCGCCATAGTAGCGGCCTCTCTGGCTCATCAGGCTTTGTTGAAGCTGTTGATGAGTGCTTTTGCGTAATCAATGACGAACTGCTGGCAGTGGATGGCGGTCTGCGGATCGAACTCCTCGCCATGCAGATCGGTGTTGGAGAGCACCCGGATCCCGACAAATGGCACCTTGTAGGCCTCGGCTACCAGCGCGGCGGAGGAGGTCTCCATCTCTTCTGCGGCCGTGTTGTAGGTTTGATGCAGCCAGTTGATGCGGGCCACCTGCCGGTTCCACTCATCGGCAGTGCCTATGATGCCGGCAACTACGCGGCCGTGGCGATAACGGTCGGCCATGCCAAGGGCGCGGCCAACCAGCTCGGGATCGCCGGCAAAGGAGGAGTGCTCCACCAGCTTGCCGTTGTCGCGCAGGCGCATGGTGACATCGAAGTTGTGCCATTTGCTCGGGTCGACACCCTGCTCGGCCGACGTCAGATCACTGCGATAGGCCCCCATATTGAAGCTTTTGGTGCCGATAACGATATCGCCCCGGTGCAGCGCCGGGTCATGGCCGCCAGCCGTGCCCTGATTGATGACGAGGCGCGGATGGAAGCGCTCCATGGCGAGAGTGGTGGCAGCAGCTGCATTGGCCAGCCCCACTTCTGTGCGAGAGACAACTACCGGATAACCCGAGAGGGTGCCTTGCCAGTAGGTCCAGGCGCCTACGGTCAGCTCCTGCTTGTCCTTGAGGGCGGCCACCAGCGTCTCGACTTCGACGTCCATTGCCCCCTGGATCAGGATGGGGGCTGGCGCCGGAGTGGCCGCCATGATAGAGGAGGAAAAGAGTGCAAACAGCGTGAGCAGGCGCGAGCAACGTTTGATGAAATTCATGGGATACCTGTTGGTCTGGCAAGAAAGCGCCGGATCCTACCGAAAGGAAAACGATTGCGCAAATGGTGGTGCGTTTTTTGTCAATAGCGTGCGGCTAGTCGAACAGGTTCAGGGCTGCTTGTGACCAGCGAAGTAGAGCACCCGTTTGACATACTCCCGGGTCTCGTCATAGGGCGGTATACCGCCATAGCGCTCAACTGCCTTCTCACCTGCGTTGTAGGCTGCCGAGATCAGAACCCAGTTGCCATCGAAGCGGCGATCCAGCCACTTGAGATAACTGACGCCACCCTTGATGTTCTGTGCCGGATCAAAGGGTTGAGTGACACCAAAACGCTGCTGGGTTTCGGGGATCAGCTGCATCACCCCCTGCGCATTCTTGGCGGAGACGGCGCGGCTTTCGAGGTTGGATTCGGCAATGGCGATGGCCAGCACCAGCCGCACATCGACCTGATGGCGCTTGGCTGCGTGGCGCAGCATGGTGGCCAGCTTCTGTTTGCCCGGTGACTGGCGCGCCAGATAGGCCTCGACATTGAACGGTGTGCTGGGCAGGGCGAAATAACTCCCTTGTCCGCCACGCATGCCGACACCGCACTGATCGCCCATGGGGGCATTGCCGACCCGCGGGTTGTAGTAGCGGCTGGCCTGCTGGTTGCCAAGGCGCATCGCCATGGCGAGATAGCTGTTGGCCATTTTCGCGCTGCGCACCGAGGCAGGGCCGGTGGCGAGCAGACGCCCGATCCGGAAGTAACCTTCGGGATTGCCGGTGCTGGCGGCTACGCAGTAGAGGGCTATCGCCTTTTGCAGATTGCCGCTGTGCTGGGCTGCTTGCCCCTGCCTGAGCGCTGTCATTGCCCTGGGGGCTTGTCTGAAATCCCTGCCCTGTGCCGTCTGCGGAATGCCCGCCAGTAGCGACGACAAAAAAAGCAGCAAAAACAGTCCGTTTTCGCTGATCTTCCCCATCGTTTATCTCCTGCTTGAGTAGAGAAGATATAGAGGAACATGGCTGCCATCGCCATGAAAGCAGTGGATCCTGTTGTTATAGCGGGGGGATTTCAGAGAGCAAAATGGTATGGAACTAACGGCATTGCGAGAGTTTCATACCATTTTTCATCGGGTTAGAAGTCGTGGTGATACTCATGCTCATCCAGGTCGGCGGGAGGAAGCGCGCGATAGAAGCTGCCAATTTCGCTGACAACCCAGAGCGAAAGCAGGATCAACATGCTGATAAGGGGAAGCAGGGTGTGGTTCTGGGTCAGGGCATAGGCCGCGATGGCGGCGCCAATCAGGAGAAGGGTTCGGATCATGAGGTGGCTCCTTGTCGTCATGGGGGTGTTGCGTGGCCACGGACAGAGCGCCTGGGGTCGGGAGTGTCTCCCGGGTGGCACGAAGCGAAGTGATTATATCGCGTCATGCCGCTGCCGGTCCGTGGTGTCATCACACTTTCCATAGTCATGGGTTTCGTATCGAGTTGGGCCCCGCCACATGCGGGGCCTGTGGTTGTGTAACGGTTAGAAGAAACCGCCGTTGTTATCGTCACTGTCGGTCCAGCCGCCACTCTGACTATCGTCGTCGAGAAAACTGCCGCCATCATCGGGAGGTGAATCCCAGCCGTCCCAGCGTACCGGTTCTGCATCGACCGGATTGGCAATGGGCGCTGGCTCTATGATGTCGATGATCTCCTCGGGCCGGTTGCTGTGAAACAGTCCGCCGATCATGTCGGCCAGCATGACTCCACCGGCAACTCCGGCTGCGGTTTGCAGGGCGCCACCGAGAAAGGAGCTGGTACGGGAAGCGGGTTGGGCAGGCGCAGTTGCCGGTGGCGGCGTGAAGCGCGGGGGCGGAGTGCTCTCGCCACCAAACAGGCCGGAGAGAAAACTGCCGCCGCTCGAACTGCTTTGGCTTGCCTCCAGCTCCTTGACTCGCTCGTTGAGGCGGGTAAGGGCAGCCTGCTGGATCAGCAGCGCCTGGGTCATGTAGTAGGGAGCATCGGGCTGCTCTGCCAGATGCTGGCGGATCAGCTGATCCGCTTGTTGGTCTCGCTTGCTATCCCTGGCTTGCGCTTGCTTGAGGCGGTCGAACAGTCCATCGATCAGACCCTGTTCCTGTTGTTGCATCTCAAATCCTCGCTATGGTGCGCAGACAGTGCGTTCAGCCATCCTAAAACGCGTGGCAAGCCAGTGGTACCGGATTAACTCATCGGCGACCAAGGGCTACAGCCCGGCAATTTCACGCGTCGGGCTGGTAGTAGTCGAGATACCAGCGGACGAACGCGGCGACCCCCTCCTTGATGGAAGTGGTGGGGCGCAGGCCGGTGAGGGTGTGGAGGGGCTCGCTGTCGGCCCAGGTGGCGTGCATGTCGCCCGCCTGCATCGGCAGCATCCGCTTGATGGCGGGTTTGCCGAGGGCCTCTTCCAGCGTCTCGATAAAGTCGAGCAGCCGCACCGGCTGACCATGACCGATGTTGAGGATGCGGTAGGGCGCCGCGCTCTCGGCAGGAGTCTGCTTGATGGCGTGCCAATCGGGATTGGGGCGGGGCGGCAGGTCGGCCACGGCGAGGATCCCCTCGACAATGTCGTCGATAAAGGTGAAGTCGCGGCTGAGATCGCCGTGGTTATAGACGTCGATAGGCTCGCCCGCGAGGATGGCGCGGGTGAACTTGATGATGGCCATGTCGGGCCGACCCCAGGGGCCGTAGACGGTGAAAAAGCGCAACCCTGTGGTGGGCAGGCCATAGAGCGTGGAATAGGCGTGAGCCATCAGCTCGCCACTCTTCTTGGTGGCAGCGTAGAGGGAGACCGGGTGATCCACCGGCTGCTCGGTGGTGAAGGGCATCTGGTCGGTCAGACCATAAACCGAGCTGGAGGAGGCGTAGAGCAGATGCTGGATACCGTGCTGGCGGCACCCCTCCAGCACCGTCAGCATGCCGGTGAGGTTGCTGTCGGCATAGGCAAACGGGTTTTCCAGCGAGTAGCGCACTCCCGCCTGTGCCCCCAGATGGATCACGCGCTCGAAACCATGACGGGCAAAGAGAGTAGCCATCGCTTCGCGATCCGCCAGATCGACCCGTTCGAAGTGGAAATGGGGATAACTGGCCAATTGTGCCAGCCGCGCCTCTTTCAGACTCACCTCGTAGTAGTCGTTGAGGTTGTCGATCCCCACCACCTGATGACCTGCGGCGCACAGCTGGCTGGCCACGTGAAAGCCGATAAAACCGGCGACACCGGTGACCAGATACGTCATGGTTGGGGTCCTGTGTAGATCATGGGGCTCCTTACGGTGATGGGAAAAGGGGGCTGCGCGCTTTGTAGCAGAGCCGGCGCGTTTGTGCCATGGCAAACCGCCTCTGTTGGCGCGGCATGCTGCATCTTGGTGCAGCGAGTGTCAATGCCAGATGACAGGCACCAGAATGGGGCGTTCAGCCTGACTGTTGTGATCCTTTTCACAAAAAATAGACTGGACCCCATAACGAAGCCCTGTGGACAGGGCTCGCAGCCCGCCCGCAACGGCAGGCGACAGACACTCTCTCTTTACTTCGCTTGGATACAGGTTATGGACAACACCTCGATTCGCACTGCCCATCCTATTTATGAGGATGTGCTGGCCCTGCTGACGGCGGCCGGCTTTGTTTCCCTCGGCATCTTTCTGTTTCATCAGGTTGGCCTGCTTACCGGCGGCACCGCCGGGCTGGCACTGCTGCTGCAAAAGGTGACTGGCATCAGCTTCGGCCTGCTGTTTTTCGGCATCAACCTGCCCTTCTATGCGCTGGCATGGCTGCGGATGGGGCCACGTTTTACCTTCAACACCTTTGTCTCGGTGGCGGCGGTCTCCTACATGACCGATCACCTCAACGGGGTGTTGCAGATCGGCAAGATAGAGCCCCTCTATGCGGCGCTGATCGGCGGTACTCTGATTGGCATGGGTCTGCTCATTATGTTCCGTCACAAGTCGAGTCTGGGGGGCTTCAACATTCTGGCGCTCTTTATTCAGGATCGCTTTGGCATCCGGGCGGGTAAGCTGCAGATGGGGCTCGATTGCGCCATTGTTGTCGCCTCGTTTTTCGTGGTGCAGCCCTGGATCCTGGCGCTCTCCATCGTGGCGGCGGTTATCTGTAATCTGGTGTTGACACTCAACCACAAGCCCGGCCGTTACCAGATTGCCTGACAAGCTGCGGCAGTGGCTCGATATTGCAAGAGTGACCCGATAGCACGAGGCGGCCTGATGGCCGCCTCGTCTGTTTCTACCCTGGGGTTTGTTCGCTGCGCCTAGCTTGCCTGCTCCAGCCTGCTGTCGCCGCTCATGGCGTTGTCACTGATGGCGTGACTACCAACAGCGAGCGGGGTGTGACAGGCCACCTGATGATGGGCCTCATCACACGCCTCAAGCTTGGGCGCCTTGCTTTTGCACAACTCGGTCGCATGGGGGCAGCGCTGGTGGAAGTGGCAGCCGCTTGGCGGCGAGATGGGGGAGGGCACATCGCCGGTCAGCAAAATGCGCTGGCTGCGCCTGCGCGGGTCCGGTACCGGAATGGCGGAGATCAGCGCCTGGGTGTAAGGGTGGCGCGGCGCCAGATAGAGCGACTGGGCATCCGCCAGTTCGACGATCCGTCCCAGATACATCACTGCAATCCGATCCGAGATGTGTTTGACCACCGACAGATCGTGGGCGATGAAGATGATGGAGAGGTTCATCTCCCGCTGCAGGCTGAGCAGCAGGTTGACGATCTGCGACTGCACCGAGACATCGAGGGCCGAGACCGCCTCGTCGCATACCAGCAGCTTGGGCTTGAGGGCGATGGCGCGGGCGATGCCGATCCGCTGGCGCTGACCGCCGGAAAACTCGTGGGGGTAGCGATCCACCGCGCTGCCCGGCAGGCCCACTTTCGCCAGCAACTCCTGCACCCAGCCGCGGCGCTGCTCAGTGTTGCCTTTACCGTGGATGATAAAGGGCTCCTCCAGGATCTGGCCCACGGTGTGGCGGCTGTTGAGGGATTCTGCAGGATCCTGAAACACCATCTGCATCTCCTGACGCAGGGAGCGCATCTCCTTCGGGCTGAGGGCGGTGATATCGCGCCCCTCGAAAGTGATGGTGCCCGCGGTCGGCTCGAACAGCTTGAGCAGGCTGCGCCCGAGGGTGGACTTGCCGCAGCCCGACTCACCCACCAGCCCCAGCGTCTCCCCCTGTTTCAGGTCGAAGCTGATGCCATCCACCGCGTGAACCGTATATTGCTTGCGCAGGAACCCGCCTCCCAGCCGGAAGTGCTGTTTCAGATCCCTGACCGATAACAGAGTGCTCATGGGGTCAACTCCTTCCAGTAGTGACAGGCGACATGGTGGCGCGGATTGAGTTGCTCCACCGCCGGAATGGCGCTGATGCAGAGATCGGTCGCATGGGGGCAGCGGTTGGAGAAGCGGCAGCCAGCGGGCATCTCGTGCAGGGCTGGCACCTGTCCCTTGATGGTCTTGAGCAGGCTCTTGGGCTCATCCTCGAGTCGCGGGATCGAGCTCATCAAGCCGTGGGTATAGGGGTGACGGGGGTGGTCAAACAGCTCGAACACGTCGGCCTGCTCTACCGCCCGCCCGGCGTACATCACCACCACTTCGTCGCACAGCTCCGCCACTACCCCCAGATCGTGAGTGATAAAGATGATGGCCATCCCGGTCTGGGCCTGCAGCTCTTTCATCAGTTCGAGGATCTGGGCCTGAATGGTGACATCCAGCGCCGTGGTCGGTTCGTCGCAGATGAGCAGGTCTGGCTCGCAGGAGAGCGCCATGGCGATCATCACCCGCTGGCGCATACCGCCGGAGAGGTTGTGAGGGTAAACGGCAAAGCGCTGGGCCGGTTCCGGGATCCCCACCTTCTGCAGCATGGCAATGGCCGCGGCTTTGCGCTGGGCCTTGTCATACTCGGGGCGGTGGAGGCGAAACACCTCCATCAGCTGCTCCCCCACCGTCTGCACCGGGTTGAGGGCCGTCATCGGCTCCTGAAAGATCATCGAGATGCGGTTGCCGCGCACCTTGTACATCTGATCCGGCGCAAGCGACAGCAGCTCTTCCCCCTGAAAGCGGATGGAGCCGGCTACCACCTGACCATGGGGTTTGGGCAAGAGCCCCATGATGGCGAGTGAAGTGACACTCTTGCCACAGCCGGACTCGCCGACGATCCCCAGAGTCTGACCCGGGGCCACCTTGAAGCTGACCCCGTCGAGCACCTTGATCTTGCCGTCGTCGACGGCGAACTCCACTTCGAGATCGCGTACTTCGAGGATTGGGGCTGGGTGCTGGCCGCTATCAACGGCGAACTCCCCCCCGTTATCCGGTACGTCAAGAATGGAGGCCTGGGTGTTGGGCATAACGGCTGCTCCCTTCGCAATGGCCTGAATATCAATGACGTGCATAGGTCTTGTCGAGCAGGTTGATGGGCGCCAGCGCCTCCCCTGCCTCCTTGGCGTTGCGGGTCTCTTCCTTCACCTTGGGATCGAGCCAGAGCAAACCGCCACTACTATGAGGATAACCGTCCATCGGCCAGTAGAGCAGATCCGGCGTGTTCTTGGTGGCAGGCACCTCCGGCAGCATCACATAACGCCAGCTGCTGGCCCGTACATAGTTGAGCTGCACCCCGGGCACGAAGATGGCGAGATCATAGATGCGCTGCTGGATCTGGCGGGAGATCTCGGCCCGTTTGGCCATGTCGAATTCGACGTTGTAGGCGTCGATCAGCGCGTCCAGCTCCTTGTCAGCCACGTTGAACAGGTTGTTGGTCTGCGGTTTGTTGGCGTTGGCGGAGTGGAAAAACTCCCAATATTGCGGATAGAGACCGCCGCCGCCCCAACCGAGCCAGGCCGCTTCGTGTTTCTTCTCCAGCATCACCTTGAAGCCGGTGGCGCCATCCACCAGATTGAGCTCCAGATCCAGACCCGCTTTCTTGGCCTCTTCTTTCAGCACGGTCAGTCGCTTGGAGTGCTCCTGACTGGTGTAGGTGAGCGCCAGCGTCAGCCGCTCACCCTTCTCATTTTGCAGGATGCCGTCCGGCCCCGGCTTGTTGTAGCCGCCCTTGGCAAAGTACTCCCGCGCCTTGCCGATGTCATAAGCCCGCTCCGGCAGCGTGATGTCAGTGAACTCGCCAAAGCCCGAGTCGAAGGTGGTGGCTCTGTCGTAATCGCCGCGCAGCACGGTCTCGATCATCTTGTCGATGTTGAAGGCGTGCTGGATGCCGAGGCGCACGTTCACGTCCGCCAGCTTGGGGTTGGCCACATTGAGGTGCACCCCCTGACCGCCCTGTTTGGTGTCGGTCATGGCCATTACCTTCTGCACGTAGCCTTTTTTGTACTCCGGGGTGACCGCTTTTTCATGCCACCAGTTGGGCAGGATCATCTCGAAGGTATCGATCTCCCCTTTCAGGAAGTGGCGAAAGGCGATGTTGTGGTCGCGGATCACCTGCACCTTGATGGTGTCGATGTTGAATCTGTGCTGGTTGTAGCGATCGTCTTTTGCCCACCAATCCTTCTGTTTGCTGAAGGTGACCGACTTGCCCTTCTTGACGTCGCTGATCACGTAGGGGCCGGTGGTGGGCACCACGGCCCAGTTGTACTGCTTCACCCAGTTGGGGGTCAGCTTGTAGTAGTGCTTGGGCTGGGGCCACAGCTCGGTGGTGTTGAGCAGGTCCATCTTGGCCTTGCGGTTGCCCGCTTTGACCATAATGGTGTGATCATCGATCTTCTCTACCGCTACCACTTCAGTGGTGTAGTAGTTGTTGAACCAGGGCCCCTTGATGTGTTTGGAGCGCATCATCTCGTAGCCGAAGGTGTAGTCATCGGCATTGACCGGCTTGCCATCCGACCATTTGGCGCGGGGATCCAGCTTGAAGTAGACGGTCTGGCTGTCTGGCGCGATGGCCCAGTGGGTCGCGAGCGACGGAATGGGGTTGCCGGTATTGGGGTGGAAGCTGATGAGTCGCAACTGGTTATCGAGAATAAAGGAGCGGAACGATCCGTTGGAGTCAGGCCCCACGGTGCGGAACGTCAGCGGAAAGCTCTCCACAAACATATTGAGACTGCCGCCCGGCAGTGCCTTGGGGGAGGCGAACACAGGATCCGTCTCATTGGTCTCCCATTTGAGATCCGCGGGCAGGCTGGCCGCCCAGACCCAGGATCCGTTTACCAGCACAAAGAGAGCACCTATCCATTTGATTTTATTTTTCATGTTTGACTTCCAGGTCTGGCCCCTGCACTGGGGGTCTTGATTGATAACGGGATTATCCCTTGCTCCCGGGACCGCCGATGGCTGCGGCCCGTCCTTCATTAATCACTGTTCGTTACCCGACGCCTGCCGATGCGCTGGCATCGGCTGGCTTATTGGTAACGGGTAAATTTGCGCGGATCGAACGCCTCGCGGATCGCCTCGCCGATAAAGGAGACCATGATCAGCACCAGACTCACCGCGGCCACCACCGAGCTGACGATCCAGATGGCATCCAGATTGTTGATGCCCTGGGAGAGCAGCTCCCCCCAGCTCGGGGTCGGCGGTGCCAGCCCGAAGCCAAGATAGTCGAGCGCCGTCAGGGTGGAGATATTGCCCACCACGGCGAACGGCGCCAGGGTGACGATCATCATCAGGGTGTTGGGCAGGATGTGGTTGAAGATGATCCGCCCGGTGGTCGCCCCTTGCGCCCGCGCTGCCATCACATAGTCCCGTGCCCGCTCCTTGTAGGTGAGGGTGCGCATATACCAGGTGATCCCCATCCAGCCGAACAGCACGTTGATGGCGACAAACAGGCCGAAGTTGGGCTTGGCCAGCGACACCAGGATCATGATGACGTAGAGAAACGGCACCTGGGACCAGATCTCGATAAAGCGTTGCAGGATGAGGTCGAAGCGGCCGCCGAGAAAGCCCATCAGACAGCCGATGGTGACTCCGATGGCGTAACTGGCCGCCAGCGCGATAAAGGCAAAGCCGATGGCGATGCGAAAGCCGTAAACCAGTCGCGCCAGCACATCGCGGCCGCTGGTGTCGGTGCCGAGGAAGTGGCGCTCGGCCACGCTGGGGGCGTAGGGCGGGTAGGCATCCTCCTTGAAATCCTGCTCGTAGGGGTTCCAGGGCACCGGCGGCAGCAGTACCCAGTCGCCCTGGCCCTCTGCGGCAAATTTGGCCTTGAGCTGGCGGTAGTTGGTTTCGTACTCGTAATCGAGCCCGAACTGCTGACCGGGGATCACATCGCCATAGGTGGGGAAGTGCAGCTGGCCCTGATAGCTCACCATCAGTGCCCGGCTGTTGACCAGCAGCTCCGCCAACAGGGAGAGCAGCACCAGGGTGGTGAAGATAATGAAGGAGTAGTAACCGCGCTTGATCGACTTGAAGCGCTTGAGTTTTTTCAAGGTAACCGGATTGAGCTTCATGGTCAGTCTCCAAACCGCACGCGGGGATCAACGAGGGCAACACAGATATCGGAGACGATATGGCGTGATATCAGCATCGGCATGGCAATAGAGGTCTGGTTCATGGTCAGTCTCCAAAC
>NZ_JAAKUJ010000025.1:0-15569 GCF_049175075.1 Aeromonas sp. 600774
AGTGCCCACACAGATTGCTTGATTCAAATTGTTAAAGAGCGACGCAACAGTGTGTTGCTGCGGGAGTGGAATTCTACCCAACCGCCTTCTCGAGTCAAGCCTTATTTGCAAAGACTTTTCGAGGTTATCGACTAGGTTGTTTGCGTTGCCGCTTGCCCTGTCGATGGAGGCGCATTATAGGGATCTGGATCACGCTTGCAAGGGCCTTTTCGAATTAAATTCGCATTTTTGGTTCAACCGCTCACTAATCACCCAAAAAGCGTATTTATCCTGCAATAACACACCCGTTTGGCGAGCTCGCTATCCTCTATATGGCGTGGCGATGGTAGCAGATCAAGGTTGTGGCGATTTGGTCTCTCTACATCTATATGCATGGTGATCGAGGTCACGCCTTCGGGTAACATAGCGCCCCTTTGCGATTCACACACTCTTGGGCTTTGGAGAGTTTAATGCCTTTTGCACTTGGCCAGCGTTGGATTAGTGATACAGAGACGGATCTGGGGTTGGGGACTGTCGTTGCTGTTGAAGGACGCATGGTTACCCTGTTGTTTCCGGCTACCGGTGAAAACCGCATGTATGCCAAAGAAGAGGCGCCGGTCACCCGGGTCAGCTTCAATGTGGGCGATCAGATCACCAGTCACGAAGACTGGACCATGACGGTCGAAGAAGTGCAGGAGAAAGACGGCCTGCTTATATATGTAGGTGTGCGCACCGACAATGATGAGCCCGTTGCCCTCAAAGAAGTGTTTCTCAACAACTTTATCAAGTTCAACAAGCCGCAGGATCGCCTGTTCGCCGGTCAGATCGATCGGATGTCCCGCTTCACCCTGCGCTACGAAGCGCTGATCAACCAGCACCAGCGCCGTCGCAACCCGACTCGTGGTCTGGCCGGTGGCCGGGTCAGCCTGATCCCGCACCAGCTCTATATCGCCCACGAGGTGGGTCACCGCTACGCTCCGCGCGTACTGCTGGCCGATGAGGTGGGTCTGGGCAAGACCATCGAAGCGGGCATGATCATTCATCAGCAACTGCTCTCCGGCCGCGCCCATCGCGTACTCATTCTGCTGCCCGAAACCTTGCAGCACCAATGGCTGGTCGAAATGCTGCGCCGCTTCAACCTGCACTTCTCCCTGTTTGACGAGGAGCGCTGTATCGAGGCATTCGCCGATGCAGAGAACCCCTTCGAGACCGAGCAGCTGGTGATCTGCAGCCTCGACTTCCTGCGCAAGAAGCGTCGTCGCTTCGAGCAGGTGCTGGAAGCCGAGTGGGATCTGCTGGTTGTCGACGAAGCCCACCATCTTGAGTGGAGTGAAGAGGCGCCAAGCCGTGCCTATGAGATGGTGGAAGCGCTGGCCGAACAAGTGCCGGGCGTGCTGCTGCTGACCGCCACCCCGGATCAGCTGGGCCACCAGAGCCATTTTGCCCGACTGCGCCTGCTCGATCCCGAGCGTTTCTACGACTACGAGGCCTTCCTCGCCGAGGAGCAGGCCTATGGTCAGGTCGCCAGCGCAGCGCAAGAGCTGCTGGATGGCGAGACCCTGAGCGATGAAGCCAGACAGACCCTCGCCAGCCAGCTGGAAGGGCTGGACTTGAGCGATGCCGCCGCCCGCCAGCAGGCGGTCGCCAAGCTGCTGGACCAGCATGGCACCGGCCGGGTGCTGTTCCGCAACAGCCGCGCCAATATTCAGGGCTTCCCCGAGCGTCACCTCAACGTCTACCCCATGCCGCTGCCGGAGCAGTACAAGACCGCCATCAAGGTGATGGGCATGATGGGTGGCAACGGTGGCGATCTGCAGACCCGTGCCCTGCGCTACCTCTATCCCGAGAAGATCTTCCAGCAGTTCGAAGGTGACAACGCCACCTGGACCCAGTTCGACCCGCGCGTCGAATGGTTGCTGGAGCTGCTGCTCTCAGCCCGCCAGCAGAAGGTGCTGGTGATCTGCTCCGAAGCGGCGACCGCTATCGCGCTGGAAGAGGCGCTGCGTACCCGTGAAGGGATCCGTGGTGCCGTGTTCCACGAAGGGATGTCGATCCTCGAGCGGGACAAGGCCTCCGCCTATTTTGCCCAGCAAGAGGGTGGCGCCCAGGTGCTGCTCTGCTCCGAGATCGGCTCAGAGGGTCGCAACTTCCAGTTTGCCAGCCATCTGGTGCTGTTCGATCTGCCTCTCAACCCGGACCTGCTGGAACAGCGTATCGGCCGACTGGATCGTATCGGTCAGCAGAATACCGTCGAGATCCACGTTCCCTATCTGGAAGGGACTGCCCAGCGCGCCCTGCTGCTCTGGTATCACGATGGTCTGGACGCGTTCGAGCAGACCTGCCCGACTGCCCGCCCGGTATTCGAAGCGGTACGTGAAGAGCTGTTCGAGCTGCTGGCAGCCAACACCGGCGATCAGGCAGCCCTCGACGCCCTGCTGATCAAGACCCGCGAACTGCACGAGCCGCTCAAGGCTCGACTGGAGCAGGGTCGCGATCGCCTGCTGGAGATCCACTCCAGCGGTGGCGCCGCCGCCCAGCAGCTGGTCGACAAGCTGGCCGCCGAAGATGACGACACCGGCATGATCTCCTTCGCCCTCAAGATGTTCGACGAGATCGGCGTCAATCAGGATGACCGTGGCGAGAACGCGCTGGTGCTGACCCCCGGGGATCACATGCTGGTCTCCAGCTTCCCGGGCTTGCCGCAAGACGGCATGACCATCACCTTCGATCGCAACACTGCCCTGTCGCGTGATGACATGGCGCTGCTCTCCTGGGATCACCCCATGATGCGCGGCGGTATCGACCTGATCCTGGGCTCCGAGATCGGTGCCACCTCGGTCGCACTGCTCAAGAACAAGGCGCTGCCCATCGGCTCCATCCTGCTTGAGCTGATCTTCGTTGCCGAGTCTGCGGCCCATCCCCAGCTCTACCGCTTCATGCCGCCGACGCCGATCCGTCTGCTGATGGACAAGAACGGCCAGAATCTGGGTGAGAAAGTGGCGTTTGATGCCTTCAACCGTCAGCTGACGCCGGTCAATCGCCACCTCGGCAGCAAACTGGTCACCGCGTCCCAACCGGTGATCCACAGTCTGATTGGCAAGGGCCAGGCCATTGCCGAAGAGCTGAAAGCCGGGATTGTCGACAAGGCCCGCGCCCAGATGGCGCAGACCCTGCAGCAGGATCTGGATCGTCTGGAAGCGCTCAAGGCAGTCAACCCGAACGTGCGCGACAGCGAGCTGGATTATCTGCGCAATCTGCAGGCAGAATTGCACCACCTGATCGATCAGACCCAACTCAAGCTGGATGCCATCCGCTTTATCGTGGTCACCCATAACTGATGGGGGCTTGCCCCCACCTTCTGATGCGAGACATTTATGTTTGAATACTCACCGCCTCTGGAACCCTGGCTCGATATCCTGTTCAAGGACAAGGACATCATGGTGGTCAACAAGCCCACTGGCCTGCTAAGCGTCCCCGGGCGCGGCCCCGAGAATGAAGACAGCGTCCTGCATCGGGTGAAACAGCAACACCCCAAGGCGGCGGCAGCTCATCGCCTCGACATGTCCACCACTGGCGTCATTGTCATTCCCCTCAATCCCAACTCTCATCGGGAGCTGAGCCGACAATTTCGCGAGCGGGAGACCGAGAAGCACTACCTCGCCTGGGTGTGGGGTGAGCCGGAAGCAGAGTCGGGACAGGTTGACCTGCCGCTCTGCGTCGACTGGCCCAACCGCCCGAAGCAGAAGGTGGATCACGAGGAGGGGCGTCACGCCCTGACCCTGTGGCAGAAACTGAAAGTGGAGAACGGCAACAGCCTGATCAAGCTGACTCCCATCACAGGTCGCTCGCACCAGTTGCGCGTCCATATGCTGGAGCTGGGGCATCCGATCCTGGGTGACAACCTCTACGCCCATCCGGATGCGCTGGCGGCTGCCCCCCATCTCTACCTGCATGCGGCCATGCTGACCATCAGCCACCCCCGCAGCGGGGAACGGATGACCTTCGAGGCGCCGGCTCCTTTCCCGGTCTGATCCCGCAAATCGCAGAGATAAAAAAGCCCCCATCGCGAGATGGGGGCTTTTTCATTAGGGTCAGACGCGAATATCGATCTTGCTTCCCAGGGAAGCGCTGGCCGATGTCGGTGCAACCGGCGCTGATTGCGCTGCGTTTTGCAGCAGCTTCAGCGCAGCTTCGCCCTCTTGGGTCTGCTGTTTCTTGGCCAGACTGGCCGTCATCAGAGCAGAACCAAACGACGCATTTGCAGAACTTGATATATCCATAGGGTTCCTCCTGCACTCAACAGTATCGGCCAAGCGGCCCCGAACATAAGCACTGAATGCAAAACAATCTGACAGTTGCTTTTCTATCAATCAGATAGCACTAGCATTCATGGCCCCTGTTCACCGCTGGATGACACCTTCAAGCTCCTGTGCCGTCATCGCCCGAAGCACCTTGCAAGGGTTGCCAGCCGCCACCACGTTGGCGGGCACATCTTTGGTCACCACCGAACCGGCACCGATGACGCTGTTGTCACCGATAGTGACACCGGGGCAGATAACCGTGCTGCCGCCAATCCAGACGTTGTGACCGATCCGCACCGGCTTGCCGAACTCGACCCCCCTGATACGCGCTGCCACCACCACCGGGTGAGCGGCGGTGTAGATCTGCACCCCGGGCGCCAGCAGCACGTTGTCGCCGATGTGCACCTCACAGACGTCGAGGATGGTGCAATTGACGTTGGCGTAGAAGTTCTCGCCGACGAAGATGTTGGCGCCATAGTCGCAGAAGAACGGCGGATTGATGGCACACTCCTGGCCGCGGCTACCGAGCAGCTCGTGCAGCAAAGCATCCCGCACCGGTTTCTCCTGCCAGCTGGTGTTGAAGGTGTGATATAGCCTGCGGCAGCGCTCGCGCGCCGCTTTCAGCTCGGGATCGCCCGCATCATAAGGCTCCCCCGCCACCATCTTCTGCCACTCGGCACCGTGCACCACCTTCTCCATTACCTACTCCATCAGCCAGATCAGGGATTCATAAGGGCGCAGCATAGCCGATTGCGGTTGGGCCGGGCTATCGGGGTAGTTGCCGAGCAGCAGCCGACCTTGCCCGCTTTGCAGCTCGGCAGGCAAGGCAAACTCCACCGGCTCGCCGTAGAAGTTGCTCACCACCAGCAGGATCTGACCGTTGGCGCGACGGGCATAGGCCCAGATCTGCGGGTGCCCGGTCAGCAGCTCCTGATAATCCCCCTGAGTGAAGATGGGGTGCGCCTTGCGCAGGGCGATGAGATCCCGATAGTGCCAGAACACCGAGTGCTGGTCGGCCAGCGCCGCCTCGGCGTTGATCTCGGAATAGTTGGCGGCAGGCGTGAGCCAGGGCGTCCCGTTGGTAAAACCGGCATTGGGGGCGGCACTCCACTGCATCGGGGTGCGCGAGTTGTCGCGGGACTTGGCACCGAGAATGGCGAGGATCTCGGCCTCGCTCATCCCTTCCGCCTGCTTGATGGCGAAGATGTTGCGGCTCTCTACATCCTGATAGTCATCGATGTGCTGATAGCCGGGGTTGGTCATGCCGATCTCCTCCCCCTGATAGATGTAGGGGGTGCCTTGCAGGCCATGCAGCGTGCTGGCCAGCATCTTGGCAGCGACCACTCTGTACTCACCCTCATCACCGAAGCGGGAGACGATGCGCGGCTGATCGTGGTTGCACCAGAACAGCGCCGACCACCCCTTGCCATGCATACCGCTCTGCCAGTGGTTGAAGATGCGCTTGAGTTCGAGGAAATCGAACGGTGCTTTCGTCCACTTGTCGCCGTTGGGGTAATCCACCTTGAGGTGGTGGAAGTTGAACACCATGGAGAGCTCGGAGCCATCCAGCGCGCCATAGCGCTGGCAGTGCTCCAGCGAAGTAGAGGACATCTCCCCCACCGTCATGGCGCCGACAGGAGCAAACACGTCGCGGCTCACATCCTGCAAAAATTCGTGGATGCGCGGCCCGTCGGTGTAGAAGCGGCGGCCATCGCCAATCTCGTCGTTCGGGAACGCCTGATCCTTGGAGATGAGGTTGATGACGTCGAGGCGGAAACCGTCCACCCCCCTTTTGGCCCAGAAGTGGATGATGTTTTTCACCTCGGCGCGCACCGCCGGGTTTTCCCAGTTGAGATCCGCCTGCTCGCGGGCAAACAGGTGCAGGTAGTACTGACCGGTGGCCTGATCCAGCTCCCAGGCGCTGCCGCCAAATTTGGATTGCCAGTTGTTCGGCACGCCGCCATCCACCGGATCGCGCCAGATGTAGTAGTCGCGGTAGGGGCTGTTTTTATCCCCCAGCGCCGACTTGAACCAGGCGTGCTCGGTGGAAGTGTGGTTGACCACTATATCCATCACGATGCGGATGTCGCGCGTGTGGGCGGCAGCCAGCAGCGCCTCGAAATCTGCCATGGTGCCGTAGGCGGGGTCGATGGCAAGGTAGTCGGCGATGTCGTAGCCGTTGTCCACCTGCGGCGAGACGTAAACCGGGGTCAGCCAGAGAGCATCGACCCCCAGAGTTTTGAGATAGTCGAGGCGGGCCATGATCCCCTTGAGGTCGCCGGTGCCACGCGCTCCGGAATCCTGAAAGCTCTTGGGGTAAATCTGGTAAATCACGGCACTCTGCCACCAGGGTGTTTGGCTCATGGGTCTTTCTCTTGTCTCGAATATGAAATGGAGAGGTCGACCCGCGGGTCGCCCTGATAATCAGTGTCAGGCGCTGGCTTGGGCCAACTTGCCAGCGGCTTGCTGGCGCTTGTAGACCAGCAGGGTCAGCACCACCGGCACCACGATGGCGACCAGCATGGCGATGGCGAACACCGCCCAGTATTGCGGCTGGATGGAGAGGATACCCGGCAGGCCGCCAACCCCGATGCCGTTGGCCATCACCCCGGCGAAACCGCAGATAAGGGCCGCAAGGCTGGAGCCCACCATGGCGCACAGCATGGGGAACTTGTACTTGAGGTTAATACCGTACATCGCCGGTTCGGTCACCCCGAGATAGGCGGAGATGGCGGCAGGCACCGAGATCTCCCGCTCGTTCTCCTTGCGGCTAATCAGAATGATGCCGACGACCGCAGAAGCCTGAGCGATGTTGGAGAGGGCGATCAGCGGCCAGATTGGCGTGCCGCCCATGCTCTGCATCAGTTGCAGATCCACCGCGTTGGTGGTGTGGTGGATGCCGGTGATGACCAGCGGCGCGTAGAGGAAACCGAATAGGGCGGCACCGATAGGGGCGAAGGAGCCGGTCATGGCGGCCTTGGCAGCGAAGCCGACACCGTCACCAATCCAGCGGCCGAACGGGCCGATAAAGGCGTGAGCCACGATCACCGCCAGCAGCAGCGAGACAAACGGCACAATCACCAGATAGAGATAGGCCGGAATGATCCGCTTGAGGTTGGTCTCTACCCAGGCGAGGAAGACACCCGCCAGCAGCGCCGGAATGACCTGGGCCTGATAACCTACCTTCTGGATCACGAACAGGCCGAAGTCCCACACCTCGGGAGTCTGCTGACCGATGCCGTAGGCGTTCATCAACTGTGGCGACACCAGCGTGATGCCGAGCACGATACCGAGGATCTCGGAGCCGCCCATCTTCTTCACTGCAGACCAGCAGACGCCCACCGGCAGGAAGTGGAAGATCGCCTCGCCCAGCAGCCAGAGGAAGGCATGCACCTGAGCCCAGAACTGGCTGATCTCGGTGAGGGTGTGAGTGCCATCGTCGAACATCTTGATGTCGCCGATGACGTTGCGAAAGCCCAGGATCAGACCACCGGTGATGATGGCAGGCAGCAGCGGCACGAAGATCTCCGCCAGATGGGAGATGCCCCGCTCCAGCGGGTTCATGTTCTGGCGTGCCGCCTGCTTGGCGGTCTCCTTGCTGCCACCGCTGACGCCGAGCTGTTCGGTCAGCGCCTTGTACCACTGCTCTACCTCGTTACCGATCACCACCTGGAACTGACCGCCCTGGGTGAAGCTTCCCTTCACTGCCGGAATGGTCTCGATGGCCTTGCTGTCGGCCTTGGCCGGATCGTTCAGGACGAAGCGCAACCGGGTCAGGCAGTGGCTGACGGTGGCGATGTTCTCCTTGCCGCCGATCTTGTCGATCAGGGTGGCAAGCTGCTGTGCGTTGATCTTGGACATGGGTCTTCCCTCTGTGACGCCATTGAATAGTGGTCTGTATCGCCCTTTTGAGCCAGTCTGTCGGCCGGAGCGTTTTTGGTATCGTTCCCATTTAGCATGCCGACAATCTGGCCAGATCGAAATGGGAACGTTCCCAATTCGTGGCCAGCGTCACAAAAAGCACACTTTTTGTTCAGTCGGAAGTGATGGGGCTCACAGGGTTCGACAGGGGGCGATTGTCACCAGCGGAGGCTGATCCTGCTCAATCTGGCCGAGCAGCTGACGCGCCGCCTGCTCCCCCGCCCCTTTGTAACCGAGATCGAGAGTGAGGGCGTTGGGGAAGAGGAAGCTGAGCATGGGGTTGTTGCCAAGGCCGGTCACCAGCACCTCGCTACGCCCTTGTTCTTGAAGGTATTTTGCCGCACCGATGGCGAGGGTGTCGCTGGCGCAGACCAACGCCTGGGTGGAGGGGGTAAGCAGCTCGGCCGCCAGCCGGTAGCCGCTCTGCAGGCTGAGATCGCCGAGGGCGCTGCGCGGGCGCAACCCTTGCTCTGCGCAGTAAGCGAGATAGGCGTCGAGGCGGCGCTGGCCGGTGGTGAGATCCGAGGCATCCACCCCCAGATAGGCGATGTCGCGGGCGCCACGGCTTGCCAGCTGCGCCAGCATGGTGCGCACCGCACCGGCGTCGTCGAAGCAGACCGAGGAGAAACCGGGATATTCACGGGCGACCAGCACCAGCTTCTCTTTCAGCGGCGTCATGGCGGCATAGTCCAAGTCATTGAAGGCGAACAGGATAATGCCATCCACTCCGCGCCGCTCCAGCACCGCCAGATGCTCCTGCACCTTGGCGGGGGAGAACTTGCTCTCCATCAGCACAGCATCGTAGCCACGCTGGTAGAGGGTCTCCAGCATGCCGCGCACCGCCTGATTCTCCGAGCTGGAGTCGAGCCGGGAAACGATGATCCCCACCACCTGCTGGCTTTGGCTGCGCATGGCCCGCGCCGACTTGCTCGGCACGAAGCCGTGCTCGGCGATGATCTGCTCCACCCGCTCGCGGGTCTCCTGCTTCACCTTGTGATCCTGGTTGAGCACCCGGGAGACGGTCGACTTGCCGACGCCACTCAGTCTGGCGATATCGAGGATGGTCAGTTTCTTGTCCATGAATTGGCTCACAGGAGGCTAGGCGGTGGAATTGCCCACATTGTTGTGATTAACCCCTGTGAATACAAGCCCATGGCGTTAGAATGCCCTTTTTGCCCCGCCGTCAGGGTGTGTGGGCACAGCACAGGATGCCCATCATGGATCTGCTGGCCAGTCTGCTCTTCTCCCTCTCCATCACAGGCCCCATCTGCGTGGTGCTGCTGCTCGGCATCTTGCTCAAGCGGCTGGGGCTGCTGCCGGATCCCTTTACCGAATCCGCCTCGCGACTGGTGTTTCAGGTCACCCTGCCCGCTCTGCTCTTTCTCAGTATTCTGGGTACCAACTTCGCCACCATGCCGAGCCTCTGGTTTATCGGCTATGGCCTGCTCGCCACCGTTATCAGCTATCTGGTGCTGGAGCTGCTGGCCGGACGTTTTATCGGGGAGCAGCGACTGCGCGGGATCTTCGTGCAGGGGAGCTTTCGCGGCAACAGCGCCATTATCGGGCTCGCCTATGTGCAGAACGCCTATGGCCACGAAGGGTTGGGGGCGGCGGCCTTCTATGTCGGCGCGGTGACCGTGCTCTACAACATTCTCGCTGTGATCACCCTCACCCGCAGTCTCGGCGGTGCCACCGGTATCCGCCCCATTCTGCTCGGCATCATCAAGAATCCGCTCATCATCGCCATTGTGGCGGCGCTGCCGTTTACCCTGCTCGGTATCAAGATGCCGCAACTGCTGCTCACCACCGGCAGCTACTTCGCCAACATGACGTTGCCGCTGGCGTTGCTCTGCACCGGCGCCTCCCTCAGTCTCGGCGCCCTGCGCGGCGGGGCGGCGCTGACCGGCTGGGCCAGCGTGATGCGGCTCTGCCTCATTCCAGCGGTGTTCACTCTGGGAGCAGCCCTGCTCGGCTTCAGCCATCTGGAGCTCGGCATCCTGTTTCTTATCAGCGCCACCCCGACTGCCGCCGCCAGCTATGTGATGACCCGCGCCATGGGGGGTGACAGCGTGCTGGCAGCGAACATCATCGCCACTACCACCCTTGGATCGCTGGTTACTACCAGCCTCGGGGCAACTCTGATGAATTACCTCGGTCTTATGTACTGACCCTGCCCGAGGAAACTGCCAACCTCATCGCCACCACGAACCTTGGCACCCATACACCGGCAGGGAGCCATCCTGATGAACTATCTGGGTCTTATGTACTGACGGCTTGACCTTGCCGGAGGCGGCAGCTTTAGGCTGGCGCTCATCAACAGAGGAGATATTCCATGACCATCGAACTCACAGTGTCCGGCATGTCCTGTGGTGGCTGCGCCGCCAGTCTGCAAAAAGCCCTGCTGGCCCAGCCTGCGGTCACCACCGCAACCGTCGATTTCGCCAGCAGCAAGGCCTTCATCGAGAGCGAGCTGAGCAAGGCCGAGCTGATCGCCCTGATCGAAGCCAAGGGTTTCTCTGCGAGTTAAATTATCTCCATAGAGGTATAAAACAGGTTAAAAATCTGTACTCACCTGTCTTTTGGTGAGTTTTATCACAGACCGGGGTTATTAAACGGGCAAACTTGCTGCGATTATTCCAACCATAAGGATTTGCAGCATGACCCTACCGATCCGCAAGACCCTGCTCGCCGCCGTCGTTGGCCTGACACTCTCCCCCATGGCCATGGCGCTGCCCAACGTCCATATTCTGGCAACCGGCGGCACCATTGCCGGGGCAGGCCAGTCGGCTACCGAGTCCAACTACGAGGCAGGCAAGGTAGCCATCGAGACGCTGATCGCCGCCGTGCCCGAGATGAAGAACGTCGCTGACGTGCAGGGTGAGCAGGTGGTGAAGATCGGCTCCCAGGACATGAACGACGAGGTGTGGCTCAAGCTGGCCAAGCGGGTCAACGAGCTGCTGGCCAAGGATGACGTGGATGGCATCGTCATCACCCACGGCACCGACACCATGGAAGAGACCGCCTACTTCCTCAATCTGACCGTCAAGAGCGACAAGCCGGTGGTGCTGGTCGGCGCCATGCGCCCCTCCACCGCCATGAGTGCCGATGGCCCGCTCAACCTCTACAACGCCGTGGTGACCGCCTCCGACCCCGCCTCCAAGGGCCGTGGCGTGATGGTGGCGATGAACGACACCGTGCTGGATGCCCGCGACGTCACCAAGACCAACACCACAGGCGTGCAGACCTTCGCCTCCCCCAACTTCGGCCCGCTGGGTTACATCCACAACGGCAAGATCGACTATCAGCGCAGCCCGGCCCGTCTGCACACCAGCAAGACGCCGTTTGACGTGAGTAAGCTCGACAAGCTGCCGCAAGTTGGCATCGTCTACAGCTACGCCAACGCCACCGACTTGCCGGCCAAGGCGATGGTGGATGCCAAGTTCGACGGCATCGTCAGCGCCGGGGTGGGCAACGGTAACCTCTACCACACCCTGTTCGACACCCTGGCCAAGGCGAGCAAGGATGGCATCCGCGTCGTACGCTCCGCCCGCGTGCCGACCGGCGCCACCACCCTGGATGCTGAGATCGATGATGCCAAGTACGGCTTCGTGGCCTCCGGCACTCTCAACCCGCAGAAAGCGCGGGTGCTGCTGATGCTCTCCCTGACCCAGAGCAAGGATCCGGCCCAGATCCAGCGCTGGTTCCAGCAGTTCTGATAACGGTTGTCTGACAAGTGATAAGCAAGGGCGGGACTTCCCGCCCTTTTCCCTCCTGCAATGCTGTCTCGCCAAGCTCCCGCTTCGTCCATGACACCATTTGGCGGGGTCATCCTTCCCTTTTCCGGCCATCTTTTTCAGCTATCACAAAGCGCTGTCATCAAATTAGCGAGCCGGATCACCCGCTTTCACAAGCGCATCGCCGCCAAATTCATTACACTGCCAGCGATCTTATCCACTCAAGGAGTGCTGTTGCTGTATGGAAATATTGATCCTGCTGGGATTGATTTTGCTTAATGGCGTCTTCGCCATGTCAGAAATCGCCATCGTCACCGCACGCAAGGCTCGCCTCGGCAAGCTTGCCTCTGAAGGCAACCGCTCCGCCGCCATTGCCCTCAAACTGGGCGAAGACCCGACCCATTTTCTCTCTGCCGTCCAAATCGGCATTACCAGCATCGGTCTGCTCAATGGTATCTACGGCGAATCCCTGCTGGCCCAGCCCTTCTCCCTCTGGTTGCAGGAGTGGGGACTCCCGGCCAAGAGCAGTGGCCTGATCGCCACCATCATAGTGGTGGTGGTGGTTACTTACCTCTCCATCGTGGTGGGGGAGCTGGTGCCCAAGCGCCTCGGCCAGCTCAATGCCGAGCGCATCGCCTGTCTGGTGGCCCGCCCCATGCACTGGCTCGCCACCCTGACCCGCCCCTTCGTTTGGCTGCTGTCGGCCTCTACCAATGCCAGCCTGCGGCTGCTGCGGGTCAACCAGAACGGCAGCGCCAACGTTACCGAGGAGGAGATCCACGCCATGCTGGTGGAGGGCTCTGAAGCCGGGGTGATCGAGGATCATGAACACACCATGCTGCGCAACGTCTTCCGTCTCGACGAACGCAGTCTCTCCTCCCTGATGGTGCCGCGCAGCGATATCCGCTATCTGGATCTGGCGCTGCCGCTGGAGACCAACCTGCAGCGACTGGTGGAGTATCGCCACAGCTATTTTCCGGTCTGCGACGGCAACCTGTCAGAATTGGTGGGTATCATCAATGTCAGCAAGGTACTGCACGCCTATATCAAGGGTGAGCCCATCGATCTGGCTGCCCTGACCCAGGAGGGCAGCCTGCTGCCGGAGACCCTCAACGGCGTCGAGCTGCTCAACCACTTCCGCACCCACAGCGAACAGATGGCGCTGGTGGTGGACGAATATGGCGAGCTGCAGGGGCTGGTCACCCAGCAGGATCTGCTGGAGGCGCTGGCGGGGGATTTCCAGCAGGAGGATGGCGAGGACAACTGGGCCTTCCGGCGCGCCGACGGCAGCTGGCTGCTCGATGGCCTGATCCCGCTGCCGGAGTTGAAGGACTGTCTGGAGCTGGTTCGTCTGCCAGAAGAAGAAAAACATCACTATCACACCCTCGGAGGGCTTATCATGCTGCTCCTTGGTCGTGTTCCACAAACCGGAGACCTGGTGACACTGGAACAGTGGCAACTGGAAATTGTTGACATGGATGGCCTGCGCATCGACAAGGTGCTCGCCATGCCCTTGACCGATCAACCCAGCTAACCTGCGGAGTTTGCAAGTATGGAGCAGTTTTACCAACTGGCTCACGCCTTTATGAATCACGATCTGAACACACTTTCCGATCCCAAGATGGCCTTCATGATCTGTGGTGTGATTCTGACGTTTCTGGTACTGGAAAACGGATTCATCCCTACCGCCTTTCTGCCCGGTGACAGCCTGCTGATCCTCACCGGCGTGCTCATCTATCAGGATGTGTTGTCTCTCGGGGTGATCCCGCTGTTGATCATGGCCACCTTTGTCGGCACCTGGCTCGGTTACATGCAGGGGCGTTTCCTTGGCCACACCCAGCTCTACCATCGGCTGATGTCCCACGTGGAAGAGCGGCACCAGCAGAAGGTCTACCACCTGCTGGACAAGTACGGGATCATCACCCTGATCACCGCTCGCTATATCGCCTTCGTGCGCACCGCCTACCCCTATATCGTCGGTGCCACCGAGCTGCCCCAGGGGCGCTTTCTCATCGTCAATCTGATCAGCTCCATCATGTGGATCTGCCCGCTGGTCGGGTTTGGCTACTACCTGAGCCACACCAAGCTGGCTGCCGAATACCAGACCCAGTTCTTCAACATTATCATCTATCTGCCGGTGGCCCTGCTGCTGGGTGGCATGGTGGCGCTGGTCTGGCGCTGGATCAGCAAACGCAGGGCCGCGCAGCCGCGGGATTGACCCTTCGCCCAACGCCCGACCCGAAAGCCCTCGCCAGAGGGCTTTTTTGATCGCCAATTTTGCGCAAATAGCAGAAATAGTCCCGCTCGGCCCTTGTAAAGCCGGGGTAAAAATGAGTGAATCTAGCGCCTTTTTTTGGATGGGAATGGAGTCGGTTGTATGTGGTGTCGGATTCGCGCAGCAGCGCTGGTTGTCGGGTTGATGGGAATGCTGGGATTGCCTGCGGTCAGCGCGGCACCCAACCCAGCCAAACTGGAAGTACGCTCAAGCAGCGCCCTGGTCGTGGATGTAAAAACGGGCAAGACGCTCTACCAGAAGAATGCCACCAAGGTGCGTCCCATCGCCTCCCTCACCAAACTGATGACAGCGCTGGTGGTGCTGGATGCCAAGCAGAATCTCAACCAGACCATCACGGTCGACAAGAACGATCTGGATCGGGTCAAACACACCCACTCCCGCATCCGCATGGGCACCAAGGTGACCCGCCGCGACGCCCTGCATCTGGCGCTGATGTCCTCCGAAAACCGGATGGCCTCGGCACTGGCACGTCACTATCCGGGCGGCCGCAGCGCCTTCGTGCGCGCCATGAACAACAAGGCTAGACAGCTGGGTATGCGAAATACCCACTTCTACGACTCCACCGGCCTCTCCACCCGCAACGTCTCCACCGCCCAGGATCTGGGCAAGCTGGCTGCCGCCGCCTATCGTCAACCGCTGATCCGTCAGTTCACTCAGGATGAGAACCGGGAGATGCGCTTCAGCGCCCCCGCCTACAGCCTGATGTTCAACAACACCAACCCGCTGGTGAAAAACCCGGATTGGGACGTGCGCCTCTCCAAGACCGGCTTCACTGACGAAGCAGGGCGCTGTCTGGTGATGCGCGCCAAACCGGACAGCCGCGAGCTCGCCATCGTGCTGCTCAACTCGGTGGGCAAACGCACCCCCATCGGCGATGCCAACCGCATTCGCAAATGGTTGAAAAGCTGAGTCAATATCTCGACACAAAAGGATGCTGCGGCATCCTTTTTTATTGCCCGCAAAACGCCTCTGCAGGCCTTGCAGGATGTTGATGAGCGAATCCTGAGTGATGAGCTGCGCGGCATCTGCCGTTGCAACAGCAGGCATACAGCTCGCCTGCAGATAGAGGCAAAGGGTTGCACCGTTCAGAAGAACGCGGCGCAATAACAGAAGAGGTATAAAAGAGGACAAGAACAGACAGGCAGGCAGGCAGGCAGGCAGGCAGGAGGGTAACCCGGACGCCACAGCGAACACGGATCCACACGACAGGGGTAAATATCGCCCATAAAAAAACAGCCCCGACCGAAGTCGAGGCTGTCTGTATGGTGCGCCCGAGAGGATTCGAACCTCTGACCACCTGGTTCGTAGCCAGGTACTCTATCCAGCTGAGCTACGGGC
>NZ_JAAKUJ010000026.1:0-8368 GCF_049175075.1 Aeromonas sp. 600774
ATGTGAACGAGGAATTGACCTGTTGTTGACCCGGGTGGGTGAGTGAGATTTCCATCCCGGTACTTTTGCTGGCGGTGGCTGGCCAGGCGATCTGAGAGGTTAGCTTGTCGGCCTGAGCCGACATCGTGTAGCAAGCAGTCAGTAGTGCCACCAGAACTCCTTTCTGAGACATATGATTATCTCCTGGATATCGAAGTTACCCCGCTGCCGGGGAGCTCTTATCTATCGACCTGATAATTGTAAAGTTTAATCAGGGCCCCACTGTTCGGAATACGCTGACACAGGATATGACCCAGTGTTCTCTCCTTTTAGTCATAGATATAGAATTCTTGTTTTGCTCGGAAATTAGATGATGTTGTTTGTGGTGTTCGGTAACGACATCTGGCTTCCCTGATACGTTGGCAGTGTACTCGCTACCTTGTTACACCAGCGCTGTTGCAACTTGCGGCTCTAGAACCTACCGCACTACGGCAAGGATGGCGGATGAGGGGTTGGCCATGTAACTTATCTTGCTGCTGGCCGAACCCCATACGGTGGATGTCGCGATCGTCAGTCATATCTCATACGATTTATCGTGGTGGTGCGAGTCCCAGCAGCTGACGAGCCTTGCTGCAGGTCTCCTCCACCGTTGACCAGTCGTCACCGGTTACCGTGATATGGCCCATCTTGCGGCCGGGGTGTGGCTCGCCCTTGCCGTAGAGGTGCAGATGCAGGCCGGGCAGCGCCAGTAGGGCAGCCCAGTCGGGTGTGCCGTTCTGCCAGAGATCACCCAGCAGGTTGATTAACAGGGCGGGACGCACGGCGATCTGATCCGGCAGCGGCAGATCGCACAGGGCGCGCACCTGCAACTCGAACTGGCTGCATGCAGCGTTGTCGATGCTGGGGTGACCCGAGTTGTGGGGGCGGGGCGCCAGCTCGTTGACCAGCAGTCTACCTTCCACCAGAAAGAACTCCACCGTCAGTACCCCAACGTAATCGAGAGCTGCTATCAGCCGTTCGGCTATTGCTTTGGCTTCGCTCTCCAGCGTTGGCACATTGGCCGGGGAGCGGGTCTGGTCCAGAATGCCGCCGCTGTGCCAGTTCTGCACCAGAGGCAGGGCGCTGATGGCACCGCTCGGGCTGCGCGCCAGGGTCAGGGCAAACTCCCCCTCCAGCGCCAGCCGTTTTTCCAGCACGCAGGGCACACCACTGGCTGCCAACACCGTCGCCAGCTCATCCAGACCGCTCACTTGCCATTGCCCCTTGCCGTCGTACCCCTCGCGGGCCGTCTTGAGAATGGCGGGGAAGATTTCGCTGGCCTGTGCGGGGATGGGCTCTTCCGGCAGTAGCGCCAGATAGGGGGCGACCGGGATGTTGGCCCCGCGCAGAAAGGCTTTCTCCTCGCGGCGATCCTGACAGATGCGCACAGCGCTGGCGGCCGGTCGCACCGGCTTTTGTTTTTCGAGCAGGGCGAGGGTGGCGGCGGGCACATTTTCGAATTCGCAGCTGATGGCCTCGCAGCGGCTGGCCAGCTCGTACAGGGCGGTCTGGTCGTCATAGGGGGCGACAATATGGTGATCGGCGGCGGCACCGGCGATGCTGGCCGGATCGGGATCCAGCACCACCACCTTGTAGCCGAGGCGGTGGGCGGCCATCACGAAGTAGCGGCCAAGCTGGCCGCCCCCCAGCATGCCGAGGGTTGCGGGTGGCAGGATCATGTCGGCTCCTCCAGTTGCAGTGCCTGCACCCGATCTCGCTCGTGGGTGCGGAAGTCGTCGAGCTGCTGCCGGTAGCGAGAGGCATCGCCGTCTTGTGCAACGGAGAGCAGAGAGACCGCAAACAGGGCGGCGTTGGCGGCCCCCGCCTCGCCGATGGCGAAGGTGGCGACCGGCACCCCTTTGGGCATCTGCACGATGGAGAGCAGGGAGTCCATTCCCTTGAGATGGCGTGATGGGATGGGCACCCCCAGCACCGGAAGAGTGGTCTTGGCGGCGACCATGCCCGGCAGATGGGCAGCGCCACCGGCCCCGGCGATGATGGCGCGCAGTCCGCGCTCGCGGGCAGTGGCGGCATACTCGAACAGCAGATCCGGGGTGCGATGGGCCGAGACTACCTGCGCCTCGTAGTGCACGCCGTGCTCCTTGAGGATGCGGGCGGCGGCCTGCAGCACGGGCCAGTCGGAGTCGGAGCCCATTACCAGGCCGATCAGGGGAGCGGTGTTCATTTTCTCTGAATCCTTAATGTTAAACGTTTGCTTTTGGTGGGCAAAAAGAGCCGACAAGCCGGCTCAGAATTTCTCGGGTCGCACGATTTCGACCGGTTGCAGAAAGGCGATCATGGCGTAATCGGGGTAGTAACGACTCTGCAGGTGGGCCAGCAGCCGCTCCGCCTGCTCCCGGCTGCAGATGGCCTCCAGCCGGATGTTGCCGCTCTCGCTCCAGCTGGCGTTGCGCTCGCCATGATCCCCCCGGCCGCGGGCATCTGTGATGGTGTAGCCGCGCAGCCCCTCGCGGGTGAGGGTGCGCAGCAGGGTAGGCTCCAGATTGGCTTCCGTGATGACGGTCAGCAGGGTGCGGGTCTCGGTCTGCATGTGGCTACTCCGTGAAGTGGCGGGCCCAGCTGTGGTAGAGCGGGATCCCCAGCATGATGTTGAACGGGAAGGTGACCCCCAGCACTGCGCTGAGGGATAGCCCCGGGTTGGCCTGAGGCACGGCGATGCGCATGGTGGCCGGCACGGCAATATAGGAGGCGCTCGCCGCCAGGGTGGCCAGCAAGGTCAGGCCGCCGAGAGAGAGGCCCATCAGCTGGCCAGCTGCCAATCCCAGTCCCGCGGAAGCGAGCGGCATCAACAGGGCGAAGCCGAGCAGGAACAGGCCGTGGCGGCGCAGATCCTGACACTGACGGGCGACGATCAGGCCCATCTCCAGCAGGAACAGCGCCAGCGCCCCCTTGAACAGGTCGACAAATAGCGGCTTGAGCGGAGCAATTCCATCCGGCCCGGCCAGATAGCCGATGGCCATACCGCCGAGCAGCAGGGTTACCCCTTTGCCGAGGAAGGTCTCGTGGGCCAGCATGCGCCAGCGGGTCTCGCGACTGATGCCGCGGGCCAGCACTATGCCCACCAGAATGGCCGGGATCTCCATCACCGCGAGGAAGATGGAGAGCTGGGATTCAAAGCTGATGCCCCGCTCGGTGAGCCAGTTCACCCCGACCGCAAAGGTGGCGACGCTGACCGAACCATAGTGGGCGGCGGTGGCGGCGGCATCGACCCGGTTCATCTTGAGGCGCAGCACAGCAAAGCCGAGCAGGGTCTGCACTACGCCCAGCAGGATCACCAGCGCCAGTTGCGGCAGCAGGGGCAGCAGGGATTGCTGGGCCAGACCGACGCCGCCCTTGAGGCCGATGGCCAGCAGCAGAAAGAGGGAGAGGGTGTCGTAGAGGGCAGGAGGCAGTTTGAGCTCGGAGCGCACCAGACCGGCCAGCAGACCAAACAGAAAGAAGAGTACAACAACGTCCAGCATGATGGTTCACAGGGCAGTTCAGATAATGGTTGCATGCTAGAGCCTGCAATGTTTCGATAAAATCAGATTCTTGCTGATGGTTGTTCGGTAAAAACTGATAGGGAACGGCATGCTCAACTACAAACAGCTCTACTACTTCTGGCATGTGACACGCAGCGGCAGCGTGACGCAGGCCGCCGAACAGCTGCATCTCACGCCGCAGACCATCAGCGGTCAGGTGGCAGAGCTGGAGCAGTCCCTCGGGGTGGCGCTGTTCAACCGGGTGGGGCGGCGTCTGGTGCTGACCGCTGCCGGACGGCAGGCGCAGGAGCAGGCGGGGGCGATTTTCTCGCTCGGCGCCGAGCTGGAGCACACCCTGCGCCATGCCAGTCAAGAGTTGACAATGCAGGTGGGGATCGCCGATTCGGTACCCCGTACTCTGGCGTTCGAGCTGCTGGCCCCCGCCATGGCGCTGGCAACGCCGCTGCGGCTGGTGTGTCACGAGGAGCGGGCCGAGCAGCTGTTCAGTGAACTGGCCCGCCACAAGCTGGATATGGTGCTGATCGATCGCCCGCTTCCCCCCGACAGTGGCGTGCGCGGCTACAACCACGAGCTGGGGCGCAGCCCGCTGGCGCTGTTTGCCAGCCCCGAGCTGGCGGCGCGGGCGCGGGATGGCTTTCCCGCCTCGCTGGAGGGGTTGCCGTTGCTTATTCCCGGAGAGAAATCGGCTACCCACGATCGGCTGCTGGCCTGGTATCGCCAGCAGGGCATTCATCCCCATCTGGTGGGGCAGTTTGATGACTCCACTCTGATGAAGTCGTTCGGCAAGGCGGGGATGGGGATCTTCCCGGCGCCGCTGGCGATGGCTGACGAAATTGGTCGCCTCTACGGGGTGGAGCGAATTGCGACCCTCACCGACGTTACCCTCTCTTATTATCTGGTCTCGGCAGGGCGCCATCTCTCCCACCCCGGGGTACAGGCGGTGATGGAGGGGGCCCAGCAGCGGCTGGCGGCGCTGGCTGGCAAGAAATAGAAATCTGGATGGCTATACATCCAGCTTGGCTCTGCCTATAATCCTCCCGCTTTGGCGCATCATGCTTAATAGGGAATCCGGTGAAAATCCGGAGCTGGCGCGCAGCGGTAAGGGGGAACGAAGCGACATCAGGGCACTGCCATCAGGCGGGAAGCCGTCGCCGTAGGCTATCAGCCCCCGAGCCCGAAGACCTGCCAGAGTTCGTATTTCGGGCCGAGAGAAACCGGCCACGAAGTAGATACTTACGCGAACTTAAGGATCTCTCATGTCGAAGAAATTTCTGGCGGCTGCCCTGTTGCCGACGGCGGCGTTTGCCCAAACCACCATCCCTATCAATCCGACTCTGGTTATCACAGCCAACCGCGTGGAACAACCGGTTAGCTCGGTGCTGGCGCCCGTTGTGGTGATCGATCGCGCCGAGATCGAATCTCGTCAGGTGCAGAGTTTGCCAGCGTTGCTGAAGACGCTGCCCGGCGTGCAGATCACTACCCTGGGTGGCAGAGGTCACATGAGCAGCCTGTTCATACGTGGTACCAACTCCAACCATTCACTGGTGCTGATGAATGGGCGTCCCATCGCGGCCATGGTGGCCGGTACGCCGGATCTCAGCCAGATCCCCCTCGGCAATATCGAGCGCATCGAGTATATCCGTGGCCCGCGCGCTGCGGTGTATGGTTCTGATGCCATCGGCGGTGTTATCAACCTCATCACCAAAACATCCGCCAAGAATGGCAGCGAGACACATCTGAAAGGTGGTGCTGGCAGCAATGGCTATGGTCAGGGCGAGCTAAGAACAGTTCAGTCATTTGGCCAAAAAACCGATATGAACATGCTGATTGGCTACGAGCGTACTGACGGTTTTGATGTCGTAGCCAATGCTCAGCAGCCTGACCGGGATGGGTTCTCCGGCCGCAATGGCCAAATCGGTTTGAACCACGCTTTTAATGATGCATGGAGCGCTGATTTTAATGCTCAGGGTTATGACAATCTGACAGAAACGGACGACCCCTATCTGTCTGCGGATCAGAGCCGAGTACAGGCTTTCCAATATGACGGTGGTCTCAAGTTCCAGGGTAAGGATCTGATCAGTCGACTTGAAGTCAGTTACGGTGAAAACAAGCTGAAGAACTGGCTGGAGAGTAATGGGGAAGAAACTGGCCAACCCATTCATACAGGTCTGACACGTTTATCCTGGATCAACAGCTGGAGTGGTATTGAAGGGGTCAGCCTGACAGGCGGTGCAGATTGGCAGCGTGAGGAGATGAAGTCAGACTCTCGGAGCTATGGCAAAAACTTTAATGCCCCCGATCGTGACAATAAAGGATTGTTTGCCGTGGGAAGCTACCGTTGGCAGGCGCTGCTGTGGGAACTTTCCGGCCGCACTGATGATAACCAGCAATATGGTCGTCACAATACCTGGTCTGCGGCAAGTGGGCTGGATTTTGATGAGAACCACAATGTACGGCTGAGCTACGGTACTGGCTTCAAAGCGCCTACCTTTATGGATCTTTACTACCCGGGTTATGAGAATCCGGCATTGCAACCAGAAGAAAGCAAGAATTTGGAGCTGGATTTCTCCGGTCGTTACACCGGTTGGGACTGGTCAGCAAACTTCTATCGTAACCAAATCCAAAACCTGATTCAGTGCCAAAAAGGTTATATCACCTGTACCAAGGGCAATACTGATGCCGAGATTGAAGGCATCGAGTTGGCCCTTGGTTTGGATACTTGGCTTGTACATCATGACTTCAACTATGACTACACACGCGCCAAGGACAAAAATACGAATGATCAGCAACTCTTGCGTCGAGCGAAACACAAAGGTACCTGGCTGACCAGTTTCACGACAGGTCAAATGACCTGGAGTACAGAGGTGCTATATGTTGGTGAAAGACTCGATGTAGGCAATGTTGAGTTGAGCCCGTATACCCTTGTGAACTTGGGTGCTACCTACGCCGCTACTAATCAGCTGACATTGGGCGGTCGTATCGATAATTTGTTTGATCGCAATTATGAAGTCGCTAAAGGCTATGCATCACCAGGTACCGAGTTCAAAGTAACTGCCGACTACCGCTTCTGATGCTTTCTCCAGTTCATCCTTGAAAAACCGAGGCCCTGCCATTGGCAGGGCCTTTTCTATTGGCGGCAGGCGGGAGTATGATCGCCGCCTTGCACCAAAGGGGAGCTCAAGTGGCCAATATTCTCGTGTTTGATTCCGGTATGGGTGGCCTGACCATCTACCGCGAGATCCGCCGTGTTCTGCCGGCACACAACTATTTCTACTGCTTCGACAACGCCAACTTCCCCTATGGTGAATTGAGCGAGCCCGCCCTGATTGCTGCCTGCACCCGCTTGGTGACCACCATGGTGGCCCGTCATCATATCGATCTGGTGGTGATTGCCTGCAACACGGCCAGCACCATAACGCTGCCGGCCTTGCGTGAGGCTCTGGATATTCCCGTGGTGGGGGTGGTGCCAGCCATCAAGCCCGCCGCTGCACAGACTCGCAACGGTTGTATCGGTCTGCTGGCCACTCCAGGCACCGTCAGCCGCGACTATACCCATGAACTGATCGCCCAGTTTGCTCCCGGCAAGCGGGTGCTGCTCAAGGGCACCACCGAGCTGGTCATAGAAGCCGAACACAAGCTGGCGGGCCTACCGGTCAATATGGCGCTGCTGCGCGAGGTATTGGCCGACTGGCTGGAGGGGGAAGAGAAGCCGGACACGCTGGTGCTTGGTTGCACTCACTTCCCGCTACTCAATGAAGAGATTGGGCAACTGATGCCGCAATGCCAGCTTGTTGACTCGGGCAGTGCCGTTGCCAAACGGGTGGCCTGGTTGCTGAGTAATGGCGGGCATTCTGCCGTGCAGCCTGTACATATAGAAGAGGTGATTGCCAGGGCTTACTGTACCCGGCTGGATGGGGAGGCTCAAAAACTGACAGCCCCCTTGCAAGCATGGGGGCTGTCATCACTGGAAGAGGTAAGGTACTGACGAGCAGTTAGGCGTCAGCTTCGCTACCTTCCCTCTCCTCTTTATCACGTTTGTCATTCGCTTCACGTACCTTGAGGGTGCGCTGCTGGTACTCTTTGTCATTCAACGCGGCAATCGCCTTGGCGGCATCGGCGGCAGGCATCTCCACGAAACCGAAACCTCTGCGCTTGCCAGTTGCTTTGTCTTTCATCAACCGCACGGAAATGACCTGGCCCTGTTCGGCAAACAACTCGCGCACAGCAATCTCATTGGCGCGATAGGGCAGGTTGCCTACATATAAGGTGCAAGTCTCCTGATTGGCGATCGACTCAGCGACATTAGCCGAGGTTCGCTTCAGGAACAGCGGTACTACGAAACCGCCGATGGCCAGACCTGCTGCAAAAATCACTTCCGCTTTCAAAGAGAACTGCAGGGCCTGGGCAACCAGGTAGCCAACCACTGCCAATACCAGAGCAAGGATTGCGGCCTGCATATATACGGGAAACTTGGATAAATTCATCTTAAAAGACCTTTTGTAAATGAAAGCAAAAAAGGTGCAACACTATATTCACCTCCATGGTAACCAGCTTTCCTGATTGGCGCTACCATGGACCACTCGGGAGAGGTTATCGGCTCCAGTATGGCATTCCCAAGGTCACTGAAGGCGACATAAATGACGCTAAAATGGGAGTGAAATAACCGGATTGTGGATAACATTGTATATATACACTGAATAAGCTGTTTCTAATTGAATAATTTGAAATTTTCGTGATTTTCTTCAAAAAAAGTCTTGTCATCGCAGCGCCGCTCCCTATAATGCGCCCCTACCAGCACGGCGGAACACGCCGAACTGATGAGCCAGCTTCCTAGCGAAGTGGGCGCC
>NZ_JAAKUJ010000027.1:0-6864 GCF_049175075.1 Aeromonas sp. 600774
TCAGCTTGGCTTTTCCGGCCAACCTTCTTAGCTTTCTCTGACATCATCACCTCCGTTTCCCCATACACAGATTAAAACAAAAAAACCCTTTAAAAACAATGAGTTATGTAAAGAGTTTCGTTTTTCGACATTACTGAATGACAGATCCCAACGATTCCAGAAGACATCAAAAAAAGAGAAAAAACAAACGAGATGTAAAATATAAAACACGAAAATTCAGCAACTACATGTTTTTACTGGGTTTTTAATTTCTATGCGGTGCTCCCTGTGCTCCGATGTTCTCGGTGTGCTCGGTGTGCTCCATGTGCTCCATGGGGGTGCAGGGGGATTAGGGCGCAAAAAACCAAGATCAAAACTTGGATCTTTAACGCAGATCAGAGGTGCGCATAACGCCTTTTATGTTCAATTGAAGTTTTCGCATGCGAAAACTTGCCGCCCAACCAGATGCCTCCCAGAACGCCTCGAAATGCGCAGTGTTGTGGCTCAACACTGCGCCGTTTTGCCCTGAAAGTTTGCGACGGTTTTACGGGGATCCAGAGAGTCCAACCGAGGCGATCCAGTTTTGGTTCGATCTGGCAGGGAAAGGAGGATTTCGCTAGGTTTGCAGAGGTTCAAGACCTGCTGCAGATGGTGAAAACGGACACCTGTCCGATTTCATCGGGTGGGGCCACTGGCCCCACTCACTTAATTGCCAGCACCAACACCGCTACAGCCAGCGCAGCGGCGGCGACGGAGAGTACCGCAACGGAAAACCCGAGATTCTCCGTCAACGAGTTGGTGGAAAGCGTGTTTAAGATCTTCAGCATATAACCTCCTGTATGCTCGGTTAACTAACAATCGCAGCTGCACGCTGCCTCATCTTTAATAAGCCTCGACTCTCAAAAACCATTACAAAAACCTGTTGTATATCGATGCCTTACAACACAACAAAGTCATGCCTACGTGAGTCGAGATGGCCGGTATCCAGATATGCGAAAGCCCGCATAGGCGGGCTTCAGCTCTCTCTCTCTGATGCTATGTGGTTCTTCCTGACAGGCGTCGTTTCTCCTTAAGTGTGGTGTTATTCCTATAGTCAGGGTTTAAACAAAAAAGCCCGCATAGGCGGGCTTTGATAGGCATAAAAAATGGGCTTCGCCTCAAAAGAGACGAAACCCACTCTGGAGAGAATCTAACGCTGAAGGGCCACGAACTCAAGCAAATCCCAAGGACGGAAACTAAGAATCAACCCCCTTTGCAGCCTTGAGCATAAGCGCCACCGCCACGATAACAGCAGCCACCCCCAAGTTATGTTCCATGTTGTTCCCGCTGATCAGGAGCAGCACAGCCAACACCCAGTCCCTCATACAAGCACCTCTTTACCTCTGCAGTTTGATGCCTGCATGGTGGCATCACGACATGCTCGACCTGTAATGACGCTTTTCGCGGAAACCTCCCGAACAGGGGGAGGCTAGCGCAGTCTGCCTCCTCCAGATCGGGAGGCGGCAAGCGTAGCGCGGCAGGTCTTTCCGCCCCGCAGGGCTCCTACTTTGCGCAGCAAAGTGTAAGGAGTACACTTTGAACTCCAAAGCTGCCACCCTCGGAGCCCCCGATGAAGTTCACGTTCGCCGTAGCCAAGATGAGCAAAGCCGACATTGGCAGGGCTCAGGGACACAACCTCCGCCTCCACGAAACCAGCAGCCAGCTTCCGAAACGGGCATGGTTTACAGCGAGCCCGATGCACACCAAGGTCGAGTGGGATCAGGGCAAACTCGATGCAGCCTCGGCACTGGCCAAGCGCAAAGATGCCGTGGTGGCGATCGAGTTCATCATCCAGGTCGGCAACCAAACCGACTGGCGAGAAGACCCCACACCAGAGTGCCCTGAAGGGCCTCCCATCGAGCGCGATCTGGGGCAGTTCTTCGCCCCGTTTGGGGAGCAGGTAAAGGCATGGGCCGATCAGGAGTTCGGCCCCGAGAACGTGGTATCGATCCAGCTGCATATGGACGAGAGCACCCCGCACTTCCATGTCATTGCCACCCCGATCAAAGACGGCAAGCTGCAGGCAAAAGCGTGGCTGGATGGCGGCCGGAAGCTGGCGGGGATCCGGCGCCGATGCCACGCCACGATCAACGAAAAGATCCCCTGCGTGTACACCCCCAACGGTCTGGGGGGAAACCCGCACCGGCCAGACCTGCGCGCCGGCACCGCCCCAGCCCCAACCCTGCTCGAGAAAATGAGCGGCCACGCCAAAGCCCAGAAGCTGGAGCGGGAGAACGCCGCCCTGCAGGAGGAGAATGCCCAGCTCAAGCAGCTCCTGTTTAGCCGCCAGAAGGGCCGCTATAGCGCGGACAACGTGGAGCTGGCCAAGCAGGCTACCGCAGAGGCACAGAAGGCCCAGAGCGAGCTCCAGAAGGCGCAGGGAGAGGTTAAGCGGCTCACCATGGCTCTCGATAGCGCCCAGAGCGTGATAGGCCGACAAGGGGCAGAGATCGACAAGCTCAAGGGCTATAACCGAACGCTTTCGGAGCAGAACAACGAACTGGAGGAGAAGCTGCAGGATCTCCAGCCAAAGCGGAGTTGCGGTAAGGGGATGGGGCTATGAAGGTATGGCAGGTTGTAGGGCTACTGGCCGCAGTGCTGGCAGTGAAGGGGGCAAGCAGCTCCTCAAGTGGCTGGTTCATGAGGCTGTTTGGCCTGCATGACGTGTTCAGCTGGGCCGCCCCAGCATGGTGGGAAGGGGCGATATGCATGGGGGCGCTGGCCCTCCTGCTGCGCTGGGCAAAAGTCTGATATATCGGACCTAGCGGCTGCTCAGGTCTATCTCGATGCGGCGAAAACCAATGCCGTGGGCTGTGTTGGCAGCCGCATCGATGGAGGAGAAAACCCGCCAGCCTCCACGCTGCCGTTCCACGACTTCTGTGCCCGCTTTGCCAAAGCGCACCAAGTGGAGGTGGAACCCTGAACCCATGGGGGTGGGGACGATCATCGCCTTGGAGAACCCCCCCATGTCGAATACCGTCTTGGCCTCTTTCTCCTGCATCATCAAATCCCCAATATGAAGCATCAAATAGACAATTTGATGCTACCACTTCGGGAGCCGAAAGCAATCAATTTGGAAATTTGAAACATCGAATTTGCAAAATGATTTTCAATCCAGCTCAAGGCCCAAGGCAATGAGGCATTCCCGCCACTTCTGGGCCTCCAAATCGAAGTTGAGCAGACCACCTTCTACGCTGATCCGACTCCCCAAATCAAGCAGTTGCATGTCCGTCATGTCGCACAGGCGCTTGCCTGCAGCATCCAGTAGCCATACCCGATCACCATCGAGCTCGATCAGGTGCTTGTCGAACCTCATACCTACCTCCCGCCAGAGCCAAACCTAACCCGCTTCCGTGGATAACTGCTGCCGCCCACAAGCCGAACCGATGGCATGTGGACGGACGGGCGCAGTTACCCACCTCGCCAAGGTCATCTCTCTTTTTTTGTTTGAAAGAAAAGGGCGTAAGACACAGGCTCTCCTATCTTTCGCTGCGCTTCAAGATAGGCTCGCCCTCCTGCTTGGCTACGTTAAAAATGACGTAGTTACGCTGGATAGCTCGCCTTGCTCAGGACTATCGAGGCTGCTTGCGGCAGCTCCCCCTCACGCGCTCCTGAGACACACCTTGCCACTCTGCACCTGCTTCAGTCCCCACCTGTGGGCCGGACTGCCGCGCCGTTTTTATCGAGCTGGCCGTGGTTGGTTCCCCGTTGCGCTCGGTGCTGGTGCCCCATGGTTGCGAGCCATGGGAGGCTATGGTGCGCGTCGCACGCTGGGCAGTATGTGAGGTTTCCCCGTTCTGCCCGACCAACCACATCCACAAACGGCAACAAACTCATGCTTCCAATCCGTGCGGATACGACAAAACGCCAAAGGTGGTGGCCTTTGGTAACGGGCATTTGAGCAGGAAAACTTGATTGATAGGCGCGGAGGGCGCTAAACTGGAATCTGTATTAGGGTATCTGCTTCCTGCTCGAAGCCGCTACCTGGTACAAAGAGCGCCAACTCTGAGTACCATCGAAAAACCGCCCGCCAAGGCGGTTTTTTCGTTTCTGGTCGAAAGCATACGCGCTAGATCGAGATCAGCGCAAGAGGTGCGATTTGATCATACGCAAAAACAACACCTGATTTTTCAGATGGTTGTTAACCGATCTTGATACTTACCCTAACCCCTCAACAAACTCAGTTAAAACCTCTTTTATCGACTTACCTTGTGATGCTGCGTAGGTTTTCAACCGCGTATGCAGCGCCTCAGGCAAGTCGAAATTGACCCTCTTAACCTTACTTTCTCCAGATATATCACCCATCGTCATAGCCCGCTTTTCAGAGCTGGGACGACCAGCTTTTAGCATACTCATTAACTCATACCCTCATTAACTCATTTGAGTAAACTTAACACTTCGCTAGCCAAGGCTTGTATTTCTTGGGCCGCGCGGCCACTTGGTTCAATATCAATAACTGTTGTTCCGACTGCAGCAGAGCTCGGATAGATAACGCTCTGGGTAATTCCAGATTCAAGAACAGGTAGACCGTACCCCTCTAGAGCGCTTCTGATTTCAGCCCCAATCTTGGTGTTCTTAATGGCCCGACTAACAACGAACGCAGCCTTGAGACGACCATCTGTCATCTCTATCCGTTGCTTCACTAATTCGACCAAATCGGATGTAGCCCAAATGTCATACGGCGACGGCTGCACTGGGATCAGCACTAGATCACTAGCTTTGATCGCAGATATAGCCAAGTCGGCCGCCTGTGGAGCACCATCGATCACAATCAAGTCCTTGTGAGACACAGCCTTTATATCGCGCTCGATTGTTGGTCTATCAATACCAACAACAGGTACAGGCTGATCATCCCGCACTGCAGCCCAGTCACGAGCACTGCCCTGCGGATCACTATCTATCAAGAGCACATCATGCCCAGCTAATTGGAAAGCACGGACTAGGTGAGTAGCTATCGTGGTTTTTCCGCTCCCACCCTTTTGGTTAAGCACTGATATAACAACCATCCTCCCTCCCTTTCAATTAAAACTCAAAAACTCAAAAACTCAAATGATGTTTAATAAGCAGCATACCAGAGGATAAAAAATACGCGAAAAAAAACCGCTTTACTTCGAAAAAGACACGGGGTAGCTTGTGGGGCTATGGTGAGCTATGAGTAGCAATGAGCAACTGGGCAAGCTTATGCAGCTCTAAATCATGCTGTAACTACTAATTGCTTAAGAGAGCTGCATCCATCTAAAACACAACCCAAGGAGAGCCCTATGAAGCTCATCGATGGTAACGAAGTCGCTACTTTGCTGGGGATTAGCAAATCAACCTTATTCCGTTGGTGTGACATCTCTGAAGCCTCGGAAGATGCAAATTCAGTAGCAGCCGTACTCGCACAAATCCAGACTGTTCCCTTAACCCCCAAGGGTCCACGCGCCATGCATAAATGGGCAGTGGGCGCTCGCGACGAAACCCCCAAGGACTTCCCCCGCCCCTTTAAGATCGGCAGAGCCTACAAATGGAGCGACGAAGAAATCATGCAGTGGCTGGAGAAAAAAAGAGTTTAAAGCGCAAAGCATGGCGCCAAACCGACCCCGCCAACAGCCGCAAGTGATAACTATAGTTGACACACACACACACCCTAACCGACAATAAAGATGTCAACACATACCGGAACTTCTAAAAGAAGGGTGTTGATGTCGGAGAAACTACTACATAGGTTCTCCCCTAGCCTGAGAGCGGGATACCCAAAGACCAGACCGACAATTGAACAGAAAAAAACAAAAGGTGCCTCTGGGCGCCTTTTGTTTTCATAGCCTGTTGATACCAGCCGCTCGCTGAGAAAGCACAAACTCGAATGGCAGATTCTTACCCCTTGGTACTTCCCCCCACTGATCCAAGGTATACGCACTCACTACGTGCAACCGCAAAAATCCATCTGTTCCTGAAGGTTTCCTGATTTCCATCAAAATGAAATCATCGTGCAAATTCAGATGGTAATACCTTTGCCCACTAGTGCCAGCAATGAATGCTGTTACATAATCACCATCAACAGCCCCGAGTATGCGTTCTGTTAAAGTCTTGCTTCCTTCATATCTGTTTTGGCAGAAGTAACGCCGCTCCATCTTATGTCTTATCGGTTTCCCGTTACCTTTTTCATCAGTAAAAACATGAAAACCAAACGTAATTTCTATCGAAAGCATCCCTGACTTAGTAACCACCTGATGCACAGCTGGCCGTAAGTGGCTCATGTCATAATGAACACCAAAGCTCTCAACATCCCCCCACACTATACCTGCCATACTCTCACTCCCATGAGGCTCCAACCTCAATAACTCGGGCAGCTAAGGCGTGGTATCTCTGATCCTTAACCCTCTTCCCTTCACTGTAAATTTTCTTGATTACCACCAGAGGGTGAACGATCAACACATACTGATATTCACCAGATGCTCCGCTCTTGCATGAGATGAACCCCAACTCTTGCAACTTCTTCATCCTTCCAGACCAAGTGGTAACAGCCCTTTGCCCAGAAAAGCCGGACTCATAAGCAAGCGAATCCTTGTCCCTGATCTCTATAAAACCTTCATCGGAAACCCTGCACCACAAGGCCGTATAGACCTGAGATAGTGGCGAACCACTACCTGACAACTCGTCCAATATCCTAGAGACATGCGGCAATGTCCTCGGGATAGTTGCATAGCCGTCATTATGATGACGAGTCCAAATTGGGATCTCCTCTAACTCATCCCCCCACAACTCCTCAACTAAAGCCTTACGTCTTTCAGCTTGGCTTTTCCGGCCAACCTTCTTAGCTTTCTCTGACATCATCACCTCCGTTTCCCCATACACAGATTAAAA
>NZ_JAAKUJ010000028.1:0-2858 GCF_049175075.1 Aeromonas sp. 600774
GTGCCGGTTTCACCGACACTTCTTGGGGTTGTATGGTTAAGTGACTAAGCGTACATGGTGGATGCCTTGGCAGTCAGAGGCGATGAAGGACGTACTAACCTGCGATAAGCTGTGAGAAGTCGGTAAGAGACGCTATTACTCACAGATTTCCGAATGGGGAAACCCACCCGAGATAACTCGGGTATCTGTTACTGAATACATAGGTAACAGAGGCGAACCGGGAGAACTGAAACATCTAAGTACCCCGAGGAAAAGAAATCAACCGAGATTCCCTCAGTAGCGGCGAGCGAACGGGGATTAGCCCTTAAGCATCTTGGAAGTTAGTGGAACGGTCCTGGAAAGGCCGGCGATACAGGGTGATAGCCCCGTACACGAAAACAACCTTGATGTGAAATCGAGTAGGGCGGGACACGTGACATCCTGTCTGAATATGGGGGGACCATCCTCCAAGGCTAAATACTCCTGACTGACCGATAGTGAACCAGTACCGTGAGGGAAAGGCGAAAAGAACCCCTGTGAGGGGAGTGAAATAGAACCTGAAACCGTGTACGTACAAGCAGTGGGAGCCCTTCGGGGTGACTGCGTACCTTTTGTATAATGGGTCAGCGACTTACATTTTGTAGCGAGGTTAACCGTATAGGGGAGCCGTAGGGAAACCGAGTCTTAACTGGGCGTCTAGTTGCAAGGTGTAGACCCGAAACCGGGTGATCTAGCCATGGGCAGGTTGAAGGTTGAGTAACATCAACTGGAGGACCGAACCCACTAACGTTGCAAAGTTAGGGGATGACCTGTGGCTGGGGGTGAAAGGCCAATCAAACTCGGAGATAGCTGGTTCTCCCCGAAAGCTATTTAGGTAGCGCCTCGGACGAATACTACTGGGGGTAGAGCACTGTTTGGGCTAGGGGGTCATCCCGACTTACCAACCCCATGCAAACTCCGAATACCAGTAAGTAATATCCGGGAGACACACGGCGGGTGCTAACGTCCGTCGTGAAGAGGGAAACAACCCAGACCGCCGGCTAAGGTCCCAAAGTTCTGGTTAAGTGGGAAACGATGTGGGAAGGCTCAGACAGCTAGGATGTTGGCTTAGAAGCAGCCATCATTTAAAGAAAGCGTAATAGCTCACTAGTCGAGTCGGCCTGCGCGGAAGATGTAACGGGGCTCAAACCAGGCACCGAAGCCGCGGATTCACGCTAAGCGTGAGTGGTAGGGGAGCGTTCTGTAAGTCTGCGAAGGTGTATCGAGAGGTATGCTGGAGATATCAGAAGTGCGAATGCTGACGTAAGTAACGATAAAGGGGGTGAAAAGCCTCCTCGCCGGAAGACCAAGGGTTCCTGTCCAACGTTAATCGGGGCAGGGTGAGTCGACCCCTAAGGCGAGGCCGAAAGGCGTAGTCGATGGGAAGCAGGTTAATATTCCTGCACGACTTGTAATTGCGATGGGGGGACGGAGAAGGCTAGGTGGGCCAGGCGACGGTTGTCCTGGTGAAAGTGCGTAGGTGGTGTTTCTAGGCAAATCCGGAGACACAACACTGAGACACGAGACGAACGCACTACGGTGCGGAAGCCATTGATGCCCTGCTTCCAGGAAAAGCCTCTAAGCTTCAGATTACAAGTCATCGTACCCCAAACCGACACAGGTGGTCGGGTAGAGAATACCAAGGCGCTTGAGAGAACTCGGGTGAAGGAACTAGGCAAAATAGAACCGTAACTTCGGGAGAAGGTTCGCTCTTGATGGTGAAGTCCCTTGCGGATGGAGCTGTCGGGAGTCGCAGTGACCAGATGGCTGGGACTGTTTATCAAAAACACAGCACTCTGCAAACACGAAAGTGGACGTATAGGGTGTGACACCTGCCCGGTGCCGGAAGGTTAATTGATGGGGTTAGCGCAAGCGAAGCTCTTGATCGAAGCCCCGGTAAACGGCGGCCGTAACTATAACGGTCCTAAGGTAGCGAAATTCCTTGTCGGGTAAGTTCCGACCTGCACGAATGGTGTAACCATGGCCATGCTGTCTCCACCCGAGACTCAGTGAAATCGAATTCGCCGTGAAGATGCGGTGTACCCGCGGCTAGACGGAAAGACCCCGTGAACCTTTACTACAGCTTGGCACTGAACATTGAACCTACATGTGTAGGATAGGTGGGAGGCTTTGAAGGCGTGACGCCAGTTGCGCTGGAGCCGTCCTTGAAATACCACCCTTGTATGTTTGATGTTCTAACGCAGGGCCCTGAATCGGGCTCGCGGACAGTGCCTGGTGGGTAGTTTGACTGGGGCGGTCTCCTCCCAAAGAGTAACGGAGGAGCACGAAGGTTGGCTAATCCTGGTCGGACATCAGGAGGTTAGTGCAATGGCATAAGCCAGCTTAACTGCGAGACGGACAGGTCGAGCAGGTACGAAAGTAGGTCATAGTGATCCGGTGGTTCTGAATGGAAGGGCCATCGCTCAACGGATAAAAGGTACTCCGGGGATAACAGGCTGATACCGCCCAAGAGTTCATATCGACGGCGGTGTTTGGCACCTCGATGTCGGCTCATCACATCCTGGGGCTGAAGTCGGTCCCAAGGGTATGGCTGTTCGCCATTTAAAGTGGTACGCGAGCTGGGTTCAGAACGTCGTGAGACAGTTCGGTCCCTATCTGCCGTGGGCGTTGGATGATTGAAGGGAGTTGCTCCTAGTACGAGAGGACCGGAGTGAACGAACCTCTGGTGTTCGGGTTGTCACGCCAGTGGCACTGCCCGGTAGCTAAGTTCGGAATCGATAACCGCTGAAAGCATCTAAGCGGGAAGCGAGCCCTGAGATGAGTCATCCCTGACCCCTTGAGGGTCCTAAAGGGCCGTTGGAGACCACAACGTTGATAGG
>NZ_JAAKUJ010000029.1:0-2024 GCF_049175075.1 Aeromonas sp. 600774
TATGAAAATCCTCGTGACCGGCGGTGCCGGCTTTATCGGCTCTGCCGTGGTGCGCCATATCATCCGTGATACCCAAGATTCTGTTATCAATCTCGATAAACTCACCTATGCCGGCAATCTGGAATCCCTGGCCGATGTATCGACAAGCGAGCGTTATGCGTTTGAGCAGGTGGATATCTGCAACCGTGCCGAGCTGGATCGGGTGTTTGCTCTGCACCAGCCGGATGCGGTGATGCACCTGGCCGCCGAGAGCCATGTTGATCGCTCCATTACAGGGCCGGCTGACTTTATCGAGACCAATATCGTCGGCACCTATATGTTGCTGGAAGCGGCACGCGCTTACTGGAATGGTCTTCATGATCAGCGCAAGGCGGCCTTCCGCTTCCACCATATCTCCACCGATGAGGTGTATGGGGATCTGCCCCATCCGGATGAAGTGGCTGCCGGTGAGTCATTGCCGCTCTTTACCGAGACCACACCCTACGCCCCCAGCAGCCCTTATTCTGCCTCCAAGGCTTCCAGTGATCATCTGGTGCGTGCCTGGCGCCGCACCTACGGCCTGCCCACCATCGTCACCAACTGCTCCAATAACTACGGTCCCTACCACTTCCCCGAGAAGCTGATCCCGCTGGTCATTCTTAACGCGCTGGATGGCAAGCCGCTGCCGGTCTATGGCAAGGGCGACCAGATCCGTGACTGGCTCTATGTGGAAGATCACGCGCGTGCGCTCTACAAGGTGTTGACCACAGGCGTGGTCGGTGAGACCTACAACATCGGCGGTCATAACGAGAAGCAGAATCTGGAGGTGGTACACACCATCTGCGATCTGCTGGACGAGATGGTGCCCAAAGCGGGCTCTTATCGTGATCAAATCACCTATGTGGCGGATCGCCCCGGCCACGATCGCCGCTATGCCATCGATGCCAGCAAGATGAGCAGTGAGCTTGCTTGGCAACCGCAAGAAACGTTCGAGTCGGGTATTCGCAAAACCGTACAGTGGTATCTGGATAACCAGCAGTGGGTCAACAACGTGAAGAGTGGCTCCTATCAATCCTGGATTGAGCAGAATTACGGGGAGCGTGCCTGATGCATATTTTGCTGTTTGGCAAAAACGGTCAGGTAGGCTGGGAGCTGCAACGCGCACTGGCGCCGCTCGGGCGTATCACGGCCGTCGATTTTGACTCGACCGATTATTGCGGTGATTTCAGCAACCCGGCCGGGGTGGCCGACACGGTACGTCTGGTCAAGCCGGACGTGATTGTCAATGCCGCAGCCCACACCGCAGTCGACAAGGCCGAAAGCGAGCGGGAGTTTGCCGAGCTGCTCAACGCGACCAGCGTGGTTGCGATAGCCAAAGAAGCGGAAGCCTTGGGTGCCTGGCTGGTGCATTACTCCACCGACTATGTGTTCGATGGCAGCGGTGAGCGTCCCTGGGTGGAAACCGATGCCACCGCTCCGCTCAACGTCTATGGCGAAACCAAGCTGGCGGGTGAGCAAGGGGCCGCGCTTTGTTCCCGTCACCTGATTTTTCGCACCAGCTGGGTCTATGCCGCTCGGGGTGCCAACTTTGCCAAGACCATGCTGCGCTTTGGCAAAGAGCGTAGCGAGATGTCAGTCATCAATGACCAGTTTGGCGCTCCGACCGGCGCCGAGTTGCTGGCTGATTGCACCGCTCATGCGATCCGCGTGGCGCAGCGCAACCCCGAGGTCGCCGGGCTGTACCATCTGATTGCCTCCGGCACCACCACCTGGTTTGACTACGCCCAGCTGGTGTTTGCCAAAGCCAGAGAGGCCGGTGTTGAACTGGCGGTGACGCAGCTCAATGCGGTGCCGACCAGTGCCTTCCCGACCCCGGCCAAACGCCCCCATAACTCCCGCCTTGATACCAGCAAATTCCAGCGCACCTTCGAGCTGGTGCTGCCGGAGTGGACCGTCGGTGTGGAGCGGATGTTGACCGAGATCCTCGGTAAGTAAATCACTGGCCAGAGATGTGTTGAACGCCTCTCTGGCTGGCAGGGATAAAA
>NZ_JAAKUJ010000030.1:0-1744 GCF_049175075.1 Aeromonas sp. 600774
TCAGACACAGTGTCTTTCTTGGCTGTAGCCTTCCAGGTGGCAGTGGCAGTGGCTTCCACAGCGGCCTGAGCGGCGGCGGCAAAGCCCAGTCCTGCAACAGTCAGCGCAATCAGAGTCTTTTTCATCTTGATATTTCCTACACATTTTCTGATGGGGGCATTTGCTGCCACCCGTTTGATTTCACGCACCCAAGGTGCCTTCCATTTCAACCTTGCCGGACAGGTTCGTCCAAGCAACCTTGCCGGTTGCCAAAGCGCAGTGCTTCATCAACCAGCTCATCTTTTCGCCAGAAAAAGAAAGCAAAGATAGCGGTCAGGCCAGTTTGGATCGATTGAATGCTGTGTAGGAAAAATCTCAAAATGTGACTGTAACCAGCAACTTAAAACGAAACGTTTTCATTCGCTTATCAGTTTATTAATTTTATTATATTTTTGATTTTTATGAACTTTGGTATTTTTTTATCTAGATGGCGCGTGCTTCTGACGGTGGCCGATGAGAGTGGTTGCCATTCGGGAACTAGCGAATGAAAAATCGAGATTCAAAAGAACACATCGCTCTATAAGTTATTGATGATTTAGTATAAAAATATTAGATAACTATCGATTAGGTGCGGGGATATGATTTTTCACCTAAATTACGCAACACATTATCAACATTAAAACGCCATATGGTACGCTTGATGTTTTTATAGTTAATATAAGCAATGTTAAGTGGTATCATTGCAGGAAAGTATATGAGAAAAATATTGATAGTGGATGATCACCCAGCCATCAGGATGGCTATTCGCATCCTGTTTCAGCAAGACGATCATCATATTATTGCAGAGGTTGACAATGGCGTAGATGCTGTTTTGGTTGCACGTACAAATACCCATGACATAGTCATCCTAGATATTGTAATTCCCAGACTGGATGGTATTGAGGTAATCAAAAGAATCAAAGAAATCGATCCGGAAATTAAAATAATAATTTTTTCTGCACAAGCCACACATCATACCATTGTGCGCTGTCTGCAAGCTGGAGCGAATGGTTTTATATCCAAAACGGATGATCTTTCTTTGCTAAAAAGTGCACTAATTAAAATTAAAAAAGGTCAACTTCACTTCCCGCAAGAGGTTATTCATGGTGCTAGAAATGCTCATGCAGTCGATAAGAAAGATCTCCTTTCAGCCCTATCTAACAGAGAGATGAGTGTCTTAATGAAAATATGTCAGGGGCATACCAACAAACAAATTGCAGAGAGTATGTTGCTTAGTGAAAAAACAGTCAGTACGTACAAAACTCGGTTGATGCAGAAACTGAATGTGACCAATATGGTTGACCTGATTAGCCTGGCCAAGCGCCAAGAGTTACTGTGAATATGAAAGCATCATACGTAGCCGCTCTGGCCTTATTATGCGCATTTTTTGCCTCAGCAAGTCATGTTGAGTCGCCATTCTTGCATGTGTATTCGCGAAATGACAGTGAATATATTGATAAAAATTTTTTGCCATTACATGTGGAAGAATGGCTTTGGTTGCGAAATAAGGGGCGCTTGGTGCTCGGAGTCCCAATGCCTGATAATCCTCCTATGGATATTACACTACGCGCTAATGCATACGAAGGAGTTACCGCTGACATTGTTGGAATGTTGAGCCATTTGTTGCGTATCGAGATCGTTGTGAAAAATATACCATCTCGCGCTGAAGCTATTGAGGCGCTGAAACGTGGAGAGATCGACTTCTTAAGCACGTCTAATGCCTATG
>NZ_JAAKUJ010000032.1:0-1164 GCF_049175075.1 Aeromonas sp. 600774
TTTGTACGTACTGACTGTTTTTTCACTAAGCAACATACTCTCTGCAATTTGTTTGTTGGTATGCCCCTGACATATTTGCATTAACACACTCATTTCTCTATCAGAGAGGACAGATAAGACATCTTCGCGATCAACTTCATGAGCATACCTCGCCCCGGCCATTACATTTCTAGGGAAGCACAGCTGGCCTTTACCAATTTTAACAAGTACACTTTTCAGCAAAGAAAGATCATCTAACTTTGATATAAACCCATCTGCACCAGCTTGCAAGCAGCGCACCATAATATGATGTGTAGCTTGAGCAGATAATATTACAACTTTAATTTCAGCATCCATATCCTTAAGTCTTTTAATAACCTCAACACCATCTAGCTTAGGAATGCCTATATCTAGAATGACTATGTCAGGGTTATTTGTACGTGCAACCAAAATAGCATCCACGCCATTATCAACCTCAGCGACAATATGATGATCGTCTTGCTGCAACAGAATACGAACAGCCATCCTGATGGCTGGGTGATCATCCACTATCAATATTTTTGCCATATATCTACCTACTAAAAATTTGATGCTGCGCATACTAACTATAAATGCAGCATATGCACCATATAGCACCCAGATATTAATAACATGTTACACATTTAAACCATTTGCTAATTTCAGTGCCATTCCCAGCTTGCAATGCTCAATTTTAGCGATATAAATCATAGCGTTATGCGTAACAGATTTCTTTTGGCTCCTTTCTCTCGATATCATTGTCTCTGACGAGTTCATACAATCCACCATAAAAAATCACAATGACTATTTGATTTTAAATAAAAGCATAAAAACCATATAAATCAAATAAATAGCGAGCAACAAATCCATCTGTAAAGCAGTCAGGTCAGCACTCATTTAAGTTGCATACAACAACCACCTTTTAGGACTTTTCCTACACATCATTAAATCGATTCAGGCAGGTCCGTCCAGTATCTTTGTCGGCGAAAATATGAGCTGATTGGCGAGGCATCACGCTTCGGTAATCGGCAGAGTTGCTTGGGCAAACAAGTCCTGCAAGCTGGAAAGGGAATGCACCTTGGGTGCGTGGAATCAAACGGGTGGCAGCAAATGCCCCCATCAGAAAATGTGTAGGAAATATCAAGATGAAAAAGACTCTGATTGCGC
>NZ_JAAKUJ010000033.1:0-974 GCF_049175075.1 Aeromonas sp. 600774
CTCTCCATCGCCCATGGTTCGGCCAAGGATCTGTTGAGCCTGATTGGCGATATTCTGGATATTTCCAAGATAGAGTCCGGTCGGCTCGAACTAAGGCCGGAATCCCATGACATCGTGGCGCTGACGGCTTCGGTCGTCACTGTATTTACCGCTCTGGCCAGACAAAAGAACTTGCAACTGGAGCTCGCAGCCAGTGAGCCTCGCTGGGTTCTGGTCGATAGTATCTGCTACAAACAAATCCTCTCCAATCTTATCAGCAATGCCATAAAGTACACGGATAAGGGATCGGTGCGGGTCGAGTTGCAATCAAAAGCCAGTGACGGCTGGTGTACTTTGCAGCTGGCTATTCGGGATACGGGCATAGGCATTGCTCCCGCTGATCAAGCCAGGCTGTTCCAGCCTTTTGGTCAGGCGAGGCAGCCTGAGCACATCCAGCGTTCTGGCACGGGTCTCGGTCTGATGATCTCCCGCTCGCTCTGTGAGTTGATGGGAGGGGCTCTGTTGCTTGAGAGTGAACTCGGACGCGGCACTTGTGTCAGTATCGAGATGAAGTTGCCGTTGGCCAGCGCAGTCGAGCCTGCATCGCCAGTGGCATTGGGCACGATGACGGGCTATACCCGTCAGCTACGGGTCATGATCGTGGATGATCACCCTACTAACCGGCTGCTGGTCAGTCAGCAGTTGGCGTATCTCGGGCATGATGCAACGGCTGTTGAGTCGGGTGCCGATGCGTTGGATCTTCTTGTTAAAGTGCCCTTTGACGTAATGATCACCGACTTCAATATGCCCGGCATGAGTGGTTTTGAATTGACTCGCCAATATAGATCTCTGGAATTGGATAGGGGGGCTCATCGTTGCCTTATCTTGGGGTTGACGGCTGATGCCCGTCAGGAGCAGGTGAGCGAGGGACTGGCGGCTGGCATGGACGATTGCCTGTTCAAACCAGTGGGACTGGAGGAGCTGGAGTGCTGTCT
>NZ_JAAKUJ010000034.1:0-810 GCF_049175075.1 Aeromonas sp. 600774
AACAAATAACTACTTCTACGTGCGTCCGATGGGCTCAATACCGCTATGTCTACCTGACGCTCGTCAAGCAGCTTTAGCATCTGTGTAGTCGTCTTAACCGGTACAATCTCTATTTCAACACCCAGTTTCGCCCGCAGAACTTGCAGCAAGTCAGCAACAACCCCATGCAAGGTGTTATTTACATCTAGAAAGCTAAGCGGAGGAACACCATCATTAACGCCAATTTTTATTTTTTTTTGTTTACCTAGCCAGTTCCACTGCTCGTTACTTAACTCAACCTTACGCGCGCTGATAGAAAGTCCACCTCCATTCCAACGCTTTGCAATTTCCTCACGTTTTCCGTCTAGTATCTCCTCTAAAGCAATATTTATAATCTTTTTTAGTCGTTGATTTCTCCTGTCTAAAGAAAATGAAAAACCATGAGTATCTCGATATAGTGGCTTTAATAACTGAATACTGTCTTGGTAAAACTTATTAACAATGAAATTTCCTGAAATCATATCCAGCATCACAGCATCTACTTGCCCATAAGCAACGGCAGCGAGTGCGCTGTAACGAGATGGATACATTTTTATTTGTATGCCTGGTAGATATCGCTTCACATCAATTGTGGGAAGATAATACTCTGGAACAGCCACAGTTCGTATGTCATGTTCATCTACATGTATATTTTTATATATAGCTGGATCATCCGGCATATATTTATCTGTTAACAATAGCTGCTGTTGTTCTTCATAGGCATTAGACGTGCTTAAGAAGTCGATCTCTCCACGTTTCAGCGCCTCAATAGCTTCAGCGCGAGATGGTATA
>NZ_JAAKUJ010000035.1:0-650 GCF_049175075.1 Aeromonas sp. 600774
GTGCGGGAATTTGGCGGCATCATCGCCTTGATCATGCTGCTGACTATCTGGATTGGTCTGTGGGGTCTATCCCTGCACAAGCAGGTGCGCCAGCGTAGAGCTGCTGAAGCGGCCTTGAGCACGCAGCTCAAGTTCATCGAAGATCTGGTTGATGGCACACCTCATCCCATTTATGCCCGGGATCAGGAGGATAGACTGGTGCTGTGTAACAGCTCCTATGCTGGTTTTTTTGGTGAGGAGAAAGATAGTCTGCTGGGCACTACCATGGAGGAAGATATACGGCGCTGGCCTTTCCTGGCTCCCTTGCTAGAGGATTTCAGCATGGCACGTACAGTGCGGTGTGTCAGGCAAGGTGATCATCGCTTGTCAATGACAACAGGCGTTGTCGATGTTTATCACTGGGTTCAACCTTACTTTGATCTTGAGGGGAGTGTTCAAGGGGTCATTGGGGGCTGGATCGATGTGAGCGAGCGGCTGCGTTTGTTAGAAGAGCTGGCCCTGGCCAGCCAGGATGCTCAGGAGGCCAATCGTGCCAAGTCGACTTTTTTGGCGACCATGAGCCATGAGATTCGTACACCCATGAATGCAATTATTGGGTTGCTGGAACTGACCTTGCGCCGTGCTCGACTGCATGAAGAGGACAAGGCCTC
>NZ_JAAKUJ010000036.1:0-648 GCF_049175075.1 Aeromonas sp. 600774
CTGACTGCCAAGGCATCCACCATGTACGCTTAGTCACTTAACCATACAACCCCAAGAAGTGTCGGTGAAACCGGCACAGCCTGTTGTCGTACAACAAGGACCAAATAAAATTTGGTTTTCGCCAAGAAGTTTCCAAAGCACTTGTAACAAATGTTTGAGAACTACTTTTTAAATCAGCTTTCCAGATTGTTAAAGAGCATGTTTGCAACGGCTCAAGGCCGAAGAAAACAGACATAAACATGACTGCTTATGTCTGCATTCTTGTTAGCAAGAAGAGAAGTGGCGTCCCCTAGGGGATTCGAACCCCTGTTACCGCCGTGAAAGGGCGGTGTCCTAGGCCTCTAGACGAAGGGGACCCAAAATCATCTTTGCGCTGCGTCAGCAGTGCAGATTTTGGGTAATGGCGAGTGCCGAGCCTGCGAGGCCGAGCGCCATTATTCACATCCCAAAACCCAATGATAGGGCTTCTCTCGTTTGGCTTTCACCAAACAAGCACTGACGCTTTCGCATCAGGTCTTTGCTCTAACTACTTTGAATCAAGGCAATCTGTGTGAACACTCAACAACTTCGTCATCTTAAGGTAAGGAGGTGATCCAACCCCAGGTTCCCCTAGGGTTACCTTGTTACGACTTCACCCCAGTCATGAAT
>NZ_JAAKUJ010000037.1:0-617 GCF_049175075.1 Aeromonas sp. 600774
CTAAAGCTGCTTGACGAGCGTCAGGTAGACATAGCGGTATTGAGCCCATCGGACGCACGTAGAAGTAGTTATTTGTTTAGCCGCGCCTTTGTACCGGATCCTTTAGCTTATGTTGTAGGAGTCAGTCACGAGGCAACGGTGCCGGAGACGTTACTTAAAACCGGTACGGTTGCGATGGTAAAGGATTTTATTTCCGAACAGGCGATTGAGGAAGAGTATGGCCAGTTGAAGGCCAAGCAGTTCGATCGCATCGAAGATGCATTGCGTTGTGTGGCAAGCAAGCTTTGTGATGTGACCGTGCTTCCATTGCGAGTTGCCAAGTACTACATAAATAGCAAGTTTCAGGACAGCCTGTTCATTACGGGTGAACTTTTTGAATCTATTCCAATAAGCGCAGCTTTTGCTGTTCCCCCGGAGCGCCGGATTTTAAGGGACATCCTGGATCAAGTGATAGCCATGATTCCGCCGGATGAGCTGGAGGGCCTTTCCAATCGCTGGCGCGTCAGTACCCAACAGGAGGCAATAACTTGGCAGGAACTAGTGCGGGAATTTGGCGGCATCATCGCCTTGATCATGCTGCTGACTATCTGGATTGGTCTGTGGGGTCTATCCCTGCA
>NZ_JAAKUJ010000038.1:0-511 GCF_049175075.1 Aeromonas sp. 600774
CTTGTTGTCGTACAACAAGGACCAAATAAAATTTGGTTTTCGCCAAGAAGTTTCCAAAGCACTTGTAACAAATGTTTTAGAACTACTTTTTAAATCAGCTTTCCAGATTGTTAAAGAGCAAACTTCATAAAGAAGTCAAAGACATAGATTGAACATTTGGTTCAACTCATGGCTTTTGCTTCTCGCAAAATTCAGTACCGATTATGGTGGAGCTATGCGGGATCGAACCGCAGACCTCCTGCGTGCAAAGCAGGCGCTCTCCCAGCTGAGCTATAGCCCCATAATCGGGAACGAAGTGGTGGGTCTGAGTGGACTCGAACCACCGACCTCACCCTTATCAGGGGTGCGCTCTAACCACCTGAGCTACAGACCCACTTCGTGTACTGTCTCTAAACTTGAATCAAGGCAATCTGTGTGAACACTCAACAACACGACATCTTAAGGTAAGGAGGTGATCCAACCCCAGGTTCCCCTAGGGTTACCTTGTTACGACTTCACCCCAGTCATGAAT